>CAIXXP010000260.1 GCA_903923465.1 uncultured Sphingomonadales bacterium | reverse complement strand
GCGAAAGGATCAAGCGACAGACCATCGAACATCGGCGCTTGCAACACCGTAAGCTCGCCGCCTAAAACCCAACCCCAGACGAGGCCCGCCCTCCGCTAATTTACGCCGCAAACTGTGCCGAATGTTCTGACGACGGACACGCCGAAGCCAGGAAGAGCAGTATCCCAGTGGAAACCAGCATCGCTGCCGGGATGGCCAACCAGGCGATCGACAATAACTTGGGACAGTCGGGATGACGCGCGACTCATGCGGGCCTCCACGCAAAGCGGCTGGAAGCACCCTCACAAGCACTGTCAGAACATGGCTTCAGCCCGGTTTTTGGAAGCAATATGGAAGCAAACTGCTTCCAAAAGGCATAGGTTCGGGCAAAGCACCCAAAACACATGTCACTGATTTTATTGTGAAAAATGGTGCACCCGACGGGATTCGAACCCATGGCCCCCAGATTAGGAATCTGGTGCTCTATCCGGCTGAGCTACGGGTGCCCGTCCCGGCTCATAGAGCGGTGGCCCGTCGATGGCAATTGGTCTGGGCGCGGCTCCGCCTTGTATCGGCGCCCTAGTTGACCTCGCCCGGCGGGGCCACGGGGAACAGGATGGGCGCGACCTCCACGCCCTCCTCGATCAGCGCGCGGGCTTCCGCTGGCGTCACCTGCCCATGGATGAGTTCGGCCTCCTGCTCGCCGTAGTGCATGGCGCGGGCGTTTTCGGCAAATTTGCCCCCCACCCAGCGCGAGGACTTGAGCGCTTCGGCCTGAGCGGAGGCCAATGCGCGCATCATCGCCACGGCTTCGGGCGAAGGCGGCGAAGCAACACGCGCCGCGCCCGTCGGGCTGGCTGCAACCGGCACGGCGTCGGGGGCAGACAGCGCCGGCGCACCTCTCCCCGGCGCCTTGGCGGGCACCTGTGGCAACTGGTTGCCCTTGCGCGCGAGGTTGGGGGCCATCGGCGCCTTGATCACATCCGCCGAGCCACATTGCGGGCAACACACCAGCCCGCGACCCTGCTGGCTGGCAAAGTCGTCGGAACTGGCAAACCACCCCTCGAAGCGGTGATGCTCGTCGCGACATTCAAGATCGAAAACAATCATGGTGACGCTTATCTGGGGATTTTCGCCGGATCCGCAAGATCCCGAGGGTTGATCAGACTCTTCCGATTAGCCAGACTGGGCAATTGCCGCCGCACCTCGGCCAGGCGGGCCGGGTCGATCTCGGCAAAGCCCAGCCCCGCGGTCCCAGCTTGATCGGCGCCGCCCATATCCAGCAGCACCTCGCCCCAGGGGTCGATCACCAGCGAGTGGCCATAGGTATCCCGGCCGTCCTCATGGTGCCCCACCTGCGCGGCGCTCACCACAAAGGCGCTGGCCTCGATGGCGCGGGCGCGCTGCAACAGGTGCCAATGCGCGGCGCCAGTCGGCACGGTGAAGGCGGCGGGAATGGCGATGACATCGCACCCGCCCAATGCCTCGAACAGCGCGGGGAAGCGGATGTCATAGCAAATGCTCAGCCCCAGCCGGCCCAAGGGCGTCGCCACTGTTATCACCGCGTCACCCGGGGCATAGGCGGCGGATTCGCGCCAGCTTTCGCCCGTGGCCAGATCGACATCGAACATGTGGATCTTGTCATAGCGCGCGGCGATATTTCCCGTCGCGTCGATGACGAAGGCGCGGTTGGCGTGTCGGGTATCTGTGGGGCGCTTGTCGGCGTCATCCTCGCGCGCCACCGCCAGCGAGCCGAGCGCCACCCATAGGCCCGCCCGTGCCGCCGCCTCGCGCACGGCGGCCAGCACCGGGTTTTCGGCCTCGGGCACGATATGCGGCGCGGCGCGGGCGCGATTGCGATCGAGCAACCCGCACATCTCCGGGGTGAACAGCATCTCCGCCCCACCCGCCTTCGCCGAAGCCACCGCCTCCGTGATGGCCCGGGCATTGGCCGCGGGGTCGATCCCCGATGTCATCTGCAACAGGGCGATGCGGTGCATTACAGCCCCAGCACCGCGTCCAGCTTGCCCGCCGCATCCAGCGCGTGAAGGTCGTCGCTGCCGCCCAGCGCCACATCATCGGCAAACACCTGCGGCACGGTGCGCGCGCCCGGCTTGCGGGCCTCCATCTCGCGGCGCTTGGCGGCATCCATGGTCACGTCAATCTCGGTATAGGCGACCCCCTTGGCATCCAGCAGCGCCTTGGCGCGCACGCAGTAGGGGCAGCCCCATTGGGTGTAGATCTCGATTACAGGCTTGGTCATGGCTATCCTTGCTAGGCCGGATTTATGCGCGATTGATGTATGATTGATGCGGGAGCGGCCTCTTGAAAACGGTTTGCCGTATCATATCTGGGTCTGCGTGTCATGGCCCAGCCGGGGATGGCACTTGGTTACCCCCCCCAGGCCGGGGCGCCCGTTGCGGGCTTTGGTCCGGGGAAATTGCTCAAGCACGAGGATTTGATCATGACCCGTTTCGACTTTACCCCCTATCGCCGCAGCACTGTTGGTTTCGACCGCCTGTTCGACCTTTTGGAGAACGCGGGGCGCGCGCAGGCCGGCGACAACTATCCACCGTTCAACATCGAGCGCCGCAGCGAGGACGCCTATCGCATCACGCTGGCCGTAGCGGGCTTCAAGCCGGCGGAGATCGACATCACCGCCCAGCAGAACCTGCTGATCGTGCAGGGCCGCAAGGCCGAGGAAACCCCGCCCGAGGGCACCCAGTACCTTCATGTCGGCATCGCCAATCGCGGCTTCGAGCGCCGCTTTGAACTGGCCGATTTCGTCCGCGTGGAGGCCGCCAACCTTGAGGATGGCCTGCTGGTGATCGACCTCATCCGCGAGGTGCCCGAGGCGATGAAGCCGCGCAAGATCAGCATCGGCGCGCCGGCCCTCACCGTGGTGGAAGGAGGCGCGGCAACCGCCGCCGCCTAACGCCCCACAAACCCCTTGCGTCAGGCCTGTGCCCCTCCCCCCTCACAAGGCCTGACGCATCCGGGGCGCGGGCGATACAAAACGCCCGCGCCCCCTTTTGGGTTTTGGGGGTGCGCTATAATTATACAAACCGATTAACGATCCCGCCATGCCATATAGACGGAATGTATCGGCAAATGAGCGGTTTTGGGGTCAGCTCTGCCAACGCTTGGATAAATCCCGCCTTCACGCCGATCAGGATCGTAACGGCGATAGCGCGTATGCCGACGATCATCCCTAATTCGTTCCTGCAAGGTTACTTCCAATGAGGAGGCGTCCGTGCGGTTGAGTTTGTCAGCCAAAATTACAAGATGATTAAATCCGTAAGCACGGTGCTCTTTGAAACGAGTATGGCCGGGACGAGCGGTATAACCAATGGTGTAACCACCAACATACGGTGAGGCGGCAATCGCCCAAATCGTATCAAGAAGATCTTCAATCCGGGCTTTTCTAACTACCACAGGCAGAATCTCCTTTGGGCCTGCCCATCACACCAGCCTTGATTGCCTCAACGCCGCCGCAATAAACCCGGCAAACAAGGGGTGCGGGTCAAACGGCCGGCTCTTCAGCTCGGGGTGGAACTGCACGCCCACAAACCACGGGTGATCGGGCCGCTCGACGATCTCGGGCAGCAGGCCATCGGGCGACATGCCGGAGAACACCAGCCCGCCCTTCTCCAGGGGCTCGCGGTAATGCGCGTTCACCTCATAGCGGTGGCGGTGCCGCTCGGAGATGGTGGTGGCGCCATAGATGCTGGCGACATGGCTGTTGGCCGACAGCGTCGCCGCATAGGCCCCCAGCCGCATCGTGCCGCCAAGGTCGCCGCCCGCCTCGCGGGTCTCCAGCCCCTCGGCCGTCATCCATTCGGTGATGATGCCCACCACCGGCTCGGCGGTCTCGCCAAATTCGGTGGAGGAGGCAGCCGCGATGCCCGCCGTATTGCGCGCGCCCTCGATGCAGGCCATCTGCATGCCGAGGCAAATGCCGAAGAACGGCACGCGGCGCTCGCGGGCAAAGCGCACCGCGGCAATCTTGCCTTCCGTGCCGCGCTCGCCAAATCCACCGGGCACGAGGATGGCGTGCATCGGCTCCAGCTGCGCCACGATCGCGTCATCGTCCTGCTCGAACAATTCGGCATCGATCCAGCGGATGTTCACCTTCACGCGGTGGGCAAGGCCGCCATGCACCAAGGCCTCGTTCAGGCTCTTGTAGGCATCTTGCAGCACGACATATTTGCCGACCACACCAATCGTCACCTCGCCCTCGGGGTGGCTATAGCGGGCCATGATATCGTCCCAGCGGGCCAGATCCGGCTCGGGCGTCGACAGGCCGAAATGGCGCAGCACCTCGGCATCCAGCCCCTCGGCATGGTATTGCAGCGGCACGGCATAGATGCTGGGCGCATCGAGCGCGGGGATAACCGCTTCCTTGCGCACGTTGCAGAACTGGGCGATCTTGGCGCGCTCGCCCTCGGGCAGCGGGTGCTCGCAGCGGCACAGCAGCAGATCGGGCTGCACGCCCAGCGCCGTCAGCTCGCGCACGCTGTGCTGGGTCGGCTTGGTTTTCAGCTCGCCGGCCGCCGCGATATAGGGCACCAGCGTCACGTGGACCGAGCAGGTCATCTCGCGGCCCATCTCGTTGCGCAGCTGGCGGATCGCCTCGATGAAGGGCAGGCTCTCGATATCGCCCACCGTGCCGCCGATTTCGCAGAGCACGAAATCGAGGTCCCCGGTGTCGGCGCGAGCGAATTCCTTGATGGCGTCGGTGACATGCGGGATCACCTGCACCGTGGCGCCGAGGTAATCGCCCCGCCGCTCGCGGGTGATAATGGTCTGATAGATCCGGCCAGAGGTGATGTTGTCGCTCTGCCGCGCGGAAACGCCGGTGAAGCGCTCGTAATGGCCCAGGTCGAGGTCGGTCTCCGCCCCGTCGTCGGTGACGAAAACCTCGCCGTGCTGATAGGGGCTCATCGTGCCCGGATCGACGTTGAGATAGGGATCGAACTTGCGGATCCGCACGCGATAGCCCCGCGCCTGCAACAGCGCCGCCAGCGACGCCGCCATGAGACCTTTGCCAAGCGAGGAGACCACGCCGCCGGTGATGAAAATGAACCGCGCCATGGGATCTGGGCCTTAGCTCCTGAAGGTTGGGTTAGACAAGGCGGCCATGCGGTGAAAGCGGGGCAAATCCACAGTTGTGATGGCCACGATCGCCATGACCACCATTTTGCCCGCCCTTACGCTCTCGGTGGCCCGGGGCGCCGGCACAGGGCCGGGCCTCGGGCGATGCCAAGACCGTTGGCAAGACCGTTGGCAAGACCGTTGGCAAGACCGTTGCCAAGACCGTTGCCAAGACCGTTGAACGCTTGCGATGAAGGTTTGAGGACAGGCCCCGCCACACCGGCCACGGCCTGTGGGTTATGGAAAGGCTTACTTCTTCGCCGCGGGGGCCAGCGGGTCGAGCGGGCTGCCGGGAACCACGGGGTTTTGGGCCGGGTGCTGGCCTGCCGGGGCCGGCGCCGCTGCCGCAGCCGATTGCGCGCCAGCCGCCAGCGGATCAGCCGGGGTGGGCGTGGCCACGGGCACCGCGCGGTTCAGCGAGGTATCCACGGTCTGGCCCGCGCTGGTCTTCACCGCCAGCGCCGCCAGCGCGATGCTCAGCACCACGAAAACCGTGGCCAGCACCGAGGTGGCGCGGGTGAGGAAATCGGCCGCGCCGCGCGCCGACATGAAGCCGGTGGGGCTGCCGCCCATGCCCAGCCCGCCGCCTTCGGATTTCTGGATCAGGATCACCCCGACCATGCACGCGCCGACCAGCGCCTGAACTACCATTAAAAAGATGAAGATCGACATGGGCTTTCAGATCCGAATAAAACAGCAGGCGCGCAACTTGCCCCGGGTTATCGGGTCGCGGGCTGGCAGGAAGGCCCGCATCTAGGCGCGCGCAGGCCCCAGCGCAAGCCACCCCAAAACCGGCGGCCGTGAAATTCCGCGCGGGCAGCGGTGCGGCCTCAGCCCCGCCTGCTCTCCAGCAGCAGTTGCGCGGCATAGATAATCGCGCCGAAGCTGTCGGCCGTGAGGCTCGCGCCGCCCACCAGGGCACCGCCCACCTCGTCGGCGGCCAGCAACTCGCCGGCGTTGCCAGCATTCACCGAACCGCCATACAGGATGCGCACGCCGCGCCCCTCTTCGCCATAGATTTCCAGCAGCCGCTCGCGGATGGCGCGATGCATGGCGCCCACGTCTTCCACCGAGGGCACGCGGCCGGTGCCAATGGCCCAGACCGGCTCATAAGCCACCGACAGGCGCGTGCCGATACTCTCCAGCGGGGGCAACGAGCCCGCAAGCTGGCTGGCGACAATTTTTTCGGCCTTGCCCGCGTCACGCTCGGCCTCGGTCTCGCCCACGCAGACAATCACCGACAATTCCGCCGCGAGCGCCGCCTCTGCCTTGGCCCGCACGGTCGCGTCGTCCTCGCCGTGGCCGAGGCCACCCTTGGCCCGCCGTTCCGAATGGCCGACGATGGTGAAGCGCGCACCCGCGTCCCAGATCATCGGGGCGGACACGTCGCCGGTGTGGGCGCCGCTGGCCGCCACATGGCAATCCTGCGCGCCCACGGCGATATCCTGAACATTTTCAGCCATCGCGTGGATCAGGGTGAAGGGCGGCGCCAGCGCCACGGCCACGCCGGGATACCGCGCGGCAACACGGCCCACGGCCCGCGCCTCGGTCAACATGGCGCGGGTGCCGTTCATTTTCCAGTTACCAACAATATAGGGCCGCGATGGCATTCCTGTTCCAGTCCTTGCATTCCAGCCGATTCACGATCGGCCTCACCTTCCCCCGGGACTAGGCCACCATGCCCCGCCTTGTCAAAAGGGTCTGCGCGCAATGTGGCCCGGGCCGCCCCGGCAGGCCGGGCACCAAGCCGGGCACCAAGCCGGGCACGGGGCGGTATTTTCTCCCTATGCGTCCGCGCCGCCGCCCCGGTCTTTGTGCGCCATCAAACTGGGTGCCATTAATGCGGGCCCACTAATGCGACCATTGCGGGAAGCGCCGTTGCCGCCTAAAGCCCGCGCTCAGCCCCAGTTAGCAATCGGCGTGGCGCCGGCGGCAAGCGGGCATGGATGAGTGCGACCGGCCAATGCTCCAGTTCTTCCGCAATTTTTTCCATTCACGCTATGGCGTGCTCATCACCCTGACGCTGCTGGTGGTTATCGCCCTGGCCTTTGCCGCGGGCGATGTTGCCAGCAGCGGTGGCTTTGGTGGTGTGGCCGGCGGCGACCGGGCCGCCACGGTCGGCAAGAGCCGCATCGGCACCGCCGAGCTGGCCAAACGCGTGAGCCAGGGCTTCGATCAGGAGCGCCAGCGCGACCCGCGCCTGTCGATCAAGGGCTTCCTGGCCGAAGGCGGGCTGGAAGCCGTGCTGTCGCAATTGCTGGACGCCAAGGCGCTGCTGGTCTTCGGCCAGGAGCATGGCATCATCGCCGGCAAGCGCCTGGTCGATAGCGAACTGGCCAAGATCCCGGCGCTGCAGGGCCCCGATGGCCGCTTCAGCGAATCCACCTATCGCCAGCTCCTCGCCCAGCGCCAGATGACCGATGCCGATGTGCGCGACGATATCGCCCAGGGCCTCATCGCCAAGCAACTGCTGTTGCCGGCCGAATTTGGCGCCGTGGCCCCGGATTCGGTGGTGAACCACTATGTCGGCCTGATGCGGGAGAAGCGAGAGGGCACCATCGCCCTGCTGCCGGCGCAGGCTTTCGCGCCCAAGGCGCTGCCTTCGGAAGCGGAGCTTTCCGCGTGGTATGCCGCCAACCGCCTCGCCTTCGTGCAGCCAGAGCGCCGGGTTTTGCGCTATGCCGTGTTCGACGAGAGCGCGCTGAAGAGCGTGCCTGCCCCCAGCGAGGCGGAAATCGCCGCGCGCTATGCCGCCAACAAGGCGCAGTATGCCGCCGTGCAAAGCCGCCGCGTCACCCAGCTTATCGTGCCGGGCGAGGGTGCGGCGCGCGAAATTCTGGCCGAAGTGGCCAAGGGTTCGTCGCTGGATGCCGCCGCGACCAAGCGCGGCCTGTCCGCCTCGGCCCTGCCGCTGTTGGCGCATGACGCGCTGGCCGCCCAAACCTCCGCTCAAGTGGCCGATGCCGCCTTCGCCGCCAAAAAGGGCGCGGTTGTCGGCCCGGTGAACACCCCGCTCGGCTTTGCCCTGTTGCGGGTGGAGGCCATCGAGGACAAGCCCGCGCGCAGCCTCGCGCAGGTGCATGGCGAGATTGCCGCCGCGCTGACGGTGGACAAGCATCGCGCCGCGCTGGCCGATGCCACCGCCCGCATCGAGGATGGCTTCGACAAGGGCGGTGCCCTGCCCGATGCCGCCAAGGGACTGGGCATCCCCCTCACCGAAACCCCGCCGATCACCGCCGATGGCCAGGTCTATGGCAAGCCCGGCACAGGTCTGCCCGCCCAAATGGCCAAGGTGGTGCAAACCGCCTTCAGCATGGAGCGCGAGAACCAGCCCCAGCTGGCCGAACTGGCCGCGGGCAAGCAATTCGTCATGTTCGACGTGACGCAGATCACCCCTTCCGCCCCCGCGCCTCTCGCCGAGATCCGTGGGCAGGTGGCGGCGCAACTGATGCTGCAAAAGGGGCAGGCCGGGGCCCGTGCCGCCGCGCTGAAGCTGCTCGCGCAGGTGAAGGCGGGCAAGGACCTGCCTTCGGCCATCGCGCAGGCGGGCGTGCCGCTGCCGCCGCTGCAGCCGATAGCGATGACCCGTGACCAGATCCCGCAGAAAAACGGCCAGATTCCGCCGCCGCTGGCGCTGTTCTTCAGCATGGCGCAGGGCACCACCAAGCTGCTGCCCGCCCCGGGGAATGCCGGATGGCTGGTGGTGCAGTTGCGCAGCATCACCCCCGGCCCGGTGGACGCGAAAGATCCGATCATCGCCAGCGCCCGGCAGGAACTGGCCCAATTGACCGGCCGCGAATATGCCGAGGAACTGCGCGGCGCCATCCGCGCCGAAGTGGGCGTGAAGCGCAACGAGGTGGCGATTCGCGCCGTGGCGACCCAGCTTGGCGGCGGCCAGCCCGGCGGCGGCAACTGACCGGGCGCGCAGATCGATGACCGCACCGCTCGACCCGTCTCGCCCGGAAAACTGGGACCCCGCCGCCACGGCCCTTGCCGGAGGTGCCCCCGCGCTGGTGTGGAGGCGCCTTATCGCCGATACCGAAACGCCGGTGGGCGCCGCCGCCAAGCTGATCGAGCCCGGCCGGGGCGACTTCCTGCTGGAATCGGTGGCCGGCGGCGAGGTGCGCGGACGCTATAGCCTGCTGGGGCTGGACCCGGATCTGGTGTTCCGCGCCGAGGGTCATGCGGCCGAGATCAACCGCGCGTGGCAACACGACCGCGAGGCCTTCACCGCCCTGCCCGGCGATTGCCTGGCAGAACTGCGCGCGCTGGTGGCCTCGTGCCACATCGACGTGCCCGCCGCCCTGCCGCGCGCGCTGGCCTGTCTGGTCGGCTATTTCGGCTATGAGACAATCGGGCTGGTGGAAAAGCTGCCCCGCGCGCCGGCCGGCCCGCTCAATCTGCCCGACATGCTGTTCGTGCGGCCCACCCTCATCCTCATTTTCGACCGGCTGGGCGACGAGCTGTTCGCCGTGGCCCCGGTGTGGCCGTCTGCCGCCCAGAACGGCGCCACGCCCGAGCATATACTCGAAGCCGCGCGGGAGCGGATCGACGAGGCCCTGCGCCGCCTCGCCCAGGCCGCGCCCGAAACGCTCGTCAGCACCTCCGACCTGCCCGACCCGACCCCGACGCCGGTGCTGGCCGATGGTGCCTATCGCGAGATGGTGCTGACGGCGAAGGACTACATCGAGGCCGGCGACATCTTCCAGGTGGTGCTGGCCCAGCGCTTCACCGCGCCCTTCACCCTGCCGCCCTTTGCGCTCTATCGGGCGCTGCGGCGGGTGAACCCCTCGCCGTTCCTCTATTTCCTTGATCTGCCCGGCTTTGCCCTCACCGGCTCCAGCCCGGAGATCCTCGTGCGCGTGCGCGATGGCGACGTGACCATCCGCCCCATCGCCGGCACCCGTCCCCGTGGCAAGACGCCCGAGGAAGACCACGCCAACGAGACCAGCCTGCTGGCCGATCCCAAGGAGCGCGCCGAGCACCTGATGCTGCTCGATCTGGGCCGCAACGATGTCGGCCGGGTAGCGGCCAAGGGCACAGTGAAGGTGACGGAGAGCTACACCATCGAACGCTACAGCCACGTCATGCACATCGTCTCCAATGTGGAAGGGCGGCTGGATGAGGCGAAGTACGACGCCATCGACGCGCTGTTTGCCGGCTTCCCGGCAGGCACCGTCTCCGGCGCGCCCAAGGTTCATGCCTGCGAGATCATCGCCAGTCTGGAGCAGGAAACGCGCGGCGCCTATGCCGGCGGTGTCGGCTATTTCGCGCCCGATGGCAGCGTGGATAGCTGCATCGTCCTGCGCACCGCCGTGGTGAAAGATGGCGTGATGCATGTGCAGGCCGGCGCCGGCATCGTCGCCGATTCCGACCCCTTGAGCGAACAGCGCGAGTGCGAAGCCAAGGCCGGCGCCCTGTTCGCCGCCGCCCGCGAGGCGGTGCGGGTGGCGGGCCAGGCCAAGTTCGGGCAATAGACCATATGATCCTCGTTCTCGACAATTACGACAGCTTCACCTTCAACCTCGTCCATTATCTGATGGAACTGGGGGCCGAGGTGGAAGTGGTGCGCAACGACGCGCTCACCGCCGCGCAAGCCATTGGCACCGGCGCGGCCGGGTTCCTCATCTCGCCCGGCCCATGCACGCCGAACGAGGCAGGCATCAGCCTCGATCTGGTGGGCGCCGCCGCCGATGCCGGCAAGCCCCTGCTCGGCGTATGCCTTGGCCACCAGTCCATCGGGCAATATTTCGGCGGCAAGGTGGTGCGCGGCGGCCTGATGCACGGCAAGACCAGCCCGGTCTCGCACGATGGCACCGGGGTGTTCGCCGGCATCCCCTCGCCCTTCACCGCCACGCGCTATCATTCGCTGATCGTCACCGACATTCCCGAATGTCTGGTGGTCAACGCCCGCTCGGATGATGGCCATGTCATGGGCTTCCGCCACGGCACCTTGCCGATCCACGGCGTGCAGTTCCATCCCGAAAGCATCGCCACCGAGCACGGCCATGCCATGCTGGCCAATTTCCTGAAGGTTTGCGGGGTTTCGCCCCTGCCGCTGCCATGATAGCGCTGCCGCCAGTCGGCGCCGCGGCGTTTGGCGAGGACGAGGCCGAGGCCATTTTCGGCGCCATTCTAGACGCGCTTGTGCCGGACGAGGCGATCGCCGCCTTCCTGCTGGCCCTCGCCGAACGCGGCGAAACCGCCAGCGAGATCACCGGGGCCGCCCGGGCGATGCGGGCAAGAATGATCCCGGTCACCGCCCCGGCCGGTGCCATCGATGTTTGCGGCACCGGGGGCGACGGGCACCATACGCTCAATGTTTCCACCGCCGTCAGCCTGGTGGTGGCGGCCTGCGGCGTGCCCGTGGCCAAGCATGGCAACCGCGCGGCCAGTTCCAAGGCCGGCGCGGCCGATACGCTGGAAGCGCTGGGCCTCAATCTCGCGCATGCGGGGCAGCGGGCGGCGCAGTCGCTGGCCGATATCGGCATAGCCTTTCTGTTTGCCCAGACCCACCATCCCAGGTTGGCCCATATTGCCCCCATCCGCCGGGCGCTGGGTCGGCGGACCATCTTCAACCTCATGGGGCCGCTGGCCAATCCTGCCGGCGTGCAGCGGCAGCTGATCGGCATCGCCCGCCCCGCCTATGTGCCGATCTATGCCGAGGCGCTGCGGCGTCTGGGCACCACCCGCGCGATGGTGGTCTCCGGTGACGAGGGGCTGGATGAGCTGAGTCTCGCGGGCGGCAACGAACTGGCCGATGTGACGGCCGATGCCGTGGCGATGCGCCGGGTGGGGCCGACCGACGCCGGGTTGGCCGAAGCCCCCGTATCGGCGATCCACGGCGGCGATGCCGCGCATAATGCCGCAGAGCTGCGCAAGCTACTCACCACCGCGCCCGACCAGAACCTTGCCTATCGCGACGCGGTACTGTTCAATGCCGCCGGCGCCCTCATCGTGGCGGGCGAGGCGCGTTCGTGGCATGAGGGTGTGGAAGAAGCTGCCGAGGCCCTCGACAAGGGGCTGGCCAATGCCCTGCTCAACTGCTGGATAAAATTTTGTGAGTAACCCCGACAAGCTTGCCGAAATCTGCGAGACCAAGCGCGGCGAGGTAGCCGCCCGCAAGGCGCTGGCCAGCCTTGGGGATCTGGACGCGCGCGCGGCGGCGCAGTCGGCCCCACGCGGTTTTCGCAAGGGGCTGGAGGCCAAGCTGGCCGCCGGCCAGTTCGCCCTGATCGCCGAAATCAAGAAAGCTTCGCCATCCAAGGGATTGATCCGGGCCGATTTCGCTCCTCCCGCACACGCCGCCGCCTATCAGGAAGGTGGCGCCGCCTGCCTGTCGGTGCTCACCGACGCGCCCTATTTTCAGGGGCATGAGGATTACCTGATCGCCGCCCGCGCCGCCTGCGACCTGCCGGTGCTGCGCAAGGATTTCATGGTCGAGCCGTGGCAGGTGGCCGAGGCCCGCGCGATCGGCGCCGACGCCATCCTGATCATCGTCGCCGCCCTTGCCGACGGCCAGATGGCCGAAATCGAGGCCGCCGCCCTCGAGCGGGGGATGGATGTGCTGGTCGAGGTGCATAACGAGGCCGAGATGGAGCGCGCCGCCGCCCTTCAATCCCGCCTCATCGGGGTGAACAACCGCGACCTCAAGCGCTTCGTCACCGACCTTGGCACCACCGAACGCCTGGCTCCGCTGGCGCCGGAGGGCACACTGCTGGTGGCGGAAAGCGGTATCAACAGCCACGCCGATCTCGTCCGGCTGGCAGGCTGCGGCGCCCGCAGCTTCCTCGTGGGCGAGAGCCTGATGCGGCAGGCCGATGTCGCCGCCGCCACGCGCCATTTGCTAACCGGCCATTTGCCGACCGGGAACCCGCCCCATGGCTGATCTCACCCATCTCGATGCCGAGGGCAATGCCCGCATGGTCGATGTCGGCGGCAAGGCGGAAACGCGCCGCCGCGCCGTGGCCTCGGGCCGCATCCGCATGACGCCGGAGGCGCTGGCCGCCATCCTCGCGGGCGATGCGCCCAAAGGCGATGTGCTGGGCGCCGCGCGCATCGCCGGCATCATGGGCGCCAAGAAAACCGCTGAACTGATCCCGCTGTGCCACCCGCTCGCGCTGGAATCGGTCACGCTGGATTTCGCCTTCGAGGCGGATGCCGTGCGGGCAACCGCCAGCGCCGCGCTCACCGGCCGCACCGGGGTCGAGATGGAGGCGATCACCGCCACGGCCGTCGCCCTCCTCACCATTTACGACATGGCCAAGGCGCTCGACAAGGCGATGGTGATCGAGGACGTGCGGCTGATCGAGAAGCACGGCGGCAAATCCGGCCCGTGGGTCGCCGTGGATCGCGCCTGATGGCGCCGTTGAGCCTGGAGGAGGCGCAAGCTCGCCTGCTGGCCCTGGCCCCCGTGCTGGCTGTGGAGCATCTGGCGGTGGACGAGGCGCTGGGCCGCTATCTCGCCGCGCCGCTCACCGCCCGGCGCACCCAGCCCGCCGCCGACCTTTCCGCCATGGATGGCTATGCCATTGCCGCCGATAGCCTGCCCGGCCCCTGGCGCGTGGTGGGCGAAAGCGCCGCCGGCCACCCTTATGCCGGAACGCTCGGCGCGGGTGAGGCTGTGCGCATCGCCACCGGGGCCCTGCTGCCCACGGGCGCGTCGGCGGTGTTGGTTCAGGAAGATTGCGGCCGGGATGGCGACGCGCTGACCCTCACCGGCACCGCCCCGGACCCCGCCCACCGCCACATCCGCCCGCGCGCGATGGACTTTGCCGAGGGCGCGGCGCTGCTGCCCGCGGGCGCCCGCATCGGCCCGGCGCAAATCGCGCTGGCGCTGTCGGCCGGGCACACGCATCTGCCGGTGCACCGCCGGCCGCGCGTCACCATTATCGACAGCGGCGACGAGCTGGCGGCGCCCGGCACGCCCCTGCCCCCCCACCGCATTCCCGCCAGCAATGGGCCGATGCTGAGCGCGCTGGCCGCCAGCCTGCCGTGCCATATCGAGCGCCTCGGGCCCGTGCCGGACGATCTGTCCGCCCTCGCCGCCGCGCTGCAATCCGCGTCCGGGGCCGATGTCATCATCACCAGCGGCGGCGCGTCGGTTGGCGATCATGACCTGATCCGCCCGGCGCTGTCGGCCTGCGGCGCCACGCTGGATTTCTGGCGCGTGGCGATCAAGCCCGGCAAGCCACTGCTGGTCGCGCGGCGCAGCGTCGAAGGGCCCGGAACCGGCAGGCACGAGCAGATCATCGTCGGCCTGCCGGGCAATCCGGTGGCGAGCATGGTGACCGGCTATTTCTTCGTGCTGCCACTGTTGCGCCGCTTGCTGGGCGCCACAGCCTGCCTGCCGCTGCCGGTTGCGACAACGATGGCCTCGGCCCTGCCGGCGATCGGCGCGCGCCGCGAATTCCGCCGGGGCCTGTGGGACGGCACGGCCGTGCGCGATGGCGAGCAACAGGACAGTGGCGCGCTGGCGTCCCTCGCCCGGGCCAACTGCCTGATCGAGCGGGCCGCCGGCGCGCCTGCCGCGCAGCCCGGGGAACCCGTGTTGGTCTATCCACTCGAAAATGGCGGTATTGCTTGACGTACGGTTAATTGTTGCCTAATTGTTCCGCGTTCGTTCATGCAACGTCGCACAGGAAGGCCCCCACATGCTCACCCGCAAGCAGCATGAGTTGATCCGTTTCATCCAGACCAGGCTTGAGGAAACCGGCGTTTCCCCCTCGTTCGAGGAAATGAAGGAGGCGCTGGACCTGAAGTCGAAATCGGGCGTGCACCGGCTGATTTCTGCTCTGGAAGAGCGGGGCTTCATCCGCCGTCTGCCCAACCGCGCCCGCGCGCTGGAAGTGTTGCGCGAACCGGAAGACATCACCCGCACGCTCGGCCGCGCCCCGGTGGCGCCCGCCCCGGCCAACGATGCGCGGATCATCACCCGCCAGCCCCCGGTTCTCACCGCCTTCACCCCCGCCAACGATGTGATCGAACTGCCCCTGCACGGCCGTATCGCGGCGGGCGTGCCGATCGAGGCACTGGAAGGCCAGTCCACCCTGCCGGTGCCTGCCGCGCTGCTGGGCTCTGGCGAGCACTACGCGCTGGAAGTGTCCGGCGACTCGATGATCGAGGCGGGCATTCTCGATGGTGATTACGCGCTGATTCGCCGCACCGATATCGCGCGCGATGGTGAAATCGTCGTGGCACTGGTGCGCGGCGAGGAGGCGACGCTGAAATATCTGCGCCGCGAGAAGGGGCTGGTCCGGCTCGATCCGGCCAATTCCGCCTATCAGCCGCAATTCTACCAGCCGGCCGAGGTGCAGGTGCAGGGCAAGCTGGCCGGCCTGCTGCGCCGCTATCACTGAAGGCCCGCGTTCGCCGCCGCGCGCTTTGGCGAACAGCCGCTAAGGCAGCGGCGCGATGAGCGGCCCGGCGCTGCTGGCGGTCGCGGATCCTGTCGCCGTCCCGCTGCCAAAGCCCGCGAAACCCGCATCGTCGTCCTCGCGATCAGGCACGCGGTGGGCGGCGCGCCACCACGGATGCTCGCCCTGGCTGTCCGCCACGGAGGAGATGCTGCGCCCCTCAAGGTCCAGTGCCAGCCCGCCGGTGCGCATCAGCAGCGCCCTGTCAGCCTTCAGCAAGGTGGGCTTGCAAGGGCCATAGAGAACGCGCGGGCTCACCACGATATCCGCTGAGGCACAGGCCCGCGCCATGTCGGCATAGGGCACCACCGCCTCGGTGCGGGCAATCAGCACCCGCCAGTCGCGTCCGCCCCGCCGCAACTCCACCGCGCAGAAATCATGGTTGCACCGCGCTCCGGGCCAATTGTCCAGCGGCGCCACCTCGCCGGTCAGCCCGGTCATTTCACGGAACGTATCGCGGTTATAGGTTGATCGCCCCATGCGCAGCAGCAGCAGTTCACCGCCCGGGCTGGCGCTGATGTCGGTAAGGCCGACGTTGCGCCCATCGGCGGTGATCAGCAGGTCGGGCGGCCGCAGGCTGGCCAGCGAAACCGCCGCCACCAGCGCCGGCACCAGCCCCCACAGCCGCACCTTTCCATGCCACAGCCCCAGCCACAGCATGCCGCCAACGAACAGCGCATAGCTGGCCCCGCCCATCGCCGGCAGCATCGAAACCGCCCCGGGCTGGCTGGTGATCCAGCGGGTTACCGACAGCAATCCAGCCAGCGCATGGCCCGCCACCCACCACGCCGGCGCCCCCGCCCCCACCACATCCAGCGCCAGCCCCGCCGCAATCGCCGGCATCGCCACGAATGTCACCAGCGGAATGGCGATGAGGTTGGCAACCGAGCCATAGGCCCCGGCGCGGTGGAAATGGAACAGCGCCACCGGCATCAGCGCCAGATCAATCACCATGCCCGAGAGCAGCAGCACCGCCAGATGCCGCCCCAGCCGCCGCCAGCCACTTTCCGCCCGCGGGGCCAGGAAGGCATGCACCGGCGCGGCGCTGTGCAGGGCGATAATCGCGATCACCGAACCGAAACTCATCTGGAAGCTCGGTCCGATCACCTCCTCGGGCCACAGCAGCATCACCGCCACCGCCGCCACCGCCAGCAACCGCATGCTCAGCGGTGATCGCCCCGCCAGCATCGCCCCCAGCACCAGCAAGGCGCCGACGCAGGCGCGCACCGTCGGCAAATGCATGCCGGTCAGCAGCGTATAGCTCACCCCGGCGCAGGCCCCCGCCAGCGTCGCCATCACCGGCACCCGCCGCCGCAGCGCGAACCATGGCCACAGGCTCAGCAGGCGAAAGGCGAGGAAATAGGCCCCGGCGACCACGGCGCTGACATGCAGCCCGCTGATCGCCAGCAGATGCGTCAGGCCGGCATCGCGCATCGCCTGCTGGTCGACCTGGGCAATACCCCCGCGATTACCCGAAACCAGCGTGGCGGCGATGCCCCCCGCCGAGCCGGGCACGCGCGCCAGCACTTGGGCCAGCACATGGGCCGACAGCGCATGCCGCGCCCAGGCCCAGAATTGCACGCCACGCGGCGGCGCCACCACCTCCACCGGGCCGATGGGGCTGCCGCTGGCGGAAAGGCCGGAGAACCACGCCTCGCGGGCGGCATCGCGGCCCCCGGGCAGGCGCGGCGGGCCGGGCGGCATCAGCCGGGCGCGCAGCCGCACCACCGCGCCCTCGGCCAGATCCGGCCGGTCCGCCGCGGCCGGCACGGTGAGGTGAACGCGAATCGGCCTGCCGGTATGCGGGTCGCGCACCGCCAGTTGCAGGGCCAGCTTCCCCTCGGCGGGCTGCTCGATACGCTCCAGCACCGTTCCCACCAGGGGCGCCACCGTCGGGTAGGTGATGGGCGGCGTGCCCACCATCGCGGATTTGACCCATACCAGCCCGCAGCCCCCCGCCAGCGCCAGCGCCATGGCGACAATCGCCGCGCGCAGATGCGGCCAGCGGCCCCATGGCGACAAAAACCCCCACGCCACCAGCCCCGCGCCCAGGCAAAGCGCAATCAGCGCCCCCCACTGCCAGCGATTGTCGAGGCCAAACCACGCGGCGATTCCCCCGGCCAGCCCCACCGCCAGCCAGGGCGCCCGGTCGAATCCTGCAGCTGCAAGAAATTTCTCCAGATTGTCGGCCAAGGCGCCCGCAAGTCTGGACAAGTCGGTAACACTGCGCCAAGTAAATTGTTGCAGTGCAGCGTCTGGCGGCGGAAGCGTCACGGTCCCGGCTTGCACATCGGCGTTTAGTGCATCACGAGCGGGCAGTGCATCGCAACCGGGCACAGATTGGGCGGAGGCTGGGATGGCCATCGCCCCATAGGACAGGAAGGACGAGGAATTGGCAAGCGTTGGGGCAAGCGCCGGGGCAAACGCCGACGCAGCGGGAGGCAAGGCGGGGGCCATCGGCCCTGTCGTCACCCGTTTCGCGCCCTCGCCGACCGGCTACCTCCACATTGGCGGCGCGCGCACGGCGCTGTTCAACTACCTGTTCGCGCGCCACCACGGCGGCAAATATCTGCTGCGAATCGAGGACACAGACCGCGCCCGCTCCACCGAGCCGGCGATCGAGGCGATCTTCGACGGGCTGAACTGGCTCGGCCTGGGCGGCGACGAGGCGCCGGTGTTCCAGTTCGCCCGCTCTGCCCGCCATGCCGAGGTGGCCGCGCAATTGCTGGCCGCCGGCCACGCCTATCGCTGTTACCTCACCTCCGAGGAACTGGCCGCGCGGCGCGAGGCGGCGCAAGCCGAACGCCGGCCCTTCCGCATTGCCAGCGAATGGCGCGACGCCGATCCCGCCTCCGCCCCCGCCGGCCAGCCTTTCGTGGTGCGCATCAAGGCCCCGCGCGAGGGCGAGACCACCATTCCCGATCTGGTGCAGGGCGATGTCACCGTCGCCAATGCCGAACTCGACGATTTCGTGCTGCTGCGGTCCGACGGCACGCCCACCTACATGCTGGCGGTGGTGGTGGACGATCACGACATGGGCGTCACCCACGTCATTCGCGGCGACGATCACCTCAACAACGCCTTCCGCCAGGTCGTCATCCTGCGGGCGATGGATGCAATCGAGGGCGGCCAAGGGAAGAACTGGCCCGACCCGGCCTACGCCCATATTCCGCTGATCCACGGATCGGACGGCGCCAAGCTCTCCAAGCGCCACGGCGCGCTCGGGGTGGACGCCTATCGCGACGAACTGGGCCTGCTGCCCGAGGCGGTGTTCAACTATCTGCTGCGCCTCGGCTGGGGCCACGGCGACGACGAGATCATCTCGGCGCAACAGGCGGTGCAATGGTTCGATATCGCCCATGTCGGCAAAAGCCCGTCGCGCTTCGATATCGCCAAGCTGCAAAACCTCAACGCCCATTACCTGCGCGAGGCCGAGGACATGCGCCTGGCCGCGCTGGTGGCCCAGCGGCTGGACCCGGCCCTCACCGGCGGCGTGGTGGACATGGATCTGCTCACCCGCGCCATGCCGGTGCTGAAGGTGCGTGCCAAGGACCTGAACGATCTGGCGCAGGGCGCTGCCTTCCTCTTTGCCAGGCGCCCGCTGGCGATGGACCCGAAGGCCGAGGCTCTACTCACCCCGGATGCCCGCGCGCTGCTGGCCGCCTTGCATGAGAGGCTATCCGCCGAATCCGGCTGGACAAGCGCCGCGCTGGAGGCCAGTCTGAAGGTGATGGCCGAAAGTCAGGGTCTTGGCCTTGGCAAGCTGGCCCAGCCCTTGCGGGCCGCCCTCACCGGGCAAACGGTTTCACCGGGCATTTTTGACGTATTGGTTTTGCTTGGGCGAAACGAAAGCCTGGAGCGGATTGCCGCCCAGGCCGATGTTTCTCAGCCCAGGCTTGCATGAGGGAGATTTAACGTGGGTGATCAGGCAAAATTTACCGCGGCGGGCGTGGACGTCGAGATGCCGGTGCTGAAGGGCAGCGTCGGTCCCGATGTCGTTGATATCCGCAAGCTCTACGGCCAGACCGGCCTGTTCACCTTCGACCCCGGCTTCACCTCCACGGCGGCCTGCGAAAGCGCGCTCACCTATATCGATGGTGACGAGGGCGTGCTGTTGCACCGCGGCTATCCGATCGGTCAGCTGGCCGAACAGTCCACCTTCCTCGAGGTGTGCTATCTGCTGCTGAACGGCGAGCTGCCCAACGCCGGCGAGCTGGACACCTTCAGCCGCACCATCAGCCGCCACACCATGGTGCACGAGCAGCTCTCCAGCTTCTTCAACGGCTTTCGCCGCGACGCGCACCCCATGGCGATCATGTGCGGCGTGGTCGGCGCCCTGTCGGCCTTCTACCACGACTCGACCGACATTGCCGACCCGGAGCAGCGCCGCATCAGCGCGCATCGCCTGATCGCCAAGATCCCCACCATCGCCGCCATGGCCTACAAATACTCGGTGGGTCAGCCCTTCGTCTATCCGCGCAACGATCTGTCCTATGCCGGCAACTTCCTGCGCATGACCTTTGGCGTGCCGGCCGAAGAATATGAGATCATCCCGGCGGTTGAAAAGGCGATGGACCGCATCTTCATCCTCCACGCCGACCACGAGCAGAACGCCTCGACCTCGACGGTGCGTCTGGCCGGCTCCTCGGGCGCCAATCCCTTCGCCTGCATCGCCGCCGGCATTGCCTGCCTGTGGGGCCCCGCACATGGCGGCGCTAACGAGGCCGCGCTGAACATGCTGAAGGAAATCGGCACGCCCGACAAGATTCCGCACTACATCGAGCGCGCTAAGGACAAGAACGATCCGTTCCGCCTGATGGGCTTCGGCCACCGCGTTTACAAGAACTACGACCCGCGCGCCACGGTGATGCAAAAGACCGTGCGCGAGGTGTTCGACGCGCTGAAGGTGAACGATCCGCTGTTCGAAACCGCGCTGCGGCTGGAAGAAATCGCCCTGAACGATCCCTATTTCGTGGAAAAGAAGCTGTTCCCGAATGTGGACTTCTACTCGGGCATCATCCTGTCGGCCATCGGCTTCCCCACCACCATGTTCACCGTGCTGTTCGCCGTCGCCCGTACCGTCGGCTGGATCGCCCAGTGGAAGGAGATGATCGAAGATCCGGATCAGAAGATCGGCCGCCCCCGCCAGCTCTACACCGGCCCGACGCAGCGCGATTACGTGCCGCTCGACAAGCGCTGACCGGTTCAACATCGCATAAAAAGGCGCGGGGGAGGAAACTCTCCCGCGTTTTTGTGTCATAGCGCGCAAGCAAGAG
>CAIXXP010000259.1 GCA_903923465.1 uncultured Sphingomonadales bacterium | reverse complement strand
CGCCAGTTGCGCGATCTGGGTGTGCGGCTTGCGCTGGACGATTTCGGCACCGGCTTTGCCAGTCTCGCCTATCTCCAGCGCTTCCCCTTCGACAAAATCAAGATCGACCGCAGCTTCATCGTCGGCCTGCCCAACAAGCAATCGTCAGTGGCGATCATCTCGGCGGTGACCGCGCTGGCCAACCCGTTGGGCATGATCACCACCGCGGAAGGGGTGGAAACCGAGGATCAGCTGGAAATGGTGACGGCGCTGGGCTGCACGCAGGGGCAGGGCTATCTTATCGGCAAACCCTCGGCCCGGCCGATGGAGTTCCTGGGGCCGCCGCGCGTGGTGGAACTGCGCCGCGTTTCATAACCCCGGCATCTATATGGTGACCCCTACGAGAATCGAACTCGTGTTTCAGCCGTGAGAGGGCCGCGTCCTAACCGCTAGACGAAGGGGCCGATCACCATATAGTACCTGTAGCGCGCCCTGACTTCCCCGACAATCCGCCCCTGAAGGGCGGTGCCGTGGTGACCCCTACGGGAATCGAACCCGTGTTTCAGCCGTGAAAGGGCCGCGTCCTAACCGCTAGACGAAGGGGCCAGGCCGGTTCGCATCCGCTGGCAAGGCCGCGCGTCTAGGCAAGCGGACCCCACAGGTCAACCCCTGTCCGGCGAAATCCCCCGCAGGCGGAAAATTTGCCTGCCGGGGCTAGGCCCAGGCCGCATCATCAATATGCAACTCGGCCACCCGGCGGGAGGACCAGTCGTCGATCTTCGCCCGCCCGGCCAGCCACAGCGCGCGGTCGCCCGGCCCGTGCAGCAGCGCCTGACCCATATCCGTGGCAGCGGCACGGAACGCCATGCCCTTGAAGCTGGCCCCGTCGCGCCCGCGCAGGATCAGCCGGACGTGATCGGTGCCGACGACATCGGCCTTCACCCGCCACACCGGCCCCACCGCCACCCGAGGGCCCGGCCAGCCATTGCCATAGGGCCCGGCGCTCTCCAGCAGTTCCACCAGCGCCGGGGTCAGCCCGCCCGGCGCCACCGACAGGTCGATGGCCATGCTCTGCCGGCTGCGAGCCCCGAGAATTTCGCCCGCGAGCCGGTCGTCCAGCCAATCCGCCAGCGCCTCCAGCTTCCCGGGCGCCACCGTCAACCCCGCCGCCATGGCATGTCCGCCGCCTGCCACCAGCAAGCCCGCCTCGCGCGCAGCGATAATCGCGGCGCCAATGTCCACCCCGGTGATCGAGCGCCCCGAGCCTTTCCCCGTTCCATCAGTCGCATCCAGCGCAACAATGAAGCAGGGC
This sequence comes from uncultured Sphingomonadales bacterium, assembly GCA_903923465.1. Taxonomy (GTDB): domain Bacteria; phylum Pseudomonadota; class Alphaproteobacteria; order Sphingomonadales; family Sphingomonadaceae; genus Novosphingobium. The sequence goes on along the minus strand of CAIXXP010000259.1, from coordinate 4,814 downwards.
TTGCCGGTCTTCTCCTTGATGCGCCCGGCCACGATGCCGATGACGCCCGGGTGCCAGCCGCGCCCGGCCAGCACCAGCACGGCGCGGTTATGCTGGCGTTCTATCTGCGCTTCGGCGGCCTCTTGCACAGATGCCTCGATGCCCCGCCGCTCGTCATTCAGCTTCGAAAGCTGCGCGGCGATGGCGGTGGCCTCGTCGGGGTCGGCGGTGGTGAGCAGCCGCACGCCCAGCGTCGATTCGCCCACGCGGCCCCCGGCATTCACCCGGGGCCCCAGCGCAAAGCCAAGGTCGCTGCAACTGGGCGCGCGGCCAAGCCGGCTGGTGTCGATCAGCGCGGCCATGCCGATGTTCTCGCGCCGGGCCATCACCTTCAGCCCCTGCGCCACCAGTGCCCGGTTCAGCCCGTGCAGCGCCGCGACATCGGCCACCGTGCCCAGCGCCACCAGATCGAGCAGCGCCATCAGGTCGGGCTCTGGCCGATCGGCAAACCACCCGCGCCCGCGAAGGCAGCGGACCAGTGCCACCGCCAGCACAAAGGCCACGCCCACGGCGGCCAGATTGCCATGCGCGGCGGCCGCGTCGTCCTCATCCAGCCGGTTCGGGTTCACCAGCGCCACCGCCCGGGGCAGATCGGCCGAGCACTTGTGGTGATCGACGACGATGACATCCAGCCCGGCGTCTCGGGCCATTTCCAGCGCCTCGTGCGCCATGGCCCCGCAATCCACGGTGACAACCAGAGTCGAGCCATCCTCGGCGATGCGCACGAGGGCCTCGCCGCTAGGGCCATAGCCCTCCAGCAACCGGTCGGGGATGTAATAGCGCGCGTCGTGGCCAAGGCTGCGCAGCAGGCGGATCATCAGCGCGGCACTCGTCGCGCCATCCACATCATAATCGCCATAGACCGTGATCACCTCGCGTGCGGCTATGGCGTCGGCGAGCCGCTCGGCGGCGTTGTCCATGTCGCGGAAGATGGAGGGGTCGGGCAGGAAATTGCGCAAAGCCGGCGCCCGGTGGCGGGCCAGATCGTCGCGCGCCACCCCGCGCGACAGCAGCAGTTGGGTGACCAGATCGTCCTCCAGCGTGAAGCCCGAGGCATCCGCCAGATCCATGTTGCCGCCGCGCCATTGCCACAACCGCCCGCCAAGCGAGGCTGCGGGGTCGCCGATGGGAGGAGCGTTCATTGCCATAGACGCGCGCCTATCCCATCACCGCCGTCGATAAAAGGGCGGCCACGCCCGAGAAGAGTTGACAAGTCGCCAGCCGAACGGTTGCTTGGCTCAAATCGGGAGGCAAATGTGGTGCAAGCAAAGCGCGCGGCTGATCGCGAGCCACCTGCCGGATCGGCGGCAGAGCCCAACCCCCAACCGCCCCCCCGTCTGGTGATTGTCTGGCATTCCCGCACCGGAGCCGCCGCCGCCATGGCCCGCGCCGCCTATGCCGGCGCCCGCGACGTGGCGGGCTGCGCAACCACGCTGGTTCACGCCAGCCGGGCGTCTCCGGCACTGCTGCTGGCGGGCGCCGGATTCATCTTTGCCGGCCCGGAAAACCTGGGTGCCCTTACGGGTGCCATGAAGGAAATGTTAGACAAAGCCTATTATCCCTTGCTCTCCCGGGTGGAGGGGCGTGCCTATGCGACGATCATCAGTGCGGGAACAGACGGCTCAGGCGCGCAGGCGCAGCTCGACCGTATCGTCACCGGTTGGCGGTTGCGACGGGTGGCGCCGCCTCTGGTGTTCCGCTCGGGCGCGCAAAGCGAAACAGCCATCCTGGCGCCAAAACGGGTGGATCGCGCGGTGCTCGGCCAATGCGCCGAGCTCGGGCAGGCCATGGCCGAGGGGTTGGCGGCCGGTATGTTTTGATTTTCGTACCATTTTGATGCGCAGCGCCGGGTGGGACTCGACGTTTGTCGGCAAAGCTGCGTAAAAAACGGGAGGGTTCGAGAGTGGGGGGCATGGGCCATCGCAACGCTGGATAGGGACATTGCGGCAGGGCCCCGGCACGGCCTTTCGCTGCTGTTTCCTGCGGGGCACAGGCCCACGGCAGACGCTGTCGCGCGCCTTGCCGATTCGGCGTCCAAGGGGGTTTTGCCCTTTTCCGTGAGCCATTTACCCGACGGAGAACCCGGCTGGCTCGAAATTCTCGCGTTGGGTCTCACCTTTGATCTGACTGGTTTGCAGCCCGGGCCGGCGGAAATGTTCCCCGCAATTCGCCACCGTTTCGGCCTGCCAGACGCTTTTGGCGGGGCGATCGAGGCGATCAGCCTATACCCGGGAGAGCACCTTGGCGAAGGGGCGAATTTGCTGCCCGTGGTGCGGGTGATGACCGGTTTGGCCGCGCAAATGCTGGATTTGGCGCAGGCGCAGGCGGTGGTGTGGCACCCGGCCGGCACCGCCATGGAACCCGCCCTGTTCCGCCAGAGCATCGCCGCCTGGCTCAATGGCGGCGCCTTCCCCGCGCTGGGCCTCACCGCCCTGGTGCGTGAGGCGGATGGGGCGCTGCGCAGCGAGGGTCTTGCCTTTTTTACTGGACAGGAGCTTCGAGTCGAACCAACCTGCGGGTCAACCCCTAGTGAGGCTGGCAAGATAGCCGTCAGACTTGTCCACAGGCTTGTCGACAGCGAACCGGTTGTATCGCGCCAAAAAATCACCGGGCCCAATGGAGAGCGCCTTGTCGCGGAACCCCGCGAGGGCGGACGCGTGGTACGAGTATGGCGGGGCAGTTGATCAGTTCCGAAGTTTCCATTGCCCCGGTTCCACGGTCACAGACTCACATCCCTTCCTGCTCCGGCGCATCCGCTGCCCCGCTCGTCAGTGTCGACCCCGGCATGACCATGGGGCCGGCGCTGGCCATGGCCCGCCAGATGCCGCGCGCCGCGCTGCCCTTCCGCGCCGTTAACCAGCGCCATGCCCCCGGGTATGATCCCGGCATGCAACGCCACCATCTGCTGCCTCGGCAGGTGCTGTCGGCCAACTGCTTTGGCCACCTGTTCGATCACATCGGGCGCGGCAGAATTGGCTTCGACGATTTTCGCAGCAACGGCCTGCTGCTGCCCGCCAGCGATGCCTCGGCGGTGCGCATAGGCCTGCCGCTGCACCGCGGGCCGCACCGACAGTATAACGCGCTGGTGCTGGAACGGGTGGGGCAGGTGGAGGCGAGCTGGTCGGCACTGCGGCTGCGCGCGCCCGAAATAGCCCTGGACGAGGCGCTGTTGCGGCTGAGGCTGTTGCAGGCGGCGCTGCGGCGCAGGCTGCTCACACCGGGACGCAAGCCGCTGTCGCTCAACCGCTTCGACCCGCTGGGCCGCGAGGTGGACTTCTCGCAGATGGATGCGATGGTCGACGCGCTATGGCCGGCGACCGAACCGGTGACTGAGGCCCCGCTGCACGCCGCCCCCCCCCACCATTCGCCCGTTAACCACGCCGAACTAGCCCTGATCCTGCCCACCGAATCAAACAGTTTCGTCCCCGGTAGCCCGCTCTTCGGCGCTCAGTTCGCCGCCGCCGCCGCGAGGCCCGCGTTTGGTTTCTGAAGCCAAAGGGGCAGGGGAAGGGTAGGGGGAGGGCTCAGGCTAAGAATAAGGCGAAGATGCGAGGGGGTTACGCCCTCGCGCTCCAAAACCTGTCATTGTCGTGCCCCGGGTTCCACCAAGCGCCCCGCCGCCGCGCCGCGGGCTATAAAAGCCGCCGCGCGGCAATGTCCAACGCCGCAAAACCAGCACCACGTCGACAGGTAAAGGGAGCACGAGGGACGTGTCCCCCGCACCTTAACCTATCCCTTATCGCCGCCCACCAGCGCATTGGCCGCGCTCAGCACCGCCCGAACGCTGGCGGTGCCCACGTCCTCGTCGATACCCACGCCCCACACGACACCGCCATCGGGCCCGGTGCATTCCACATAGGCCGCGGCCTGCGCGTCCGACCCCGCGCCCATGGCATGCTCGGAATAGTCACGCACCTCCAGCGCAAGGCCAAAGCTGTCCTTCAGCGTTGCCACCACGGACGAGATCAGGCCGTTGCCCCGGCCGGAGACAGACTGCGCCTTGCCCTCCACCACGATCTTGCCGGCAAAGATGCGCGCACCATCGGGCCCGCGAGTCTCGTGCCAATCCACCAGCGAGAAGTGCTGCGGCTCGGTCAGGCGATAGACCTTCTGGAACACGTCCCAGATGTCGGCGGCATAGAGTTCGCGGCCCACCTCGTCGGCCAGCGCCTGCACGTGGCGGCTGAAGTGTGGCTGCATGCGCTTGGGCAGCTTCAGGCCCTGGTCCTGCTCGATCACCCAGGCGAAACCGCCCTTGCCGCTCTGCGAGTTGACGCGGATCACCGCCTCGTAGCTGCGGCCGAGGTCCGCCGGGTCGATTGGCAGATAGGGCACGCCCCAGAACTCGTCGTTACGCGCTTCCTGCGCGGCAAAGCCCTTCTTGATGGCGTCCTGATGGCTGCCGGAGAAGGCGGTGAACACCAGCTCGCCGCCATAGGGGTGGCGCTCCGGCACCTTCAGCTGGTTGCAATATTCGACCGTCTGGATCACCTCGTCGATATCCGAGAAATCCAGCTTCGGATCAATGCCTTGCGTGTAGAGGTTCAGGGCGACTGTCACGAGGCAGCAATTGCCCGTGCGCTCGCCATTGCCAAACAGGCAGCCTTCCACCCGGTCGGCGCCAGCCATCAGGCCGAGTTCGGCGGCGGCAACGCCCGTGCCCCGGTCGTTGTGGGTGTGCAGGCTGACCACCGCGCTGTCGCGATTGGGCAGGTTGCGGCAGAAATACTCGATCTGGTCGGCATAGATGTTGGGCGTTGCCGCCTCCACCGTGG
>CAIXXP010000258.1 GCA_903923465.1 uncultured Sphingomonadales bacterium | reverse complement strand
GGCCGAAATTCGCGGGCATCGGCGCACCTATATTGGCTCGCTGCCCGGCAAGATTGTGACCAATTTGCGCAAGGCCGGCACCAGCAACCCGCTGTTCCTGCTCGACGAGATCGACAAGCTGGGCCAGGATTTCCGGGGCGACCCCGCCTCGGCCTTGCTGGAGGTTCTGGATCCCGAGCAGAACTCCAAGTTCCAGGATCACTATCTGGAGGTCGATTATGACCTGTCCGATGTGATGTTCGTCTGCACCGCCAACAGCCTCAACCTGCCGCAGGCGCTGCTCGACCGGATGGAGATCATCCGGCTGGAGGGCTATACCGAGGACGAGAAGGTCGAGATTGCCGAGCGGCATCTGATTGCCAAGCAGGTGGAGGCGCATGGGCTGAAGCCAGCCGTGATGTCGAAGACAGGCACGGATCAGCTTCAGGAAGCCGAGTTCACCCTGACCAACGAGGCGCTGCGCGATCTCATCCGCTTCTATACCCGTGAGGCCGGCGTGCGCACGCTGGAGCGCGAGATCGCCCGGCTGGCGCGCAAGAGCCTGCGCTCCATTCTGGAGGGCAAGGCCAAGAGCGTGACCGTCACGCCAGAGAACCTTGGCGATTATGCCGGGGTGCGCAAATATCGCCATGGTGTGAGCGACGAGGAGCATCAGGTGGGCGCGGTCACGGGCCTCGCCTGGACGGAAGTGGGCGGCGAGCTGCTGACCATCGAGAGCGTGACCGTGCCGGGCAAGGGCGCGGTGCGCACCACCGGCAAGCTGGGCGAGGTGATGAGCGAGGGCGTGCAGATGGCCTTCAGCTTCGTGAAAGCGCGCAGCGCCAGCTATGGCATCAAGCCCTCGATCTTCAACCGCAAGGACATGCACATCCACCTGCCCGAGGGCGCGGTGCCCAAGGACGGCCCTTCCGCCGGCATTGGCATGGTGACGGCGATGGTCTCGTGCCTCACCGGTATCCCCGTGCGTTCGGATATCGCCATGACCGGCGAGGTGACGCTGCGCGGGCGGGTGCTGGCGATCGGCGGGCTGAAGGAGAAGCTGCTGGCGGCGCTGCGGGGCGGCATCAAGACCGTGCTGATCCCGCAGGAGAACGAGAAGGATCTCGTCGAGATTCCGGCCAATATCAAGGCCGGGCTGGAGATCATTCCCGTGGCCCATGTCGACGAGGTGCTGGCCCGCGCGCTGTGCGAGCCGCTGGTGCCGATCGAATGGACCGAGGCGGACGATCTCGCCAGCCAGCCCGGCGCGGCAACGCATGTGACGGCCTCGCCGACCGCGCATTGACCGGCAAACGACGCGCGCGCGCCCGCCGGAAAGCGGGGGTGCGGCGCGTGGGCGTAAGAATGACGTAAAAATGGCGGGCATTCTCGCGCGTTTCGCGGGAAAAAATTCATTTATACGCTTTCTTAGGCGTAATTGGCTTTGACACTTGGGGAAAAACTCGCTCATTTTGGGCCACTTCCGCTTTGGGGGTCAAAAAAAGCGTTTCACCGAGAGGTAGGGGATTCCGTAATGAACAAGAATGAGCTGATTGGTGCCGTCGCCGAAACCAGCGGCCTATCACGCACCGATGCCATAAAGGCCGTCGAGGGCGTGTTTGGCGCCATTGAAGCCGCGCTGAAGAAGGGCGACGAAGTGCGCCTCGTCGGCTTCGGCACTTTCTCGGTAACCAAGCGAAAGGCATCCACCGGCCGCAACCCGCGCACGGGCGAGCCGATGAAGATCAAGGCCTCCTCCGCCCCCAAGTTCAAGGCCGGCAAGGGCCTGAAGGACGCGGTTAACTGATTTGCCAACCGGGCGGCCCGATGGGTCCGCTTGGCTGAGCCTCGATAAAACCTGCCGCGCTAGCCCATGGGCTGGCGCGGCAGGTTTTTTTGGGCGCGGGCCGAGGTTTGCGTGGGGGAGGGGAGGCAGGGCGGGGCCGGGGTGTCCATCAGCGCGCGCTGAGCGGCCGCGGTGGCCGAGCCGAGCGCCGGGGCCACATCACCCCGGCGGCGCACAGGACTGCCCTCCCGCTGGCGCTTAATCAGCCTCCGCCCGGCTGGCAGTCGCGTAAAGGGCGATGGCAGCGGCATTGGAGACGTTGAGGCTCTCCATCGCCTCGCTGATTGGCAGGCGGGCAAGGGCATCGCAATGCTGGGTGATGTTTTGCCGCAGCCCTTCGCCCTCGGCGCCGAGGACCAGCGCCACGGCGCCGGCCGGCAGGGCGCTGGCCAGGGTGAGATCGGCGCCGCCGGCGAGGCCAATGCGCCAATAGCCGGCCTCGGCCATCTCCTCCAGCGCGCGGGCCAGGTTCACCACCCGCACCCAGGGCACGATTTCCAGCGCGCCGCTGGCCGATTTGGCCACCACGCCCGATTCGGGCGGGGAGTGGCGGTCTTGCGTGACCACCGCCACGGCATTGAAGGCCGCCGCCGAGCGCAGAATGGCGCCGACGTTGTGCGGGTCGGTCACCTGATCGAGCACGATGATCGGGCGGGACGAATCGCCATTGAGCACGTCGCCCAGCCACACATCCTCCAGCGGCTCGCATTCCAGCACCAGCCCCTGATGCGGCGCGTCGCGCGCCACCAGCCGGCCCAGATCGGCGGGCTGGCAATATTCCACGGTGAAGCTCTCGGGCAATTCGCCATCCAGCGTGGCGATGCCCTCGCGGGTGGCCCACAGCTTGCGGTGCATGCGGTCGGGGTTCTTCAGCGCGGCTTCCACCGCATGATGGCCCCACAGGCGCACCGGCGCCTTGTTGCTGCGGCCGGTGCCGCGCCCGCCACTGGCGACGCGCCCGGCGCGCCCGCGCAGGTTGCGCGTGGATTTGCCGCCGCCGCGCCCGCCGGCGCCATCGTCCGCGCTGTCGCCTGGTGCGTCATGCCGCCCGCCGGTTCTGCCCACTTGTTGTCCTTTCGTGACGATTCGTCGCACGCTCATGCCCGCCACCCCATTGACAGGCAAGGCCACCTTGGGCATTGGCGCGCTTCCTCGGTCAGAGGAGATTCCCTTCGGGGGATAAATCGGGGCCAAAAGCCCCGCGCTGGCATAGGGTTCAGGGCTGACGCCCTGTTCTGGAGTTCGGGCCTGACCCCCCGAACTGGCAACGGTGTGGACAGGTGGCCGAGTGGTTAATGGCAGCAGACTGTAAATCTGCCCGCGAGAGCGTACGCTAGTTCGAATCTAGCCCTGTCCACCACCGTGTCCGTCGTCAGAACATTCGGCACAGTTTGCGGCGTAAATTAGCGGAGGGCGGGCCTCGTCTGGGGTTGGGTTTTAGGCGGCGAGCTTACGGTGTTGCAAGCGCCGATGTTCGATGGTCTGTCGCTTGATCCTTTCGC
>CAIXXP010000257.1 GCA_903923465.1 uncultured Sphingomonadales bacterium | reverse complement strand
TGGTGATGAACACCCCCTTCGGCAACTCGATCACCACCGCCGAACACGCCATCGCCCTCATCTTCGCGCTCGCCCGCCAACTGCCCGAGGCCGACGCCTCGACGCAGGCCGGCAAGTGGGAGAAGAACCGCTTCATGGGCGTGGAAGTCACCGGCAAGACGCTGGGCCTAATCGGCGCGGGCAACATCGGCAGCATCGTCGCCAGCCGGGCCCTCGGCCTGCGCATGAAGGTCGTCGCCTACGATCCCTTCCTCACGCCGGAACGCGCGCTGGAAATGGGCGTGGAGAAGGCCGATCTCGACACGCTGCTGGCCAAGGCGGATTTCATCACCCTGCACACCCCGCTGACCAGCGAGACCAAGAACATCCTCTCGGCCGAAAATCTGGCCAAGACCAAGAAGGGCGTGCGCATCGTCAACTGCGCGCGCGGCGGCCTTATCGACGAGGCGGCGCTGAAGGCCGGCCTCGATTCGGGCCACATCGCCGGCGCCGCGCTGGATGTGTTCCAAACCGAGCCCGCCACCGACAGCCCGCTGTTCGGCACGCCGAACTTCGTCTGCACCCCGCACCTCGGCGCCTCCACCACCGAGGCGCAGGTCAACGTCGCCCTGCAGGTGGCCGAGCAGATGGCCGATTTCCTGGTCAATGGCGGCGTCACCAACGCGCTGAACATGCCCAGCCTCTCCGCCGAGGAAGCGCCGAAGCTGAAGCCCTACATGGCGCTGGCCGAGGAACTGGGCAGCCTGGTCGGCCAGCTCACCACCAGCGCCGTCGCCCGCATCTCCATCCACACCGAAGGCGCCGCCGGCGAGCTGAACGCCAAGCCGATCGTCGCCGCCGTCCTTGCCGGCTTCATGCGGGTGCAGTCGGCCGCGGTGAACATGGTCAACGCCCCGTTCCTCGCCAAGGAACGCGGCCTTGAGGTGCGCGAAGTCAAATCCGGCAAGACCGGCGACTACCACACCCTCATCCGCGTCTCGGTGAAAACCGACGCCGGTGAACGCTCGGTGGCCGGCACCCTGTTCGGCAACGCCCAGCCGCGCCTCGTCGAACTGTTCGGCATCAAGGTCGAAGCCGAACTCGCCGGCAACATGATGTACATCGTCAACGAGGATGCCCCCGGCTTCATCGGCCGCATCGGCACGCTGCTGGGCGAGAAGGGCATCAACATCGGCACCTTCAACCTCGGCCGCCGCGAAACCGGCGGCGAGGCGGTGCTGCTGCTCTCCGTCGACAGCCCGGTGGAAACCGCGGTGCTGGAGCAGGCCCGCAAGCTGCCCGGCGTGAAGACGGTGAAGGCGCTGGCGTTTTGATGGCGCGGTGAAGGTTAAGGGTTAAGGTGCGAGGGACTCGTCCCTCGCGCTCCCTTTCCTTGTCGGCGTTTCGCCAAGGGTTCGGCGTGGCGCGAGTTTGCCTTCAATGCTGCTGCGCGGCAAGGAGCGCCCTCGCAGAACATGCGCAACACCGACAGGTTTGGGAGCGCGAGGGCCAACCAATTTGCATTGGCAAATCGGCGCATCAGACTCCACCCTCGCATCGTCCCCTGCTTCATCCACCATCATCTATCCTTCCCCCCAACCCAATCCCCGAAGTTTTTCCCTCCCGCATCGTTTTACGCAAAAAACCGGTTCCCACTTTTTTGCGCGATGCTCTAAAGCCCCCCTCCATGGATACCACAACACGCGATCTGCTCCCCGAGGGGCTGGAAGACCGGCTGCCTCGCCCTGCCGCCACTGCCGCGCGCGCCACTGCCGCGATGATGGCGGTGCTGGATGGCCATGGTTACGACCGGGTGCAGCCCCCCAGCATCGAGTTCGAGCAATCGCTCGCCAGCCGCATGGCCGGCATTCAGCCGCGCCGCATGTTCCGCTTCGTCGATCCCGCCAGCCTGCGCACCCTGGCCCTGCGCAGCGACATGACGCCGCAGGTCGGCCGCATCGCCGCCACCCGTCTCGCCGCCGCGCCGCGCCCTTTGCGCCTGTGCTACGCCGGGCAAGTGGTCACCATCAAGGGAGACGGGCTGGACCCCACGCGCGAGCGCCTGCAACTCGGCGCCGAACTCATCGGCACGGACAGTGTCGCCGCCGCCGCCGAACTGGTCGCCGTGGCCATCGAGGCGCTGCACAAGGCGGGCGCCACCGGCCTCTCGGTTGATTTCACCCTGCCCGATCTGGTGGATACGCTGGCCGCCGGCCCGCTCCCCCTCGTGCCGGGTTTGAAACGTGGGGCAACCATAGAGGCGGTGCGCCGCGAACTCGACGCCAAGGATGCCGGCGCACTGGTGGCGGCAGGTGGCGAGGCCTATCTGCCGCTGCTCTACGCCACCGGCCCGTTCGAGGCTGCCATCACCCGTCTGGCCGAATTCGACGCGGGCGCCGGGCAAAAGGTGCTCTCCACCCGCATCGCCGCGCTTGGCGAAATCGCCGCGCGGGTGGGCACCGCCGCCCGCCTCACGCTCGATCCCACCGAGCGCCACGGCTTCGAATACCAGAGCTGGTTCGGCTTCACCCTCTATGCCGAGGGCGTGCGCGGCGCGGTGGGCCGGGGCGGCACCTACAGCATCCTGGGCAGCACGGCGGGCGGTGGCGCTGGCCAAAGCGAACCCGCCGCCGGCTTCTCGCTCTACCCCGATCCGCTGTTCGACGCCCTCTCCGCGGCCGAACCGGCGCGCGAGGCGCTGTTCTTGCCGCTGGCCCACGATGCCGCCGCCGCGCAACTGCGCGCGCTGGGCTGGCGCACCGTTGCCGCGCTCTCGCCCGCTGACGAGGCGCAAACCCTCGGCTGCACCCACCGCCTCCACGATGGCGCCGCCGTTCCGGTGTGAATGCCGGGGCAGGGGGTAAGCGGGTAAAGGGAAGGAGGTAGGGGAAGGTGCGAGGGCCATCGCCCTCGCGCTCCCAAACCTGTCATTGCCGCGCCACGGGTTCAGCCAAAGCGCCACGCCGCCGCGCCGCAGGCCTTAAAGCCGCTTCGCGGCAAGGCGCCACGCATCAGAACGCCCGCAAGGCCGACAGTTCTGGGAGCGCGAGGGGGTAACCCCCTCGCACCTTCCCTTCCTCCCCCCACTTCCCCACCAAAAACCCCGCGAAACTACCCGCCCACCCCCCATCATCTGTCATCAATCCGTCACCACGCCTTGCCCTTGCCGCCGCTATATCCTAGTGCCCCCCGCGCACCCGTATCAAAGCCAGAGAAAGGGCCTCACTTGGCCAACGTCACCGTAATCGGCGCCCAGTGGGGCGATGAGGGCAAGGGCAAGATCGTCGACTGGCTGGCCAGCCGCGCCGATGTCGTGGTCCGCTTTCAGGGCGGGCACAACGCCGGCCACACGCTGGTGGTGGATGGCGCGGTCTACAAGCTCAGCCTGCTGCCCAGCGGCATCGTGCGCGGCACGCTGTCGATCATCGGCAACGGCGTCGTGCTCGATCCCTGGGCCCTCCAGTCGGAGATCACCAAGCTGGAGGGGCAGGGCGTTGCCATCCATGCGGAAAACTTCGCCATCGCCGACAATTGCCCGCTCATCCTGCCGATCCACCGCGATCTCGATGGCCTGCGCGAGGCGGCGGCCGGCAGCGGCAAGATCGGCACCACCGGTCGCGGCATCGGCCCGGCCTACGAGGACAAGGTCGGCCGCCGCGCCATCCGCGTCTGCGATCTCGCCCACCTCGATGCGCTGGACCAGCAGCTGGACCGCCTCTGCGCCCACCACGTTGCCCTGCGCGCCGGCTTCGGTGAGCCTCCCGTAGACCGCGCCGCCCTCATCGCCGACCTCAAGGCCATCGCCCCCTTCGTGCTGCAATATGCCCAGCCCGTGTGGAACCGCCTGAACAAGGCCAAGAAAGCCGGCGCCCGCATCCTGTTCGAGGGCGCGCAGGGCGTGCTGCTCGATGTCGACCACGGCACCTACCCGTTCGTCACCTCGTCAAACACCGTCAGCGGCACAGCGGCGTCGGGCTCCGGCCTCGGCCCCAACGCCGCCGGCTTCGTGCTGGGCATTGTCAAGGCCTACACCACCCGCGTCGGCTCCGGCCCGTTCCCCACCGAGCTGGAGGACGAGATCGGCCAGCGCCTGGGTGAGCGCGGCCACGAATTCGGCACCGTCACCGGGCGCAAGCGCCGCTGCGGCTGGTTCGATGCCGTGCTCGTGCGCCAAAGCTGCGCCATCTCCGGCGTCACCGGCATCGCCCTCACCAAGGTCGACGTGCTCGACGGCCTCGAAACCGTGAAAATCTGCACCGGCTACCGCATCGGCGACAAGACCTACGACTACCTCCCCGCCCACGCCGCCGATCAGGCCGCCGCCGTGCCCGTCTACGAGGAAATGCCCGGCTGGGAAGGCACCACGGCGGGCGCCCGCAGCTGGGCCGATCTCCCCGCGCAGGCGATCAAATACATCCAGCGCGTGCAGGAACTCATCGAAACCCCCGTGGCGCTGGTCAGCACCTCCCCGGAACGCGAAGACACCATCCTGGTGCGAGACCCCTTCGCGGATTGAGCGCAGGGAAGTGAAAGGGTAAGGTGCGAGGGTGTCCGTCGTCAGAACATTCGGCACAGATCGCGGCGTAAATTAGCGGAGGGCGGGCCTCGTCTGGGGTTGGGTTTTAGGCGGCGAGCTTACGGTGTTGCAAGCGCCGATGTTCGATGGTCTGTCGCTTGATCCTTTCGC
>CAIXXP010000256.1 GCA_903923465.1 uncultured Sphingomonadales bacterium | reverse complement strand
GCGAAAGGATCAAGCGACAGACCATCGAACATCGGCGCTTGCAACACCGTAAGCTCGCCGCCTAAAACCCAACCCCAGACGAGGCCCGCCCTCCGCTAATTTACGCCGCGATCTGTGCCGAATGTTCTGACGACGGACAGCCGAACGGCAGGGCGAGGGATCGCAGACGCGCCTGCTGGGCCTCGTGACCGACATCACCGAGCGCAAGCAGCGCGAGGAGCAGGTGCAACTGCTGATGCGCGAGGTAAACCACCGCTCGAAGAACATGCTCACCGTCGTTATGGCGATAGCCCAGCAAACCGCCGCGACCGGCGCTGTCGACTTCATTGGCAGCTTCAGCGATCGCGTGCGTGCGCTGGCCGCCAACCAGGATGTCTTGATCAGACACGAATGGAAAGCGATATCGCTCGAGAGTCTGATCCGCACGCAACTGGCGCATCTGGGCAATATGCTCGACCGGCGGATTACCCTTGCCGGGCCCGCTGTCGACATTCTTGCCTCGGCGTCGCAACCCATCGGCCTGGCGCTGCACGAACTGGCGACCAACGCGCTGAAGTATGGCGCGCTTTCCGTGCCAGCCGGCCGGGTGGAGATCCGCTGGCACTGCCATGTCGATGCCGAGGGCAATGGCCGATTCGCGATGTCGTGGGAGGAAAAGGACGGCCCGCCGGTGACAAGGCCGAAAAAAACCGGTTTCGGCACAATGGTTATCGGCCGCATGGTGGACATGAGCCTGCGGTGCGATCCGACCATCGATTTCGCGCCAAATGGTTTGGTATGGAAATTTGATGGCCCCGCCAGCCGCGTGCTCGATTCGGCTTCGCTAAAGCGTTCAATCGGCGTGAGCAAACCGCAGCCAACGGCCACCCCCGGGCGGCGCGTGCTCGTCGTCGAGGATGAGCCGCTCATTGCCATCGAGATATGCGACAACCTCTCCGAAGCCGGACTGGCGGTCATCGGCCCGGCGACCACCGTGGCCGAAGCCCTGCAACTCATCGAGGGCACGGGTTGTGACGCGGCCATACTGGATATCAACCTCGGCACCGAAACCGCGGAGCCGATCGCGCTGATGCTGCGCGGTCGGCACATTCCGTTCGTTGCCGTCTCGGGCTACACGCGGGACCAATCGCCGCAGATGCTTCAGGACGTAGCCCATTTATCCAAGCCGCTGGAGAAAAGGCTGCTCTTGGCGGAGGTGCGGCGTTGCCTCTCTATTTCGGCCGCAGGGCGCGCCACAGCCTCGTGAGGCGCAGGGGTTGTCGCGGCGCGCGCGCCGGGGCTTGCGCGGCAAAATGCCATGCCGGGCGAAAGCGGCGCCCTGCCCCGGCCGGCGAACAGCATCCGCCGATCTAGCGACTGCCGCCCGCCTCCGGCTGCGCGCCCGCAGGCACCCACTCTGGCGGCGCGAAGCAGGCGGCCTGCCCGTGGCGCTCGCCCGCGGCGTCCGTCAGGTTCCACACCACCGCGTCGCGGATGATGAAGCGACGGGCCCTGGCGGAAATGCGCACCCCGGCGTAATTGTCGATGAACCCCCGCGTGCTCACCGCATCCAGCAGCGTCTGGCGCGCCTCGCGGGCCAGCGGTTCGGCGGAAAGCCGCGAGGGCATGGCGGTAATCGCGGCGGCGGTGGTCTCGAAGGCGGCCAGCGCGGCGCGGTTGGCGAAGAAGAACACCGGATCCGCCCCCAGCCCATGCGCCAGAATCGCCAGTGGGGCGGCCCACAGCGCCGCCACATCGTCACCCCCCGGCCGCACCAGATCGCGCCCCAGCAGGCGGCGATAGCTGGCCGCGACAAGGCCGATGCGCGCCCGCACCGCCTCGCCGCGAAATTCCGGCGGAATGCCCTCGTCCATATTGCCCCCGTCCATGCCCAAAGCATCTCGCGCGGGCCTTGCCCCGTCAAGGCCCACGCAGGCCCTTGCGTCGCCGCTGTCAGTTGCTAGGCCCGGGCTTGTGACCCTGCCATCGCCATCAAACCCGCCGGCAAGCCCCCATGCCGACATCGCCCGGCTCGTGACCAGCTTTTACGGGCAGGCGCGCGAGGATGCGCTGCTGGGGCCTGTGTTCGAGCGGGCGGTGGCGGATTGGCCGCATCATCTGGCCGCGCTCACCGCATTCTGGACGGTGCAGTTGCGCGGGCGCGGCGCCTATCGCGGCGTGCCGCTGGCCGCGCACCGCCCGCTGCTGCCCGCCCTCTCGCCGCCGATGTTCGCCCGCTGGCTGGCGCTGTGGCAGCAAGCCGCGCGCGCGGTGATGAGCCCGCACGATGCCGCCATACTGATCGCCAAAGCCGAGGAGTTGGCCGCGCGGATGGGCGAGGCCCTGTTCGCCGAATCGGCTATGCCCGGGAAGAGCGGCGCATGACCGGCTGCCTGTTTGCCCTGTTGGCCGCCCTGCTGGCCGGGTTTGGCGCGCGCGACCAGATGCTGATGGCGCAGCTTTCCGCCCGCTCTGGCCCGCGCCCGATGCTGCTGATCACCGGCATCACCACCGGGGCGCTGGCCAGCGGCCTTGCCGCCTGGGCCACGCGCGAGGTGGCGGCCGAGCTGAACCACGGCGCCTGCCTGCTGGTGGCGGCGATGGCGCTGGCCATGGCGGGCGCCGAATCGCTGCTGCTGGCCCCCGGCAAGGCCCCGGCCGAACCGACCAACTCGCTGGGGGCGGCGGCGATCGTGCTGTTTGCCGACCAGATCACCGATTCGGCCCGCTGCCTGATTCTCGCCATCGCGCTGGCCAGCGAGCAGCCTTTCGCGGCGGGCGTGGGCGGCGCGGTGGGCACGGCCGTGGCCTTGGCGCTGGGCGGCGGGCTGGCGCGGAGCCTGCTGGATGCCGGGCCGATGCTGCGGACTATCCGGCGGATAGCCGGCCTGGCGCTGTTGGCGGCGGGCGGCGTGCTGGTGGCGCGGCTGCTGTCGGCGCAGTGACGGCACGCCCCCTCCCATAGGTTTGCGCGCGGTTCCGCCGATGCCCGGCGGGTGCTATGCTCCCGCGATGAACACCATCCGCATAATCGAGGGCGCCACCGACGCCGATATCGCCACCTGGCTGGCGGAGCGACTGGGCCAGGCATTGGCAGCCGCCCCTTCGGGCATGGTGGCGATCACCCTGCCGGGCGGCAACACCCCCTTCCCCATCCTCGCCGAGCTGGCCAAACACGACCTGCCCTTTACCCGCCTGACCGTGTGGCCGGGCGACGACCGCATCGTGCCGGAGGATCATCCCGCCTCGAACACCGGCCGGTTGCGCGCCGCGCTGGAGCCGCTGGGCGCCCGGATCGTGCCGCTGGCCGAGGGCGCCACCCCGCCCCATTTCGCGCTGACCTGGCTGGGCATGGGGGACGATGGGCACATCGCCTCGCTGTTTCCCAACACCGATCCGCGGGCCGACGACCCCGTGCCCATCCGTCGTCTCATCCCCGATCCGCTGCCGCCCGAGGCGCCGTTCGCGCGCCTGTCGCTCACCATTCCGGCGCTGCTGGCAACGGACGAGCTGGTCTTCGTGATGCGGGGGGCGGACAAGCGCGTATTGTTCGAGGCCGCCATGCAGGGGCGCAACGATCTGCCGATTGCCCGCGCCCTGGCCGCCGCCCGCGCGCCCGGCACCTGCTTTTGCTGAGCCCGCCCGGCAATCTGGCTGATCGCCTGCACGGGCTGCTGTATCGCCTGCCCGCGCCGTTGCATCGCACCGCGCTGCGCCTTGCCCATGCGCTGCGCCGCTGCTGGTGGATGGCGGCGCGCCCGCAAATTCAGGGCTGCCGCGTCATCGCGCTGGACGCGGCCGGGCGAGTGATGCTGGTGCGCCATGCCTATGGATCGAACCGCTGGATGCCACCCGGCGGCGGGGTGAAGCCGGGGGAGGACCCGGTTCTGGCCGGCGCGCGCGAGTTCGAGGAGGAGATCGGCTGCCGGCTGGAGGGCGCCCGCCTGCTGACCTCCACCTTGCGCAACCTGCATGGGGCCGGCGATCTGGTGCATGTCGTCATCGGCACCAGCCAGGGCGCGCCCCGCCCGGACCTGCGGGAAATCACCGAGGCGGCATGGTTCGCGCTGGATGCCCTGCCGCGCGACATTTCCCCCGCGTTGGCCGAGCGGCTGCCGGAATGGGCGAGGGCCTGGTCGGCGCCCTGAGCCGGCTTTCACCGCGCCAGCGATCACGGATGAATTGCCATGGGCCACAGGGCCCGCCGGCAACAAAACCCTCTGGCCATTTCGCCCGGCAGACGCCAAGGCGGTTGGGTGAGTATTGAATCCCCCTCCCCCACCCCGGCCCCCGCCAGCCCGCCCGCCACGGCACAAACGAGCGCCATGAGCGAGCGCGAGTTCGTGGTGCTGATGGCCATGACGCAGGCGTTGCAGGCGCTGGCCATGGATATCATGCTGCCGGCGCTGGGGGCGATGTCCAGCGATCTGGGCGCCACCACCGCCAATCAGCGCCAGCTGGTGATCGGCGTGTTCCTGATGGGCTCGGCGCTGGGCAGCCTGTTTCCCGGGCCCCTGGCCGACCGCTTTGGCCGCCGCCGGGTGCTGCTGTGCTACCTCGCCGCCTATGTGGTGCAGGGCGCGGCCTGCGCGCTGGTCGGGCATTTTTCCACCCTGATCGCGCTGCGCTTCACGCTGGGCCTCTCCAGCGCCGGGCTGATGGTGCTACCCGCCGCCATCATCCGCGACCGTGTCTCGGGCGACCGCATGGCCCGGCTGCAATCGATGGTGATGATGGTGTTCATGGTCGTGCCGATGATGGCCCCCTCGCTCGGCCAGGCGGTGCAGTTGCTGGCCGGCTGGCGCTGGATCTTTGGCGTCATGGCGCTGTTTGGCGCGGTGGTGGGCCTGTGGACGGCGCTGCGCCTGCCCGAGACGCTACGCCCGGAATATCGCCAGGCGTTCCACCCGGCGACAATCGTCCGCTCGCTGGGCGCGGTGGTCACGCACCGCACGGCCATCGGCTATGTGTTTGGCTTCGCGCTGATGCAGGCCGCGCTTTATGGCTGGCTCAATTCCAGCCAGCAGCTGGTGGCCGAGCATTTCGGCGCCGGGCGCCTGTTCCCCACCATTTTCGGCGGCATGGCCCTGGTCATGGCCAGCACCAACTTCGTGAACTCGCGCGTGGTGATGCATTTTGGCGCAAGGGCTGTGTCGCACGGGGCGCTGCTGGCTTATATTGCCGTGGGGCTGGTGCAACTCGGGCTGGCGTTGAGCGGACGGGAGACCCTGTGGAGCTTCATTCCCGTGATGACGCTGACCATGTGCCTGATGAGCTTCGTCAGCGCCAATTTCGCCTCGATCGCGCTGCAGCCCTTCGCGCGCAATGCCGGCTCAGCGGCTTCGGCGCAGGTGTTTGTGCGGATGGTGATCGGCTCCACGCTGGGCGCGATGGTGGGGGCGGCCTATGACGGCACCGCCCGGCCCATGGCCACCGCCTATGTCATCGCCGGGGTCAGCGTGCTGGCGCTGGTGCTCATCTCCGAACGCGGCCGCCTGTTCCACGCCAAGGTGGAAACCGCCACGCCGGTCGCCTGAGCCTGCGCGCGAGCGCCGGCCATCAGCCGGGCGTCAGATGCCCCGCAGGTCCATCGCCAGCAGCGGCATCGCCGGCTCGTGCGCGGCCATCCGCTCCAGCAGCAGGCCCAGCTCGTGCTCGGCAATGATGATGCCGCGATGGATCGGGCGGATGAAGCCCACCTCCGCCATATGGGCGTTGAACGAAAGCAGCTGGTCGTAAAAACCGAAGGCGTTCAGCAGGCCAACCGGCTTGGCATGATAGCCCAGCTGCGCCCAGCTCACCGCCTCCCACAGCTCGTCCATCGTGCCCACGCCCCCGGGCAGGGTGAGGAAGCCGTCGGAAAGGCTGGTGAAGGCAGCCTTACGCTCGTGCATGGTTTCCACCACGTGCAGTTCGGTGCAGCCGCGATGCGCCACCTCGGCGTCCTCCAGCGCCCGGGGGATCACGCCGATCACCTCGCCGCCCCCGGCCAGCGCGGCATCGGCCACCGCCCCCATCAGCCCCAGCCGGCCGCCGCCATAGACGACGCCGATACCGCGCCGGGCCAGCTCGGCCCCCACCGCGGCCGCCAGCGCCACATAGCGCCCATCCGCCGGCGAGGCTGATCCGCAATAGACCGCTAACCGCTTCATACCTGCCACTCCATTGGCGATTGCTTCGAATAGGATGATTTCCGGTCAACCGCATGACAATTGCGGCCACCGTGCCCCCGCCTCACAGGGTCGCAGCTCGCAAATCCGCCGCCAGCAGCGCGGCGGTGTGCTTGGCCCCGGCCAGCACCCCGCCGATCCCCGCGCCCGGCTGCGTGCCGGCCCCCACCAGATAGAGGTTGGGGATCGCCTCGTCGCGATTATGCGCCCGGCCCCGAATGCTCTGCCAGCGGCTGGGCTCCAGGCTATAGGCGCTGCCGCGATAGGCGTTGAGCTCATCGGCCAGGTCGCGCGGGGTGCGGTGAAAGCGGGTCAGCACGCGGTCATGGATATCGGGGATGAAGCGCATCCCCACCTCGTCCAGCACCCGCTGCTCCATGAGTGGGCCCACCACCGTCCAGTCGATCGGCAGCTTGCCCAGATTGGCCACGGGCACCACCGCGCTGAACACGCTCTTGCCCGGCGGGGCCAGCGCCGGGTCGGTAACGCTGGGGTGGTGCAGTTGGATGAGCATGTCGCGCGGCAGCACGCCATGGGTGAAAATATCGTCGAGCAGGCCGCGATAGCGCGGGCCAAACAGCATCATGGCATGGGGAATGCCGGGCCAGCTGCCCTCCAGCGCGAAGTGCACGGAGAAAACGCCGGGAGACCATGCGCGCGCCGCCAGCCGCTCGGTCATTTGCTGCCCGCGCTGGGTGTGGCCCAGCAGGTGGCGATAGGTGTGCATCAGATCGGCGTTGGAGGCGACGGCATCGAAATGCTCGCGCCAGCCGCTGGCGCCCTCCACCTCGGCCACGCGATTGCCGATGGTGTGGATGCGGGCCACCGGCTCGCCCAGCCGCAGGGTGCCGCCCAGCCGCTGGAACAGATCCGTCATGCCCGAGGCCAGCGCGCCCATGCCGCCCATCGGCCACCATACGCCGGCGTCCTTTTCCATCTGGTAGAGCGTGGCGAACAAGGCGCTGGCCGACTGGGGATTGCCCCCCAGCATCATCGGACGGAACGAGAGCGCCTCGCGCAGCTTCTCCGAGCGAACCTGCGAGGCCACCTTGCCATAGAGCGAGCGCCATGCCTGATGGCGCATCAGCGAGGGGATGGCCCGGAGCATGCCCGCGCTGTCGAGCCTGGGCCCCTGCGCCAGCCGCTGCCGGGCCTCGGCGTTGGCTTCCAGGCAATAGCGGGCGAAATCCTCGTAACCGGCCAGATCGGCGGGGGCGAGGCGGGCGACCTCGCCGCGCAGTTGCGCCTCATCACCGGAAAGATCGAAGCTGGTGCCGTCTGGCCAGTGAAGCCGGCAAAACGGGCCGACCGGTGCCAGTGTGACATCCGCGGCCAGATCGTTGCCCGCCCCAGCTTGGCCGAACTCAGCTTGGCCGAACTCAGCTTGGCCAGCCGCACCGTGGCCCGGCAACGCCCACAACTCTTCCAGCCCGGCCCGGTCGGTGAGGACACAGGGGCCGGTATCGAAAGTGAAGCCATCGCGAACAACGGCGTCGGCGCAACCGCCCGGGGTTGCCCGCGCCTCCACCAGCGTGGTGGCAAAGCCCGCGGCCTGGCTGCGAATCGCCAGCGCCAAACCGCCAAAACCAGCCCCGATCACGCAGACGCGTTTCATGGGTGTGCTGCCTTCACCCAAGCGGGCCAGTCTGCGGCCCGGCTTTGTTTGGTGCCACCTTGCCCGCCCCTGCGACGCCAGCCCCTGCGACGCCAGCCCCCGCGATCATGGCCGCGAAATCCCGCTGTGCGCCGGCGCTATGCGCTGCCGCAGCTCCGTCCAGCACGGGGGCATCCAGCGGCGCAAGTGGCCCGCTGCTCCCCACGGCCAGCGCCAGCATGCGCCCCAGCGGCACCGGCGGCTTGCCCACCAGCACCCGCACCCGCTCGCTCCAGCCCAGCGTTCCGGCATAGATGCGCTCGATCAGCGACTGATCGAGACGATAAATCCACTCAAATACCTTATAGCGCCGGCGCGACCCGGCCGCGCCAAACAGCATGCGCGTCAGCAGGCGGGCAAAACCGACACTGTCCCAATGCGCGCTGGCAATCTCGCGCGTCGCCCGGGCCAGTGCCACGCCAGAGATGTTCGGGCCGGAATCCTCGGAACCCGACAGTTCCGGCAATTGCGCCAGCGCCAGCGCCGTGCTGACCGCCGGGGCGATCTCGTCGCCGGTGAAAGGGTTGAACAGGCCCGCCCAGCCGCCGATTCGGGCAACGCCGCCCTCGCCCGCGGCCCAGAAGGCCTCGAAATCGCCCGCGCCCACCAGCGGCAGATTGGCGCGCTGCTCGCGCAGCACCTCGGCCACCTGCCAGTTGGCAATGCTGCAATATTCGCCGATCCGCTTCGCCATCACCGCGTTGTCGATATCGGGATTGTCGGAATAGACCGTATCGCGCACCAGCGCGGTATAGGCGGAAATCGGCACGCAGGTGATGAAGCGGCAGCCGTCGCGCTGGCTCACCCGCATGTCCATCAGCAGTGGATGGGCAAAGGGATGCTTCTGCTCGAAGCGGATCAACTGCCCATAGGACACCCGCCAGCCGCCGGCCAGATGCGGGAAGATCCGCCCGCGCCGCGCATCGATAACCGCCGTGGCGTGAATGCGGCGACCATCGGCCAGATTGACGCCGCCCGCATCCAGCCCGGCGATCATCACCCCGCCAATCACCGCGCCCTCGGGCAGCGCCTCGTTCAGCGCCGCATCCACCGCCTTGCGGGTAATCAGGCGAACCGGCGAATTCACCACGCGCATGAAGCGCGGAAAGCGCACCTCATATTTGCGCCACTCGCCGTCGATCAGCGGTTCGATCAGCCAGCGCTGGCTTTTGGGAATATCCGTGAGCATGAAGGGCCACATCCGCCCGTCGCCCGAGCCATGGCCGGGGTCGACCAGCACCAGGCGCAAGCCTGGGTGCGCCTTGGCCAGGGCCAAAGCCGCCAAGGCACCGGGAATACCGCCGCCGGCGATAACGATATCGGCAAAGTCTCCCTTCATCTCTCTGCGTTTAGGGCCAAGACCGGCCAACTGCAACCATGCTGCTGGAGAAATCCGTTGGCGATTGCCCGCTGCGGGACAGGCTGGCCCGTCAACGGCGCTCGCCCGGCAAGGCATGCCCGGGGCTCTTGCCTTCAGGCTTCGGGCAGCCTATTCTGCCATCTTTCCCCGGGGAGCCAGCTTGGCTGAGAGGTATGGGTAAGCGCCATACGACCCGCTGAACCTGATGCCGTTAACACGGCCGTAGGGAGGGCACCATGAACGCACTGCACTGCCGGCCGGAAGCACGCACTAGAATTCGCCACAATACCCGTTACACCTCCACCCCCATAAACAAGAGGGGATCCGAGGGTATGGTTCAGGCAATTGATACAACGGGCTGGTCGGGGTTTCTGCTGGGTCTGGCGGCCGTGGCGGCAGGCATTGGCGCGGTGCGCAAGCCGGGCATCTGGCGCACGATGATCGAGGAGGTGGAAGCCTCGCCGGCGCTGCAATTCGTCTGCGGCATGCTGGAACTGGTGGTGGGCGCCATCGTCTATCTGGCGAATCCCTTTGCCTCCACCGACATTCTGGCCTGCGCCATCCGCATTCTGGGTGGTTTCATGATGGCCGAGTCGCTGATCATTCTCGGCTTCGTCGATATCTACACGCAGTTCTGGCTGCGCAATCTGGCCGGCATGCATCGCGGCTGGGCCACCTTTACCGTGCTGGTGGGGGTCGCGCTCACGCTCGCCTCATGCTGGCACTTCACCCTCAATCCCGTTAGTTGAAGAAAGTAGTCTGCTCATGGCCGAAAAAACCTCCCGCCCCGAAATAGGCGTCACCACCGGGCCGATTCGCGGCTCCAGAAAGGTTCACGTCGGGCCGCTGGGCGTCTCGATGCGTGAAGTGGTGCTGGAGGCTTCGGCCAATGAGGCGCCGGTGCGGCTCTATGACACCTCCGGGCCCTACACGGACCCGGCGGTGGCCATCGACATTTCCGCCGGCCTTGCCCCGCGCCGCGCCGAATGGATCGCCGCGCGCAATGATGTGGAGGACTATTCCGGCCGGGCGGTGAAGCCCGAGGACAACGGCCTGAAAGGCCCGGACCGCAGCGCCGGCGTGCCCCCCTTCCCGCGCGCCGGCATCAAGCCACTGCGCGCCAAGCCGGGCCATAACGTCAGCCAGATGCACTATGCCCGCAAGGGGATCATCACGCCGGAGATGGAATACGTCGCCCTGCGCGAGAACCTTGGCCGCGCCGAACTGAAGGACAAGGCGGCGCGTGACGGGCAGGACTGGGGCGCGTCTATCCCCGATTACGTGACGCCCGAATTCGTGCGCGACGAGGTGGCCCGGGGCCGCGCCATCATCCCCAACAACATCAACCACCCCGAAACCGAGCCGATGGCCATCGGCCGCAACTTCCTGGTGAAGATCAACGCCAATATCGGCAATTCGGCCGTCGCCAGCGATGTCGCCAACGAGGTCGACAAGATGGTGTGGGCTATCCGTCACGGCGCCGACACCATCATGGACCTCTCCACCGGCCGCAACATCCACGACACCCGCGAATGGATCCTGCGCAACAGCCCCGTGCCCATCGGCACCGTGCCGATTTATCAGGCGCTGGAGAAGGTGGAAGGCATTGCCGAGGAACTGACGTGGGAAATCTTCCGCGACACGCTGATCGAACAGGCCGAGCAGGGGGTGGATTATTTCACCATCCACGCCGGCGTGCGCCTGCCCTACATCCCGCTGACCGCCAAGCGGGTGACGGGCATCGTCAGCCGCGGCGGCTCGATCATGGCCAAGTGGTGTCTCGCCCATCACCAGGAGAACTTCCTCTACACCCACT
>CAIXXP010000255.1 GCA_903923465.1 uncultured Sphingomonadales bacterium | reverse complement strand
GCGAAAGGATCAAGCGACAGACCATCGAACATCGGCGCTTGCAACACCGTAAGCTCGCCGCCTAAAACCCAACCCCAGACGAGGCCCGCCCTCCGCTAATTTACGCCGCGATCTGTGCCGAATGTTCTGACGACGGACAGTCTCGTGGCCGTCTACCCCGGCACCGGCAGGGCGAAGGCGATATTGCTGCTCGCGCATCTCGATGTGGTGGAGGCCCGGCGAGAGGACTGGGTCCGCGATCCCTTCACCCTGGTCGAGGATGGGCCCTATCTCTACGCGCGCGGCAGCTTTGACGACAAGGCCATGGCCGCGATCTGGACCGACACCATCGCCCGGATGGCGGCCAGCCACTATCGCCCCCGCCGCACGATCAAGCTGGCACTGACCTGCGGCGAGGAAACCTCGGGCGCCTTCAACGGGGCCAACTGGCTCGCCCGGAACAGGCGCGATCTCATCGATGCAGCATTCGCACTCAACGAGGGCGGCGGCGGCCGCACCGATGGCAAGCCCGTGGCGGCCGGCGGCCATGTCGTGGTGCAGAGCGTGCAGGTGGGCGAGAAGGCCTATGTGGACTTCACAATGACCGCCACCAACCCAGGCGGCCATTCCAGCCAGCCGGTGCGCGACAACGCGATCTATGTAATGGCCGATGCGCTTGGGCGGGTGCGCGACCTAGAATTCCCATTGGAATTCAACGAGACCACCCGCGCCTTCTTCCGCGCGGCGGGCACCGCGAAGGGCGACGACACCGGCCGGGCGATGGTCGCGCTGGTCGCCAATCCGGCCGACAAAGCCGCCGAGGCCATCGTCAATCAGGACAAAATGCTGCACTCCATGCTGCGCACAACGTGTGTTGCAACAATGCTCTCGGGCGGCCACGCGCTGAACGCCCTGCCGCAGCGGGTGACGGCCAATATCAACTGCCGCATGTTCCCCGGCCGCACGGTGGAAGAGACGCGCGCCGCCCTGATCGCGGCCATTGGCAACCCGGCGGTAAGCGTGGAAATGCGCCCGCCCGCCAAGGTGATCGCCAAGGCGCCGCCGCTGGATCCCGCCGTTATCGCGCCGATGAGGCGGCTGCTGGCGCGCTATTTCCCCGGCGTGCCTTTCATGCCCACCCTTTCCACCGGCGCCACCGACGGTGTCTATCTGGAGGCGGCCGGCATCCCCACTTATGGCGCGCCAGGCATCTGGGTCGATCCCGATTTCAACGGCATGCACGGGCTGAACGAGAGGATCGAGACCCGCTCGCTGCTCACCGGCCGCGACTATCTGTTCGATCTGGTCAAGGCCTACGCCGGCTAGGAGGGTGGATTCCTGTTCACCTTGGCCCCGGTTTGCGCCATGCAGTGGCACGCCGCAACGCGGGCGGGATGATCCTGGCACACAGGACGTCCAGTCTCGGCGATGACCATAACTCGGCGACGATAATAAACAGAGAGGATGAGAGAATGCTGCGCAATCTGTTCGACCTGACCGGTAAGACCGCTTTTATCACCGGGGCAACCAAAGGCATCGGCCGCTCGATCGTCGAGGCCTTTGTCGACCACGGGGCGACCGTTGTCCTGTACAGCCGCAAGGGGCACGAGGCCGAGGCGGCGGCCGTCGAGATAAACGCGCGCTATGGCCGCGAGGCGGCTTTCGGGGTGGAGGCCGACCTCGGCAAGCTCGACCAGATGCTTGCCGCCTATGACTCGGCCGTCACCCGGCTGGGCAAGATCGATGTGCTGGTTTGCAACGCGGCGGAAACGCCCGACGGCTTTGGCGCCGCTGCCGATTTTCCGCGCGAAAAATACGTGCGGCTGATGGAACTCAACATCATCAACAACGCCATGCTGATGAATCACGCCGCCGTCGCCATGAAGGCCCGGCGCGATGGCGTCATCCTGGCAACCAGTTCGGCCGCCGGCAGCCGCCCATCCTTCGGCATTTTCCCCTATGGCGTCGCCAAGGCCGGGCTCAACCACGTCATCCGCGGCTTGGGAGCAGAGCTGGCGCCGTATAATGTCCGCGTCAATGCAGTGGCGCCGGGCCTGACGCGCTCGTTCTCGCTGGAGCATGCGATCAAGGAAACGCCGGAGGCCATCGAGCAATTCCGTCTGGCCGTGCCGCTGGGCCGGATTATCGAGCCCGAGGAAATCGCCGCCGGCATGGTGTTCCTTGCCTCGGAGGGCGGCAAGGCACTCACCGGCCAGGTGATCCTGATGGATGGCGGCGAGCCCGGCAGCGGCACCCCGCCGGCGCAGTAAGCCGCCTGCCGGCGCGGAATGGCGCCGGCACCCACCCGCCGGGACGAGGCGCGCCGCGAAGGGCCCAGCACCCTTCGCGACTCGGCCGAGCCGGCGGCGTTGGGCGAATAATCCCCGTTGCGCAGCAGCCCCCGGGGCCACGCGGGATGGGCGAAGCCTGTCCATCCAACAGGTTAACGCGGAGGGGCCGATTAATATTGTCTCAATACTGTCGCTGGGGTTGACGGGCCCGGCAATATCACGCGATTAGCGAGCGCGCCCCGGCCATCGAAGCTCCCCTGACGACTGCCCGGCGCAATTGGCCAAAAATTGGCCGCACACTAATTCACCGGCACTGAACGCGCGGCCCGGTCGTTTGACCGCCAGATGGAGGTTCGATGGTTGCCATTGTTAGAATCGCGCTGCAACGTCCATTGACGTTCATCGTGATGGCAATTCTGATCCTGCTGCTGGGCATCATATCGGCGATCACGACCCCGATCGACATTTTCCCCAATATCCGCATCCCGGTTATCGCTGTGGTCTGGCAGTATAGCGGCCTGCCGCCTTCGGATATGTCGGCGCGCATTGTCACCCCTTATGAGCGGTCGCTGCTCACCACCGTCAACGATATCGAGCATATCGAGAGCCAGTCGCTGCAGGGCGTCGGGGTGGTGAAGATCTTCTTCCAGCCGGGCACAGACATCCGCCTCGCCTCGGCGCAGGTGACCGCTATTTCGCAGACGACGCTGCGCAACTATCCGCCGGGCACCACGCCGCCGCTGATCATGAATTACAGCGCCTCGACCGTGCCGGTGCTGCAACTGGCCCTCTCGGGCAATGGGCTTTCCGAACAGCAGATGTTCGATCTGGCGCAAAACCAGGTGCGCCCGGCCTTGTCGAATATCGCCGGCTTGGCCATGCCCTATCCCTCTGGCGGCAAGGTGCGGCAGGTTCAGGTGGATCTGAACCCGGCCGCCTTGCAGGCAAAGGGTCTGTCGGCGCAGGCGGTGACCGACGCGATCTCCGCCCAGAACCAGATCAATCCGGGCGGTTTCGCCAAGATCGGCGCGTTCCAGTACGTCGTCTGGCTCAACAACGCGCCGCAATCCATCGCCGCACTCAACGATCTGCCGGTAAAGCAGGTGGGCGGCGCGACGATTTACATGCGCGATGTCGCCCATGTGCGCGATGGCGCCGCGCCGCAAACCAACGTCGTCCACGTTGCCGCGCGCCGATCGGTGCTGCTGACGGTGCTGAAGAATGGCGCCACATCCACGCTTTCAGTCATTCAGGACGTGAAGGACAATCTGCCCAAGATCGAGGCCTCGCTGCCCGGCGTGAAGCTGTTGACGATTGGCGACCAGTCGCTGTTCGTGCGCGCGGCGGTGAACAGCGTGGTGCGCGAGGGCGTGGTGGCGGCGCTGCTGACCGCGCTGATGATCCTGCTGTTTCTCGGCTCGTGGCGCTCGACGCTGATCGTCACCACCTCCATCCCGCTGGCGGTGCTCAGTGCCATTGCCGCGCTACCGGTGTTTGGCCAGACGCTGAATGTGATGACGCTGGGCGGCTTGGCGCTGGCAGTGGGCATCCTTGTCGACGAGGCGACCGTCACCATCGAGAGCATCAACTGGCATCTCGAACAGGGCAAGCCGGTGCTCGACGCGATCATGGATGGCGCGGCGCAGATTGTCACGCCGGCCTTTGTCTCGCTGCTGTGCATCTGCATCGTGTTCGTGCCGATGTTCTTCCTGCCCGGGGTGGCCGGCTATCTCTTCGTGCCGATGGCCCTGTCGGTGGTGCTGGCGATGATCGCCTCGTTCATCCTGTCGCGCACGCTGGTGCCAACGCTGGCGATGTACTGGCTGAAGCCGCACCGCGCGCATACGGATGGCGCGCATGAGGACGGCGACCGGCCCGCCAACCGACTGGTCGCCTTCCAGCACCGGTTCGAGGCACGCTTTGAGGCCGTTCGGCGCGGCTATGGCCGGTTCCTGACCGCCGCCATTGCCCGGCGCCGCAGCTTCATTCCCGGCTTTCTCGCGGTGGTTCTACTCTCCTTCCTGCTGTTCCCGTTCCTCGGCAAGAATTTCTTTCCGCTGATCGACGCCGGGCAGATCCAGTTGCACGTGCGCGGCCCCACCGGCACCCGCATCGAGGACAACGCCGCCCGCTTCCAGCTTATCGAGCAGAAGATCCGCGACATGATCCCCGCCGACGAGCTGGTTTCCATGGCGGACAACATCGGCCTGCCGAATAGCGGCATCAACACCGTGTTTTCGAACAATGGCACGGTAGGCCCGCAGGATGGCGACGTGCTGATCACCCTGGCCCCGCATCACGCGCCCACCGCCGACTATGTCGCCCGGCTGCGCCGCGATTTGCCAGGGCAGTTTCCCGGCTCCACCTTCGCCTTCCTCCCCGCCGACATCACCAGCCAGATCCTGAACTTCGGCGTTCCCGCGCCGATCGACATTCAGGTGACCGGGCATAATGACTCGGCGAACCTCGCCTATGCCCGCGCCCTGTTGCGCCGCATGCGCACGATTTCCGGGGTGGTCGATGTCCGCATCCAGCAGGCGGCGGCCTATCCGCAGATCGACGTCAATGTCGATCGCACCCGCATCAGCCAGTTCGGCCTCACCGAGCGCGATGTGACCAATGCGGTCTCGGGCTCGCTGGCCGGCTCGGCGCAGACCGCACCGGTATTTTTCGTCAATCCCGAAAATGGCGTGTCGTATAACGTCGTCGCGCAGACGCCGGAGTATCTGGTGTCGAGCCTCAACGATCTCGGCAATCTGCCGATCACCGGGCCCGATGCCCAGCCGCAACAACTGGCCGGGGTGGCCTCACTGGAGCGCGGCGCCACGCCGGCTGTGGTCAGCCATTACAACGTGCTGCCCACCGAGGACATCTTCGCGGCGGCGGCCGGCCGCGACCTTGGCGGCGTGGCGCATGACATCGAGGCGGTCATCGCCAAGATGCCCCCGCCCAAGGGCGTCACCGTGAACGAGCGCGGCCAGTTCGCCACGATGAACACCGCCTTCACCGGCCTCGGCCTCGGCCTGCTCGGCGCCTTCGTGCTGATCTATCTGCTGATCGTCGTGAATTTCCAAAGCTGGCTCGATCCTTTCGTCATCATCACCGCGCTGCCCGCCGCCATGGCTGGCATCGTGTGGATGCTGTTCATCACCGGCACCACCCTGTCGGTGCCCGCGCTTACCGGCGCGATCATGTGCATGGGCGTGGCGACGGCCAACTCCATCCTCGTCGTCTCCTTCGCCCGCGAGCGGCTGAATGCCACCGGCGATGCCGTCGCCGCGGCCATAGAGGCGGGCGTTGTCCGCTTCCGCCCGGTGCTGATGACCGCGTCGGCCATGATCATCGGCATGGCGCCCATGGCCATCGGCTGGGGCGAGGGCGGCGAGCAGAATGCGCCGCTGGGCCGCGCGGTCATCGGCGGGCTGGCGGCGGCCACCGTTGCGACGCTGCTGTTCGTTCCGGCGGTATTCGCCTTCATCCACAGCCGCTTCCCGGCCCGCGATCACAGCTCCGAGTTATCCCATGCATGACGATCAGCAGCATAAACTGAAGACAATCGGCATCCGCGCCGCCGTGGTGGTGCTGCTGATCGTTGCCATCGGCATCGGTTTGCGGATGAAGCACGCGCATGATCTGGCCGGGCAAGCGCAGGCCAATGCCGTGCCGATGGTGGCTCTGGCGAAAATCATCCCTTCCACCACCGGCCAGAAGCTGGTGCTGCCGGGCTCGGTGGAGGCCTATAACAGCGCGCCGATTTACGCGCGCACCGGCGGCTATGTCCGGCGCTGGCTGGTCGACATTGGCGACCATGTTGCCGCCGGGCAGACCCTGGCCGAAATCGACGCGCCCGATGTCGAGCAGCAGCTCGCCCAGGCCCGCGCCGACCACCAGACGGCGGTGGCCAATCTCGACCTGGCCCGGATCACCGCGCGCCGTTGGTCGGAACTGCTCGCCCACGACGCCGTTTCGCGGCAGGAGGCCGACGAGAAGAGCGGCGACCTCAGCGCCAAATCAGCCCTCGCCCTCGCACAGCAGGCGAACGTCAACCGGCTGACGGTACTGAAGGGCTTCACCCGCATCACCGCGCCCTTCGCCGGCATGGTCACCAGCCGCTCCACCCAGATCGGCGCGCTGATCGTGGCGGGCAATGCCTCGTCCACCCCGCTGTTCACCGTTGCCGACGTCAGCCGGGTGCGGATCTATGTGCGCGTGCCGCAGGCTTATGTCGCCCGCATCCACCCGGGCATGACCGCCACGCTGACCCTGCCGGAATATGCCGGCCGCGCCTTCACCGCCCAGCTGGTCCGCACGGCCGGCGCGGTCGATGCGCAGTCGGGCACGGAACTGATCGAGCTTCAGGCCGACAATCGCGACGGCGCGCTGAAGCCCGGGGCCTTCGCGCAGGTGGCATTGCCGCTGCCGGCGACGCAAGGGGCGCTGCAGGTGCCATCGAGCGCGCTCATCTTCCGCAGCGCCGGCATGCAGGTTGCGGTTCTCGATGCCAGCGGGCACGTCTCCCTGCGCTCGGTGAAGCTGGGGCAGGACAGTGGCAATCTCGTCGAGGTGGTCTCTGGCCTATCCGGCAACGAGCGGGTGATCGACACCCCCCCCGATGCCATTGCCGACGGCGACCTTGTCCGCGTTGTCGGGCGCGAAGGCGGCAGCCATTGAGCCTGCGGCCCGGCCTGATTGCGCTGGTGCTGGCGCTGGGCGGCTGCACGCTGGCGCCCCATTACGCGCCGCCGAAGGTGCCGGTGGCGGCCACCTATCAGGATGCCGGCCCCTGGACCCTCGCCACGCCGCTGGATGCAGCCCCGCGTGGCGACTGGTGGCAGCGTTTCCAGGACCCGGTGCTGAATGACCTTGAGGCCCGGCTGATTGCCGCCAGCCCCACGCTGGCCTCGGCCGTCGCGCGGTATGACGCGGCGCATGCCCAGCTGGCGCTGGCCCGGTCCGCGCTGCTGCCCACCGTCAACGGCGTCGCCCAGATCGGCGAGGACCGGCTTTCCGCCACCCGCCCGCTGGGAACCGGCCCGGCCAGCTATACCGACAAGATCGCGGGGCTTTCCGCCAGCTATGAGCCGGACCTGTGGGGCCGGGTGCGCTCCACCGTCAGCGCCAGCAAGGCCGACGCGCAGGCCAGCAAGGCCGATTTGGCCTCCGTGCGCCTGACGCTGGAGGCACAGCTCGCCGACACCTACTTCACCCTGCGCGCGGCCGATGCCCGCATCGCCCTGCTGCAGAAAACCGTGGCAGCCTATTCGCGGGCATGGGAGCTGACCGATGCCCGCCACAGCGGCGGCATCGCCTCCGGGCTGGATATCAACCGCGCGAAAACCCAGCTCGCCGGCGCGCGCGCGCTGCTCGACAGTGCCCGGATCGAGCGGTCGGTGGCGGAGCACGCCATCGCCTCGCTGGTCGGCACGCCCGCGCCCGATTTCAGCCTCGCCCCGGCCTCCGAGGCCGCGAACGCGCCGCTTCCACCCATCCCCGTCGGCGCGCCCTCGCTGTTGCTGCAGCGCCGGCCCGATATTGCCGCGGCCGAACGCCGCATGGCCGCCGCCAATGCCCGCATCGGCGTGGCCAAGGCGGCCTTCTTCCCGCTGCTGACGCTGGCGGCGGGCGGCGGTTATGAATCGACCACCGCCAATCTGATCAACGCGCCCAGTGGCTATTGGGCGCTGGGGCCGGCAGCGGCGGTGCTGCCCCTGTTCGATGCTGGCGCCCATCTGGCGCAGTTGCGCGGGGCGCGGGCGACATTTGCCCAGGCCAGTGCCGATTACCGCGCCGCCGTGCTGGCGGGCTTTGCCGAGGTGGAGGACAATCTGTCCCGCCTGCACCGGCTGCACGACGGCACCCGCAACCAGCAGGAGGCCACCGAGGCCGCCCGACGCACCAACGAGTTGGCCCTGATCCGCTATCGCGACGGCGCCTCGGATTATCTGGAGGTGGTGATCGCCCAAACCGCCGCGCTGGATGCGGAAACGACGCTGATCACGCTGCGGATGCAGCAACAGCAGGCGAATGTCGACCTGATCCGCGCGCTGGGCGGCGACTACGAGGGCTAGCCGGGAACGGGTGTTCCCGTTTGGTTCTTACGGTGCTATGCCGAGCCATGGCAGACCCGGCGATCCGCAAGATCATTCACGTCGACATGGATGCGTTCTACGCCTCCGTGGAGCAACGCGACGATCCGGCGCTGCGCGGTCGGCCCGTGGCCGTCGGCTATCCCGCCCGGCGCGGGGTGGTCGCCGCCGCCAGTTACGAGGCCCGCGCGTTTGGCGTGCGCTCGGCCCTGCCCTCGGTCACCGCGCTGCGCAAATGCCCGGAGCTGGTCTTCGTGCCCCCGCGCTTCGACGCCTACCGGGCCGTTTCGCGCCAGATCCATGCCATTTTCGCCGAATTCACCGATCTGATCGAGCCGCTGTCGCTGGACGAGGCCTATCTCGATGTCACCGCCAATCTGGCCGCGCTGCCCACTGCCTGGGCCACGGCGAAGGCCATCCGCGCGCGCATCCTGGCGGAAACCGGCCTCACCGCTTCTGCCGGCGTCTCCTACAACAAGTTCCTCGCCAAGCTGGCCTCGGACGCGCGCAAGCCGAACGGGCAGTTCGCGATCATGCCGCAGGAGGGCGAGGCCTTCATCGCGGCCCTGCCCGTGGCGAAGTTTCATGGCGTGGGGCCCGCCACCGCCGCCCGCATGCACGCGGCCGGCATCACCACCGGCGCGGATCTGAAGGCGTGGACGCAGGAGGACCTGACCCGGCAATTCGGCAAGGCCGGTAGCTGGTACTACCAACTGGCGCGCGGGCAGGACCACCGAAGGGTAAACCCCAACCGCGAGCGCAAATCATCAGGCTCGGAGACCACCTTTGCCGAAGACACCACCGATGCCGCCCGCATCGAGGCAGGCGTGCTGGCCATGGCCGACGATGTGTGGGGCTGGTGCGAGAAAACCGGGGCGCGGGCGCGCACCGTGACCGTCAAGATCAAATGGGCGGACTTTCAGCAGGCCACGCGCAGCCGCAGCCTGCCCACGGCGGTGAACAGCCGGGCGCAGTTGCATGAATCGAGCCTCGCCCTGATCCGCTCGGTTCTGCCTGCGGCAAAGGGGATAAGGCTGGTCGGCGTCACCCTGTCCAATTTCGTGACCGGCGACGCGCCCCCGCCGGAGCTTTCCCTGCTGCCCGGCTGAGCCGGTTTCCGCAATCATTGGAGGCTGCGGGCAAGTATAGCTTCCCCTGCGCGCCCGGGGCATGCATAACCGGCGCAGAACATAGGCGCCATTGGCTGAGGAGACTGGGAATCCGGCACCTCGTGTTGGCCAGTTGCCGCCAAGTACAGGAGCTGGAGAGTATGTCTTTCGACGAAAGTTTCGATTTTATCATTGTTGGCAGCGGTGCATCCGCGGTCGCCGCCGCGCTCGTGGCCAAATCGCACGGGATGAGCGCGGTAATCATCGAGAAGTCGGACACGTTTGGCGGCTCCACCGCCTATTCGGGCGGCGTCTTGTGGATGCCACTCAATCCTTTTCTGCGCGACGGGGATTCGATGGAAGCGGCCTTGAAGTATTTCGACGCCACCGTGGGCGCCCCCTCCCCCGCCTCCAGCATGGAGCGCCGCCGCGCCTTCATCGAGAATTCGCCGAAGTCGATCGAATTCATTCAGCGCTATGGCATGCAATTCGTGCACAGCCACTGGCCCGACTACTACAGCGACCGCCCCGGCGGCAGCAAGGAAGGCCGTTCGCTGAGCGCGGCGCTGTTCGACCTGAGGGAGCTGGGCGACTGGCAGGACAAGGTCGCGCACAGCCCGAGGGTGCCCGAGGTGCCGGTAAACACGCCCGACTTCGTGCGCATGACCAATGCCCGCACCTATTACAAGGCGACGCTGCTGGCGGCGCTCTCGGGCTGGCGGCTGATGCTCAACAAGCTGTTGGGCCGCAAGGTGCGCGGGTCTGGCGTGGCGGTGCAGGGGCGGCTGCTGCAAATCGCGCTGCGTGAAAACCTGCCGATCTGGCTGGAAAGCAAGGTCGCCAGCCTGATCGTGGAGAACGATCGCGTGGTCGGCGTTGTGGTCGAGCAGGCCGGTGGCCAGCGCCGCGTCGAGGGCCGGCTCGGCGTACTGCTGAACATGGGTGGCTATGCCCACAATCCGGAGATCCGCAACAAGCACCAGCCCTTTGGTCTGGATCCGCGCTGGGCGTGGTCGTGCCCCGGCGATACCGGCGATCTGCTGGGCCAGACGCAGGAACTGGGCGCCTATACGGATCTGATGGACGAAAGCATCTGGGTGCCGGGATCGATGGCAGCCGATGGCACGTCGTTCTTCAATGCGCCCACCGGCACGGGCAAGCCCCACCACATCATGGTGGATGGCGAAGGCCGCCGCTTCGTCAACGAGGCCACCGCCTATATGGAAATCGGCCAGAAAATGATCCAGGCAAAGCAGCCCGTCTGGACGATCGTCGACAGCCAGGGCCGGGCGAAATATCCGTGGGGCCCCTGCCTGCCCGGCAGCACGCCCGAGGAATGGATCCGTAACGGCTATTTCAAGCGGGACGACACGCTCGACGGCCTGGCCAAGCAGTGCGGTATCGATCCCGCGACACTGCGCGAAACCGTCGACCGCTTCAACGGCTTTGCCCGCAAGGGAGTGGACGAGGACTTCGAGCGCGGCGATTCGGTCAACAACAGGTTCATCGGCGATATCACCCACAAGCCCAATGCCTCGCTCGGCGAGATCAGCAAGGGGCCCTTCTATGCGGTGCAGATGGTGTTGACCAACGTCGGCACCGCCGGCGGCCTGATTACCGACGAGAAAGCCCGGGTCCTGCGCAAGGACGGCAGTGCCATCGAGGGGCTTTATGCCACGGGCAATACCTCGGCAACGGTGATGGGCCGCGCCTATCTGGGCGCCGGTGCCAGCATCGGCTCATCTTTCGTGTTCGGCTATATTGCGGCGCGCCATGCCGTGGGCGCAAACGACTGAGCCCATTCCGCAGCGACCGGAAGCGGGCCAAGCCTGCAGCAGTTCACCTCTCGCGACGCGATCGGTGAGGTGCTGCAGGCGGCGGCCATTCCCTGGCGCCAACCTTCAGCCCTTTGTGCAATTCGCCAGCCCCGCGTGAAAAGGCTTTCGCGGCTGGCTGGGCGCGATAAACAGCGCTGAAGAGGCCAGCAGAGGCCGGCGCCCCCAACCCGAAGGAGTAGACATGGCCATCAAGACCCGCGTTACCGAGCGGCTCGGTATCGAGCATCCGATTGTGCAGGGTGGCATGATGAATGTGGGTTTTGCCGAGTTGGCCAGCGCGGTGTCGAATGCGGGCGGGCTT
>CAIXXP010000254.1 GCA_903923465.1 uncultured Sphingomonadales bacterium | reverse complement strand
GCGGGTACCGGACATACAGCATCACCGCCATGCGGATCACTTCGGGCGACGAGTCGAAACAGCGAAACGGGTTGGCAGGCTTGCTCATTCCGCCGTTTTATCAGCCCCCTGCCCCGACGGCAATTTTAGTCTGACAGCACCCCCGCATGGCCTAGCGCCAGCGCACCAACGCACAACGCCAATCGGGTCGATTTTTGCAGTTTCATGCCGCTACCATTCCATGAATTTGAAGACATTGCGATGACGCAGTACAGAGGGAGGCCGGAGAATTTTCGGGCCTAGTACAATCACTAGGCGCCTAGAAAAATCCGACAATTCAAGAATTCAGAATGGCAGGTTAACTATGGCCTGAGCACCATGTCAATCGTCGCCATCGGCGTCTCAGGTGCGATTGGGACGGTCTCCCCCCCCTCGACGAATGAAACCGGGCCACCGAATGAATGGCAAGTTTCAAAGAAGCGCGATGCAGGCTAGGAATGTCGTGATTTGAGGCGCCTTCTGCCGGAATGTACAAACATATGCCGACGGCGGGTTTCAGCCGGGGATGACGTTCGCCCTTATGAAGACGAACGACCGGAACTGGTCGATTTCGGTCGTTCAAGTTTATTTCCTCGGGCGGCGGAATTTGTGCACGCCGCCTAGCTGCCTTTCGCCTCGCCCATGAGCAGCACGACGCGGCCGGCGGCCTTGCCGGAGAAGGCCTCGTTCAGGGCGGCGGCATAGTCCTCGATGGCGTAGCGGGCGGCGATGGCCGGGTGGAAGGCGCCCTGCCCCGCCAGCCGCGCCACGGTTTCGCGATGGGCGGCGGCTTCGGCCGGGCGGGCGATGGAGTGGCCGCGCACGTCGACGCCGACGAGGCTGGCGATTTTCAGCAGCGGCAGGTTGGTCTTCAGCGCCGTCATGCCGGCGGGGAAGCCGATGACGAGGTGGCGGCCATCGTAGCCCAGGGTGCGGAAGGCCTGATCGGTGGCGTCGCCGCCGACGGGATCGAAGACGATGTCTATGGCTTTGCCGCCATTGGCCGCGCGGACCTGATCGCGCCAGTCCTGCGCGCCGCTGGTGACCGCCGCATCGGCGCCGCCCGCCAGCGCCGCCTGCCGCTTGGCCTCGCTGGAGGCCGAGGCGATGACGCGCAGGCCGAGGTGCTTGCCGACCTGCACCGCCGCGAAGCCGGTGCCGCCCGCCGCACCCAGCACCAGCAGGGTTTCGCCGGGTTTGGCCCGGCCGCGATCGGCCAGCGCGTAATAGGCCGTCAGGTAGTTGACCGGCAGCACGGCGGCCTCTTCCAGCGCCATGGCATCGGGCACCTTGGTGAGGATATCCGCCTTGAACACCCCGGCCTCGGCAAAGACGCCGCCCCAGCTGGTGCCGAACACCCGGTCGCCCACGGCGAGGTGGGTGACGCCTTCACCCAGTTCCTCGACGATGCCGGCGAACTCGCTGCCCGGGATGAAGGGCAGCGGCGGCTTGACCTGATATTTGCCCATGGCGGTGAGTGCGTCGACATAGGAAATGCCGGCGGCCTTGATCGCCACCCGCACCTGCCCCGGGCCGGGATGGCCGGGATCATGCGGGGCGAGGCGGTAGCTTTCGGGCGGGCCGAATTCGTCAGCAATGACAGCGCGGGGCATGGGCTTGGCTTTCGACAGGGAGCGGGAGGGTCTGGGGGTGTGCGGGTCAGGGAGCGTAAGGGTCTCGTTGTGCCAGGATCAGGATGTGCGGATCGGCGTGTGAGGGTTAGGGCGCGTGGGGGTTAGGGTGTGTTAGGGTTAGGATGCGTTAGGGCCGTAGCGCGTTGGGTTCAGCGTGTGAGGTCAGGTTCGATCACCATTTGGTCCAGATCGAGTCGAAAATGGTGATTTTTCGAGACCCGGAGCGCAGCGTACTTTCGGTACGTGAGCACCGGAAGCCCAAAGCGATTTCAGGGAAATCGCGTAAAGCAAAACAAAAAAAGCGCCATTTGCAGACCGGTATGGGCCGAATGGTGGTCGAAGCTAGTGGTGGCCTCCGTCGCAGCGGATTAGTGCCCCGGTGACGTTGACCGAGGCGGGGCTGGCCAGGAACAGGGCGGAGGTGACGATGTCTTCCGGATCGCCGGCCCAGCCGCGCGCGGTGGGCTTGGGGCCCTCGCCCTTGTCGGCCCAGTGCTTGGCGATGTCGGTCTTGAAGGTGCCGGGCGACAGGGTGTTGACCCGCACTTTCGGCGCGTACTCATGGGCGAGGCTGAGCGACATGGCGTTCAGCGCCGCCCTGGCCGCGCCATAGGGCACGACGCCCGGCAGCGGCATCAGCGAGCCGGAGGAGGTGACGTTGATGATGCAGCCGCCCTCGCCTTCCGCCATGCGGTGCGCGACCTGCGCGGCGAGGCGGAACGGGCCCTTGAAGTTGAGGTTCACCACCGAATCGAACAATTGCTCGCTGACCTCGTGGCTGGGGGCGGCCGGGCCCATGCCGGCGTTGTTCACCAGAATGTCGATGCGGCCAAAGGCGGCGTAGGCCTCTTCCACCAGCCGGTCGCATTCGGCCCAGCGGCCGACATGGGCGCTGATGGCGACGGCGCGGCGGCCGAGGGCGCGGCATTCCTGTGCCACCGTCTCGCAGTTTTCCAGATTGCGGCTGGCGATGATGACATCGGCGCCGCGCTCGGCCAGCGCCTTGACCATCTGATAGCCGAGGCCCCGGCTGCCGCCGGTGACCAGGGCCACCTTGCCGGTGAAATCGAACAGGGGATCGCGGGGTTGGCTCGTCATTGTCTGGTGTCCCTTGATGGAGGAAGAATGGCCCGCTCAGGCGCCGGGGCGGCGGGCGGTGGGGGTGGATTCGGTGAGGCCGTGCCGCCGGGGCGTGGGGGAGCGGGCCGGTTGGGCGGCATATGGAGCGGGGTTGCGGGCGGGATTGCGGGTCACTTGCGCCATTGGATCACCCTTCCCCTGTTTTGCCGGTTTGGCGCTGCCCCGGGGGCGGGGCATGGGGCGCCGGATTCGCGCGCCTTTCGGCATAGCCGGCGCTGTTGGCATAAGGCTGCCAGTTTGACACATCTGTGTCAATTTATCCTGTGGGAAAATGGTGGGGCGAGCGAGTGTTTGGGGGAAGCCGGTCGGCTGTGCCGGTGGGGCCCCTAGGGGAAGGCCCGGGCGAGCCGGACCAGCGCCTCGTCCAGCGCGGAGAGGAAGCGGGAGCGGTCGGTCTTGGCGAAGGGCGGGGGGCCGCCGATACCGCCCAGTCCCTCGCCGCCGGCGCGCAGGTCGGCCATGATCGCGCGGGTGGCGATGGCGGTGCCGATGGAGGCCGTGGTGAAGGGCTTGCCATTGTGGGCGAGCACCGTGGCGCCGGCCTTCAGGCAGCGGTCCGCCAGCAGGATGTCGCCGGTGATGACGATAATAGGGGAGCCGGCTGTGCCGGTGGGGATGGCAGCGATGGCCCGTTCGGCGATCCAGTCGTCAGCGGCGTCAAAGGCATCGCTGACCACGGCGCGGGCGATCAGCGGGTGATCCGGCGTGCGGATGCGGGCGTTGCTGACGATGGTGACCGGCACCGCGTGGCGCAGGGCCACGCGGTAGATCTCGTCCTTTACCGGGCAGGCGTCGGCGTCCACGAGGATGTGGGGGCCGGTGGGCTGGGGGGTGTCGGGCTGGGGGCCGGGGGGCTGGGAGGTGTCGGGCATCGGTTATTCAGCCATCCGTTTCTCGGCCATCCATTTCTCGGCCATCCATTTCTCGGCCATCGGTACTCAGCGGCCGCGCGGGGGCTTGCCCTTGAAGCGGCCACCGGAATTGCCGCCGGGTTTGCCCTTGAAGCCACCGGACCGGGGGCTATCGCCGCGCGGCCTGTCGCTGGGGGCGGCATAGGCCTTGCCGGGGCCGCCCTTATAGGGGGCTTTGCCCCCGGCACCACCAGCGTAGGGGGCTTTGCCCCCGGCACCGCCAGCGTAGGGGGCCTTGCCGCCAGCGCCGCCGCCGGGGCCGCCGGACTTGTAGGGGGCCTTGCCGGCGTCGCGGTTGCCGGAGTCACGGTTGCCGGAGTCACGATGGCCGGAGTCACGATGGCCGGAGTCACGATGGCCGGAGTCACGATGGCCGGAGTCACGATGGCCGCCATCCTTGTAGGAGCCGCTTTTATAGGGCGCCTTGCCGGCGCCGCCATCGCGGAAGGCGGGCTTGCCCCGTGGCGGGTGGTTGCCCTGATGGGGGGCATCGGTGCGCGGGGCCAGGGTGGCGCGGCGGGCCTCGACCGGGGCGGCGCCAGCGGTGGGGGATTGCTGCGCCAGGGGGGAATAAGGCTGCGGGGTATGGGCCTGAGGGGAATAAGGTTCCGGGGAATGGGGTTCCGGGGCCGGGGAATGGGCCTGCGGGGCCGGGGAATGGTCGTAGGCGGCCGGTTCGGCGGCGGGGCGCTCGGGGGCGGGCCGCTCGGGGGCAGTCTGTCCGGGGGCAGGCTGTTCAGGGGCGGTGTATGCCCGACGGGCCTGTTCGGGGTGGGCCTGTTCGGGGTGGGCCTGTTCGGGGTGGGCCTGTGCGGGGTGGGCCTGTGCGGGGTGGCTGTGGTCCGGGGCCGGTTCCGCGTGGGCGCGGGGTTCGGCGCGGGGGGCCTCTGGCTGATGGGCGGGGGCCGGGTCCTGCTGGTTGGCCAGCGGGTGGTAGGGTTGCGCCGATTGCGCCGGGGCCTGATAGGCGGGCGGCTGGCCGGAATAGGCGGCGGCGCCCCCTGCCCCGCCGCCATCGCGGTGGTCGGCTACACGGTGTTCGGCGGGCCGGTGTTCGGTGGGGCGGTGCTCGGTGGGGCGGTGTTCGCGGGGGCCATCGTTGCGCGGGCGATCATCGCGGGGGGCGTCGGTGCGCGGGGTGCTGCCGCGATGGGGTTTGGGCGTGGGGCGCTCGTAGCCGCGGGCGTTGGACTTGGCGGAATCGCGCGGGGTGCCGTCGGAGGGTTCGATGACGATGCCGCTCTCGTCCTCGCTGCCCGGGACCGCCGTGCGGGCGAGTGCCGCGCGGAACTTGGCCTCCACGTTGCGGGGGATCTGGAAGAAGGTTTCGTTCGCGGCGATGCGGATGGCGCCGATCTCGTCGCGGGTGATGTGGCCACGGCGGCACAGCAGCGGCAGGATCCAGCGCGGATCGGCGCGCTGGCCGCGGCCGATATCCATGCGGAACCACACCGTGTCGTCGAAGCCCTCGCGGTGGTGCTGGGGGCGTTCGCGGCCGTCTGGATCGCGGCCATTATTGCGGGTGGACAGGTCGATCAGATCCTCTGGGCTGGGCATCTGGCTGGCATGGGCGCGGACCAGAGCCACCGCGAGGTCTTCGGGAGATTTGGCTTCGAGCAGGCGGGCGGCGAGGGTCAGTTCCTCCTCGGAGGCCTCGATTGGCGCCATCAGCGTTTCGATCAGGCGGGCGTGATCCTGCGCGCGGATCGCCTCGGCGCTGGGCACCTCGCCCCATTCGGCCTTGATGCGCGCGTCGCGCAGCATCATTTCCACCCGGCGGCGGCGCGGGAACGGCACGATGAGCACGGCGGTGCCCTTCTTGCCGGCGCGGCCGGTGCGGCCCGAGCGGTGTTGCAGCGCCTCGGCATCGCGCGGCAGTTCGACGTGGATGACGAGGCTGAGCGAGGCGACATCGATGCCGCGCGCGGCGACATCGGTGGCAACGCAGACGCGGGCGCGCTTGTCGCGCAGGGCCTGCAATGCCGTGTTGCGCTCGTTCTGGCTGTGCTCGCCGGACAGGGCGACGGCGGCGAAACCGCGCTCGACCAGCGTGGCGTGGAGGTGGCGGACATTGTCGCGGGTGGCGCAGAACAGCATCGCCGTTTCCGCCTCATGGAAGCGCAGCAGGTTGATTACCGCGTTCTCGATGTCGGACGGGGAGACGGTGACGGCCTGATAAGAGATGTCGCCATGGCCCTGCCCG
This sequence comes from uncultured Sphingomonadales bacterium, assembly GCA_903923465.1. Classification (GTDB taxonomy): domain Bacteria; phylum Pseudomonadota; class Alphaproteobacteria; order Sphingomonadales; family Sphingomonadaceae; genus Novosphingobium. The sequence continues at coordinate 907 of CAIXXP010000254.1, read as the reverse complement.
TCTTCGACGGTGGAGATGCGCAGGGCGTCGCTCTGATAGCGCTTGGCCAGCGCGACGATGGGCTTGGGCATGGTGGCCGAGAACAGCAGCGTGCGGCGGCCGGCCGGGGTGGCGTCGAGGATTTCCTCGAGGTCGTCGCGGAAGCCCATGTCGAGCATCTCGTCGGCTTCATCGAGCACGACATAGCGCAGGGCCGAGAGGTCCATGGCGCCGCGCTCCAGATGGTCGCGCAGGCGGCCCGGGGTGCCGACGATGATATGGGCGCCCTGATATAGCGTGCGGCGTTCCTTGCTGGGATCCATGCCGCCGACGCAGGTGGTGATGCGCGCGCCGGTGCCGGCGTAGAGCCATTCCAGCTCGCGGCTGACCTGAAGCGCCAGTTCGCGCGTGGGGGCGATGGCCAGCGCCAGCGGGGCGCCGGCGCGGGGCAGGTCGGCATCGTCCTTGAGCAGTTCGACGCCCATGGCCAGACCAAAGGCCACGGTCTTGCCCGAGCCGGTGCGGGCCGAGACGACGAGGTCGCGGTCGCGCGCCTCGGGCTCGATGACGGCGGCCTGCACCGGGGTGAGCGCGTCGTAGCCCTTTTGCGTGAGGGTGGCGCGCAGGGCGGCGGGGATTCCGGAAAAGGGCCCGTCGGAGAGGGTTAGGTCAGAAATGGGCTGGGCCTCACTGTGATGAGCCGCGCGCGGGGGTGAACCAACAGGGCGCTGCGGCAATAGGGAATGCGCCCCGGACACCCGGCCCGGGACGTGTTCAGCCGTGCCCCATAGACGCAACCGGGCGGATTCACCACAGGCAAGTTGCATGGGGGCGGATTAACGCGGTGGAGCGAGGTGCGGACGGGGGTTTTGCGGGGCGCGGAAGGTGTGGGTGCGCGGAGTGCGGGGGGGTGCGGGGGGGTGCCGGG
>CAIXXP010000253.1 GCA_903923465.1 uncultured Sphingomonadales bacterium | reverse complement strand
GCGGGTACCGGACATACAGCATCACCGCCATGCGGATCACTTCGGGCGACGAGTCGAAACAGCGAAACGGGTTGGCAGGCTTGCTCATTCCGCCGTTTTATCAGCCCCCTGCCCCGACGGCAATTTTAGTCTGACAGCACCGTTTTGAATAGACCGCCTTGTGCACTCTATCCTGTTTGGTCCCACAAGGCGGGCTAAAGATTGTGGGCATCGTCGGGATATCCGCCCTCTAATCGATTTCCGTCCACCCATTGCTAACCGGCAACTTTCCCACGGAAATTCGCCGGTTAGCTAAGCAGCCCTCCGCAACACCTCCCGCGCCGCGTCGGGCAGGTGGGCGATGACCGAGAGATAAGCGCTGGCGGTAGCATCAGGCTGACGTCGCCCCTGCTCCCAGCCCTTCAGCGTCGCCAGCGGGATGTGATAGGCGCTGGCAAATGCCTGCTGCGACATACCCAGATCCTCGCGAATGGCTCGAACGTCAGGCACTTCAATGGTGTGGACGCGCGAGATTTCGCCTGCGCCTTGCGCATGCGCGGCGGCCTCCGTCATCGCCTCAATCAGGTCATCACCAAAGCTGCTCATCAACCTTCTCCTTCGACAATACCCGCCACCGTCTTGATCACTGCCGCAAACCCCGCCACCGCCTTCTTCTCGTCCGGCGTCAGGTCTGCTGCCTGCGCCTTGGCATAGGCCAGCAACAGATAAAGCGGGCACCCCGAGTGATAATAGAAATAGATCACCCGCGCACCGCCGCGCTTGCCACTGCCAGCCTTGCCCCAGCGCAGCTTGCGCACACCGCCGGTGCCCTGGATCACATCGCCCGCTTCAGGGTTATGGGCGACGTAATCGACCAGTTCCGCCAATTCCGCCTCGTCCCAGATCTTCGTTGCCGAACGCGCAAAGGTATACGTTTCGGCAACGGTGATCGGTCGAGTCTTCATTTCAAGACTATACGTCAATGACGCCCTTTCTGCAAGCCATCTCTCACAAGTCACCGTCCGCTTGATATGGCGCTCTCGATGGCACTCCCAATCGCCTCCGCCGCATCCAGCAAGTGGGCATCGTCGAGATGAGCGTAGCGAGCCGTGGATTTCATGCAGGAATGGCCAAGTAACTTGCCAATCATCGGCAGGCTTTCCCTGCTCATGGCAGCATGGCTGGCGAAGGTATGGCGCAGATCGTGGAGCCGGAAATCCCGCAGCCCTGCGGCATCGCGAACCTGCTCCCATGCCGATTGGACATTGGCGAAGGGCTTTCGCAGCCTCTGGTTCCAGAATATCCAGGACACCTTGGGCACGCGAGGATAGCTGGCGAGAAGATCGATCGCTTCTTCCCCAAGCCAGACCGTCCGCGGCCCGGTCTTGCTGTCACGCAGCCGCAGGCGATGGCCATCGGAGATCTTCGGATAGAGGCAGACCAGGAACGAGGTCGAACAAGCATTGTCGACCAGTTCTTCGACCTGCTCCCAGCTGACAATCGGTGCCGGGCGCCGACGGGCAAGGCTGGGAAGCGCAGTATAGGCTTTGTGGCTATTCCCCGAAGCCTTGCGATATTGGCCAATCGTGTAGCCGAGATTTCCGAGCACGAACTGCAGGTTCTCGGTCACCGCCAGCTCGGCGAATTCCGGCCAGGGACGGTGCGAGTGCAGCAAACTGTCGTCGAGCCAGCGATGGGGGCTGAAGCGGAACAGAAGTTCGCAGCGGTCGTAACTCGCGAAGAGATCGCCGACGCAGCTGTCGTCCCGTTCGGCGGCCATGTCCTCCCACCCGGATCGGATCGCATCGAGAATTTCGTGGCCATCATCGCGGCCCCCGGCATCTAGCAACAGCGTGCGGACCTCGGAATCAACTTCGTGGTGCCAAGTCGGCCAAAACTCGGCGGGGGGATATTCCGCCTCCATCGCCTCTTCGACATCGTGCCCGTCGTAATGGGCGTCGATGATCCGGGCGGCGAGCGCATTAAGACTGCGAAGCGACCAGCAATCCGAGCGGTCACGCCAGTAGCGCGTGTGCGGGAAATTATCGGCCAACTGGCCAAGCCAGCCCTGGCCTGATGGGCTGGCGAGAAAGGCATCCGTATCGGCAAAGACGCCGGGGGCAGGCAAAGAGGGGACGGTGTACATCGCTGGTGAGCTCCTGAAGGTTCACCAAGCCCTCTCCCCCTCGACTTTACCAATGGATGCCTATTTCGACCGCAGTCATTCTCGCGCCGAAAGCTCCGTCGGTAGCAACCGACCATGTTCGGCAATACTCGCGGCCAGCGCCTCAAGGCCAGCATCGCCATTGGCCTTGCGTACATTGCTAGTCGACAGGCGCAGTTTGGCCTGCGCAATCGTGGTGGTCTGCATGAAGGGTCTCCGGACCAATTCCGAGGCCCGGATCATGAAGACGCTTTCGCCTCCAGGGGGCCTCGCCCGCTTTGCTTCCCCTTTTCTTTAGCCCCCGTGTTTCCTTGAGCAGCTGGTCGCGATACGGGTTCCGACCTCGAATGATGGCTTTGCCTCGCCCCAAACGGGAGACGGTATAAACGTCTCTTGAAAATGTGACCTCTAAGGTGTATTGAGAATGACGGTAAAGCGGACGCCGCATCATGATCTGACAGCGATCCAGACCAAATTTGGCAGTGTGGATTCGCTCGAGGTCACGAGCAAGGCGGCCCGCGATGCCCAGAAAATTGGCTACTCGCTGGAAGATATTGTCGATGTCGTTCAAGCACTGGAACCGGGTGATTTCATCAAGTCCGAGACCGCGCATAATCCGCCGAATCACCGGTTATGGCACGACACCTACAATGTTCCCTGTGATGGCATGTGGTTGTATCTGAAGTTTGCCGGCGAGACGCTGATCGACGTCGTTCTGACGTCTTTCAAGGAGGTTTGAGATGAGCGAGACGCGAATTCACCCTGAAACGAGTCAGGAACTGCGCCGCGACACGCGGTCGCAGACGGTGTGCGTCGGCTCGCTTTCACGCGCTGTCGATGTGCCTGGCTGGTATCCTGAAGGTGATGGCGATGCCATTCACAGCGGCGAGGATCTGCGCGCTCACAATGAGACGTTCAAAGCTTTGCGCGAGGAATATGCCGCGCACATCAAGGCCGTGCGTAAGAAGCTTGGGCTAACTCAGGAAGAGGCTGGCGTCATCATCGGTGGCGGCAAGCGGGCCTTCCAGAAGTATGAAAGCGGGCGCACGCCGCCGAGCGATGCCGCAGTGGGCCTCATCGAGATTCTGGCACGGCATCCCGAAGAGGTTGCCACTTTGCGGTCGTTTCGCATGGCTACACCAAAGGCTCTCGGTCAGGAGACACAGTCAGCGGGCACCGGAATATCTGCCGGCAAGCGGGTGAAACGTGGCGTGCGCAGCGCGGCTGCGTAAAGGCGGCCGCGATTGGACGCAGCCGCACGCCGCGTCCCTGCTACGCAGCCAGCTTCGCCACGATCTCTCGCGCGTTGCTCACCGGCATAAACAACCGGGTCTGATATTGGATGATTTCCGTAAAGCAGCCCTTGGCCTTCCACGATGCCAGCGCCCGAGGATCAAAGCCCAGCACTTCCAGACGCTGCTCGCCATTGACCCTTGAGCGCTTGATACTGGCGCCTGACAGCGCATCGATAGGTACGACCTTGCCGCCCAGCGCCGCCTCAATCAGTTGGTCTGGCGATAGCGAAATGCGATCACCAAGCCCGAGTTTGTCCAGCAGCATGTTGACCGCTTCAGCGGGCACAATGCGCCCCAGCAGCGAACGCCCATCCTGCGTCACAAGGCGACGGACCTGTGCCTCGTCACCCAGCAGGTTCCAAATCGGCAGCAGGCGGCCCGAAGCGAGGTAGAAGCGCTCAGTGTAGGGGCGCGTCGCCAGATCGGCGGCCTCGGCCTGCCAGGCCTCCTCGAATGCGCCGCGTTCACAATCATCCCAATGGCTCTCGGCCAATTCGTCGCCCGTGATCCAACTGCGCCCGCCGGGCCGGTGCAGTGTGAAACTGGCGACCGGCGTGCCGTCGTCCATCAGGCGGGTACGGTCAGGCATGAGTACGCATCCGCTGTGAACCGCAGGCATTTGGCGTTTGCTTGAGGTAAGAGGCCATTGAGTATGGGTACCCCATGTCACCGGCCATGATGTACAGGATGTTGGGCCGGCGGGCGGGCGTTGGCTGCCCCAGCGCGGGTGCGGTCAACAGCGCGACCACCGAGCTGGCGGAAAAAAGCGCGACGCGGCGGGTGATGCCACGGGAAGGGTTGGCTGGCATGGTCGTGTCGGCTCCGGGCCTGATCGTGGTGCGTGATTGTGCTCCGCCCGATCGGGGCGGATGCGGTCAGTGGCGGCTTTGGCTATTGACTACAAATACACAACCAATCAAGTAGAGATTTATCAGCGATGTGGGTGATCTGGGCGTGGCAGCGTAGTGCGCGCCCGCATCGGCCCAGCGCCGCCTGTTGCGTGACCCGGCACCGGGAGCGTTTCCCGCCCCCCATTTTTGACGCATATCGGTCCGGAAATCCGGCCATTTCAGGAAATATCAGCATGAGTTTTGCCCCTGCCGACCGGCGTCGGATCGGTATATCGCTGGCGGCGTTGCTTGACGCGCTGCTGTCCGGCCCGGCGTATGCCGATACCCCGCTGATCGATCCACCGAGCGCCACCACCCTTGCCGTCAACAAGGCCGCCGGGGCCAACGCCCCCTTTACCGACCGCCGCGACCTCGACTTTGCCGCGCGCGGCTGGCTGGGCAGCCGAAAGGACCCGCTCATCCGCGCCGCCGATGGCCATGTCGTGTGGAACCTCGACGCCTATCGCTTCACCGATGGACCGGCGCCGGCCACGGTGAACCCCGCCCTGTGGCGCCATGCGCAACTGCTGGCCCGTCATGGGCTGTTTCAGGTGACCGACTGCATCTGGCAGGTGCGCGGCTTCGACATCGCCAACATCACCTTCGTGAAGGGCGACAAGGGCTGGATCGTCATCGACACGCTCTCGACCATCGAGACCGCCCGCGCGGCCTATGATCTGGTGACCGAGAAGCTGGGCAAGCGGCCGATCGCGGCGATCATCTACACCCATTCGCATATCGACCACTTTGGCGGGGCCGCCGGGCTGGCTGGCGACCTGCTGCCCGGCGCGCCGGTCATCGCGCCCCAGGGCTTTGTCGAGGCGGCGATCAGCGAGAACGTGATCGCCGGCCCCGCCATGAGCCGCCGCGCCACCTATCAGTTTGGCATGGGGCTGGAGCCGGGGCCGACCGGCACCATGGGCTCCGGCATTGGCCTCGGCTCTGGCAAGGGCAGTCAGGGGCTGATCCCGCCCAACCGCATCATCGAGACCACCGGCACCGAACTGGTGCTCGACGGCGTGCGGGTGCGCTTCCAGATGACGCCCGGAACCGAGGCCCCCGCCGAGATGAACCTCGGTTTCCCCGACTGGAAGGTGGCCGATCTGGCCGAGAACGCCAATGTCACCCAGCACAACATCCTCACCCCGCGCGGCGCGGTAATCCGCAATGCCAAGGCCTGGGCCGAAGGCTTGAGCGAGCCCGATCTCTTTTCGTGGTATGGACGTTGAAAAAACACAGAAAAAGAAGAAGCGACATAATGAAACGGGCCCCATTTTCTAGCTCCCCCGAGCCATTTGGTGCCGCAGCGTTTAATCACGCTGCCTAAAAAAACTTCATGCGATACTGTATTATATTGTACCAAGTCCGCTCGCGACTCTTACATCGTCCACATCCCTGCCCTGCGGGACTTGGTCATGCTGGTTTATGCGGCATGCGCGGTCGCGACCTTAACGCGCTGCTGGTGGCGTGTGCCGGATGAGTTGGTCTATTTCCGCCTGATCGCGGGCGAAGCGCCAGGCCGGACCGCATTGGGCCAGCGCCATCTCGAAGGCCGCGCCGATCTCGCCCGGGGCGCCCCCGGAGCGGAAAGTCTGAAAGGCGGCGTCGATAGCTGCCAATGGCGAGCGGCTAGCGGGACCATAGGAGTGCGGCACGAGGTACCGGGCGCTGCAGTAGATCCACAGGACATCCTCGCGCGACTTGCCGGCCATGATCTCGCGGACAAGCAGATCGGTGTACGGGTCCATCTCAATGCCCTCCAAAATTCATTCAGCGCGTCCGGCGCCAGAAAGTTCAGCCGCCGTTCGGCCAGGCTTCCTGTGGGTTTGAACGCCCGTGCCGCATGGCCGATCAGCTATTGGCCTTGACGCCCCCACCCTGCCTTATCCTTAAAAGGTAGTCCTGCCGCCGGATGTATCAAAGGTCGCACCGGTGGAAAACGAACACTCTTCAGAGGCCAGGAAGCAGATCATCGCGGTGGTTTCATGGGCCTGGCCCAACCGCCCCATGGGAATTTTCGACAGCATGAAGTCGATATGGCTTTGCGGCATCTGCGCCAGCAGTGGTGTGTCGAAGACGGCGGGTGTCACCGCATTGGCCAGCACGCCGGTTTGCGCCAGTTCCTTGCCAAGCGACTTGGTCAGGCCGATTACGCCGGCCTTGCTGGCGGAATAGGCCGATGCGTTGGGATTGCCCTCCTTGCCCGCCACGGAGGCGACGTTGATGATGCGGCCGTAACCATTCGCAATCAGATGCGGGACGACCTCGCGGCAGCAATAGAACACGCCGTTCAGGTTGATGTCCATGACCCTTCGCCAGCCGTCGACCGGGAAGTCCTGCACGGTCGCGGTGGGGCCGGTAATGCCGGCCGAGCACACGAGAATATCCACCTTGCCCAGCGCGTCGGCGCTGGCCTTGGCCGCCCGCGCCACCGCTGCCGGGTCGGCGACGTCCAATGCCTCGACATGGCCCGCGCCGACTTCCGCGCCGGCGGCGGCGAGCAGGTCGCCGTTCAGGTCCCAAAGGGCGACGGAGCCGCCTTCCGCGACGATGCGGCGGGCCACATCCTTGCCCAGGCCCGAGGCGCCGCCGGTGATGATCGCGGTGCGGCCCGCGAAACGGCCGGGAATATCAGTCATGCGGTTGCTCCCTCTCTGCGCTGGGTGATCCCACTCTCTTCCCCGATCACCATCACAGCCTGGCACGGGATCGTCAAATTTGCCGCGATCGCGTGGCGCCCATCGCCATAGCGGCAAGGGGTGATGGCCGGTGTGCGCGCTTTGCCGGGCCGGGAATGGCAGGTGCCGCGCCGCCGCAATGGGCTCACAGCGTTGCGATAATCGACGAGAAGTCGAGGCCGCCATTCCCCGCCTCGGCGAAGGCCCGGTACAGTTCCTCGGCGCGGTGGCCCATGGGTACGGGGGCACCCACATCCTGCGCCGCCGCCATGGCCAGCTTCAGATCCTTCAGCATCAGCGCGGTGGCGAAGCCGCCCTGATAGCCATTATCCGCCGGAGAGACCGGGCCGACGCCGGGCACCGGGCAATAGGCGGTCATCGACCAGCACTGGCCCGAGGCCTTTGACGAAATGTCGTAGAAGGTTTGCAGATCTAGACCCAGCCGCTCGGCCAGTTTGAAGGCTTCGGCGGTGGCGACCATGCTGGCGCCCAGCAGCATGTTGTTGCAGATCTTGGCGGCCTGCCCCGCGCCGCTGTCACCGGCGTGGATCACGGTCTTGCCCATCGCGGCAAGGACAGGCTGCGCGGCGGCAAAGCCGGCTTCGCTGCCCCCCACCATGAAGGTGAGCGTGCCGGCATTGGCCGCGGCAATGCCGCCCGACACCGGCGCGTCAACCATGGCATAGCCCTGTGCCAGCGCGGCGCTCGCCACATCCTTTGCGGCGGCCACATCAATCGTCGAGCAATCCAGCAACAGCGCCGCCGTGGGAGCATGGCCCAGAACATCGGCGAAATAGACCGATTGGACGATGGCCCCGTTCGGCAACATCGAGACCACCGCATCGGCGCCCTGCACCGCTTCGCGCACGCTGGTGAACGGGGTGCAGCCATTCTCGCGGGCACGTTCCAGCGCCGCTTCCACCACATCGAAGGCGGCAACGCTGTGCCCGGCCTTCACCAGATTGACCGCCATGCCGCCGCCCATGTTGCCCAGACCAATAAATGCGATCCGCATTGGAAACCTCCCTTGTGTGACGGCCATGCCAAGGGGTCATAAAGCAGGTCCGGCGCGCCGGCGCTATGCCCTCGTCCGGGAGGTGCGAGGATGGAGAAAAGGCACAGCTCGTGGTTCAGGCCCGAAAGCCATGCGCGGCGAGCCGTGTTCAGCGCATAGTCAGCGGGCCGGCCGGCGGCTCAGGGGATGCGCCAGCGGCGCCTTCGGTTCGTTGGCATCCCTGCGGCGGCTGTCCACGCTGTCACGCGCCGGTCTGGCTCCAGGCCAGTGCCATCAGCTCCGGCAGCACCGCGACGCGTTCCCGGGCCTGGGCACTGGAGGCATTGCCGCGGATGACCCGGCCCTTGATACCGTGGAAAATCGCCGCCAACCGGAAGAAGTTGAACGCCATGTAGTACTGGTAGCCCGGCATGGCGGGCAGCCCCCGGCGCGCGCAGTAGGCCGCGACATAGTCGTCCTCGGAAGGGATGCCCGTGCCCGCGATCGGTATGCCGCCAAGGCCCGCGACGATATGCGGCGGCATGCGATACATCATCGCGTTATAGGCAAAATCCGCCAGCGGGTGCCCCAGGGTCGACAATTCCCAATCCAGCACCGCCAGCACGCGGGGTTCGGTTGGGTGGAAGATCATGTTGTCGATGCGGAAGTCGCCGTGGATGATGCTGGTGGCATCGTCATCTTCGGGCATGTTGGTCTGCAACCAGTCGATCAGACGATCCATATTGGCGTCGCGCCCGGCCTCGGCATCGTCGAAATATTGCTTCGACCAGCGGCCGATCTGCCGCGCGAAATAGTTGCCCGGCCGGCCGTATTCGCCAAGGCCGACGGCCTGGTAATCCACGCTGTGCAGTTGGGCCATGGTGGCGTTCATCGCATCGAAAATGGCCGCGCGCTCCGTGGAGGAAACGCCGGGAACATGCGCTTCCCAGAAGATGCGGCCCTCGACCATGTCCATCACATAGAACCAGCTGCCGATCACGCCGTCGTCAAGGCACAGGCCATGGACATGGGCGACCGGGAAATTGGCCTTGGCCAGCCCGGTGAGCACCTGCGCCTCGCGATCCACCGCATGGGCGCCTTTCAGGATCTGGCCGGGCGGCTTGCGGCGCAGCACATAGCTCTTGCCCGGCGTCAGCAGCTTGTAGGTGGGGTTGGATTGGCCACCCTTGAACTGCTCCACCGTGATGGGCCCGGAAAAGCCGGCGACGTTGGCCTCCATCCATGCGGCCAGCGCGGCGACGTCGAAGGCATAACCCTCGCGCACCGGGGTGGTGCCCAGATTTTCGTCGGCGCCCGCGCTCATGCATGCTGCCCTTTCAGAAAATCGCGCTTCACCTTCTTGGCCAGGCTCCATTTGTGCACTTCGGTCGGGCCATCGTAAATGCGGAAGGCGCGGATCTCGCGGAACACCTGCTCGACGATGGTGTCACCCGAGACGCCGGTGCCGCCCATCACCTGCACGCTTCGATCCGCCACGCGCATCAGCGCCTCGGATACCGCCACCTTGGCCATGGAGCTTTCGGCCGTGCCCAGCGAGCCGGTGTCGAGCACATCCGCGCACCAGTCGATCATCAGCTCGGCCTGCTTCAGGTCGATGAGGTTTTCCGCCAGCATGAAGCCCACGCCCTCGTGATCCACCAGCAGCTTGCCAAAGGCGCTGCGCTTGCAGGCATAGGCGGTGGCGATCTCGTGCGCGCGGGTGGCGGCGCCATGCCAGCGCATGCAATGCGACAGGCGGGCGGGGCTGAGGCGGATCTGGGCATATTTGAAGCCCTCGCCGCTGGCGCCCAGCATCTGGTCGGCCGGCACGCGCAGATTGTCGAGGATGATCGTCGCATGGCCGCCGGGCATGGAACTGTCGATGGTGTTGGGCACCCGCTCGATGATGATGGCGGGATCGGGCAGATCGACCAGGAACATGCAGGCGCCGTCGTCCGACTTGGCCATGATGATACCGACCTTGGCGCCCACCGCGCCGGTGATGAAGCACTTGCGCCCATTGATGACCCAGTGGTTGCCATCGAGCTTGGCGGTGGTCTGCATCATCGAGGGGTCGGAGCCGGCGCCACCGTCTTCGGCGGGTTCAGTCATGAAGAAGGCGGAGCGCGCCTCGCCCGAGACCAGTTGCTTCAGGAAACGTTCCTTCAACTCGGGGCTGCCGACCTTGCCGATGAGGTACATGTTGCCCTCGTCCGGCGCCATGGTGTTCACCGCCACCGGCCCCAGCGGCGACAGGCCGGAAGGCTTGAGGACAATCGCGGTCTCGCGCTGCGTCAGGTGGCGGCCGTCGGGCAGGATGTGCGGGGTCATCACCCCGGCGGCGCGGGCCTTCTCGCGCAGTTCCAGCACCAGTTCCTCGGTGGGGCCGTGGCTGGTGGCGCGGGGGTCGTGCTCATAGGGCGCGACGACATCGCGCACGAAGGCCTCCACTTTCTCCGCGATGGCCAGTGCCGCCTGGGTGCCGATGCCGCTCATGCCTGTTCCCTCTCCTGCGCGCCCGGCGAATGCGGGGCTACGCGTTGATAATGCCCGTTTGGCGCCAGCAGCTTTTCGCCAGCAGCTTTTAGATTGCCCGGAGTGGGCTTTCGCGCCATGTTGGACATTATGGAACACGATTGTAGAACAATCAAGGCGGGAGAGAGGGCGTGAGCCAAACTTCGCGACCGGCTGCCGCCCTGCCCTCCGAGCCGACCGCGGCGCAGAAGGTGTACCGGGGGATCATGGAGGAGCTCGAGCATCACCGGCTGGTCACCGGCCAGCGGCTGGTGGAAACTGAGCTGGCCATGCGCTTTGCGGTGGGCCGCAATGCCGTGCGCGAGGCGATGCAATTGCTGGCCGCGCGGGGCGTGATCGATTTGCAGCCGAACCGCTCCAGCGTCATCCGGGAATTGGACGAGCAGGAGACCTACGAGATTCTGGAGGTCGCCGAGGTGCTCACCATCCTTGCCGTGCGCGCGGCGGCCCGCAACTTCGCGCATGCCCCCCAAGCCGCGCGGCTGACCGAGGCGATGGCGCGGCTGGCCGACCCGGTGCTGCGCGATCACCCGGGCCAGTTCAGCGCGGCACGGCGCGCCTTCTATCGCGCGCTGCTCGATGTCGCCGGCAACCGGGAGCTGAACCGCCTGTTTCCGGCGATCAGCATGCATATCATCTACTCGCAATACCAGTCGCCCCGGCTGCGCGACCTGCGCCTGGCCGATTACGCGGCGATGTATCAGGCCATTGCCGAGCGCGACGAGCCACGCGCCGAAGGCGCCGCCCGCGACCATGTCGACAAGGTGCGCGAGGCGGTGCGCAACCTCATGGCGGAACGGGCAGGCGCGGGGAGCCGCTGAAAGGCGCCGCAGCCGCCGCCCGGCAACGGCCGAAGATCGCGCCGGCGCACCAGAGCTGGCCGGCGCACCAGAGCGAGAGGTGCGCCGGCCCAGCTTGGCCGACACGCGGGATTGATGCCGCGCGCTTCCTCTGCCAAGCGTCTGCCGTGCCCGCGATTGCCCCGCCGGGAGCCTGGAGTGTATACCCGCCATGTATGATCTGCTTTCCGGCCTGTCGGTAATCGAGGCCTCGTCATTCGTCGCGTCCCCCACCGCCGGGCTATACTGCGCGCAAATGGGCGCCGAGGTTATCCGTGTCGACCAGATCGGTGGCGGGCCGGATTTTCGCCGCTGGCCGGTGACGGAAAACAATGATTCGCTCTATTGGGAGAACCTCAACCGGGCGAAAAAATCGGTGGCGCTGGATCTGGGGCGGCCGGAGGGGCGCGAACTGTTGCAGGCGCTGGTGCGGGCAACCGGGCAGGTCATCACCAATTTCCCCGCCAAGGGCTTCATGGGCCACGATGTGTTGGCGCATGGCCGGGCCGATCTGGTGACCATCCGCGTCATGGGCTGGGCCGACGGCACACCGGCGCTGGATTACACGGTGAATAATGCGGTGGGTTATCCGATGCTGACCGGCGCCGGCCCGGAGCCGGTGAACCATGTGCTGCCCGCGTGGGATCTGCTCTCTGGCGCCTATGCCGCCTTCGCGCTATTGGCCGCGCTGCGCCGGCGGCAGGAAACCGGCCTCGGCGGCGAGGTGCGCATTCCCCTTTCGGATGTCGCGATCGGCACCATCGCCAATCTGGGCGGCGTGGCGGAGGTGCTGCATCAGGGCGCCAACCGGCCGCGCATGGGCAACACCGTCTATGGCCTGTTCGGGCGCGATTTCGTCACCGCCGATGGCGTGCGCACGATGATCGTCGTGGTCACGGCGCGCCAATGGGCCAATCTGCTGGCGGCGCTGGACCTGACCGGTGCGGTGGCGGCGATAGAGGCCGAGCGGGGGGTGAGCTTTGCCAAGGACGACGGCCTGCGCTTCAACCACCGCGATGCCCTGTTTCCGCTGTTCGAGGCGGCCATCGGCCAGCGCGACCACGCCAGCCTTGCCGTCGCTCTCGATGCGGGCGGCGTGGTGCACTCGGCCTATCGCACCATGCTGGATGCGGTGAACGACAAGGATCTGGTCGCCGAAAACCCGATTTTCGGCGCTGCGGTGAACCCCAGCGGTTTTGCCTATCCGGCCGCCGGCGCCTTTGCCACCGTGCCCCAGTTGGAGCGGCAGGCACCCCGCCCCGCCCCGCGCAATGGCCAGCATTCCGAAGAGGTGCTGGCCGAGCGCCTGTCTTTGCCCTCTGGCGAGATCGCCCGCCTGATCGACGCGGGCATCGTCGGCACCGCCTGACGGGAGCGGCGATAATCGTTCGCCGCTACAGCGTTTCCCGGTTGCCGAAAATGGCAACCGACTGGCTGGACAGCACGCCGCCATTGCCATGGGCCAAAGCCAGTTGGGTGCCGGGAACCTGCCGTGCGCCCGCCGTGCCGCGCAGTTGGGTGATCGCCTCTATCATGGTGAACAGGCCATACATGCCGGGGTGCACGCAAGACAGGCCGCCGCCGTTGGTATTCACCGGCAGCCGTCCGCCGGGTGCAATCGCGCCACCTTCGACGAAACGCCCACCCTCGCCCTTCGGACAGAAACCCAGGTCTTCCAGCATGAGGATGGTGTTGATGCTGAAGGCGTCGTAAATCTGCACCACGTCCATATCGGCGGCGGTGTAGCCGGCCTGCTCATAGGCGCGGCGGCCAGCCACACTCGATGCCGTGACCGTCAGATCGTCCAGCTCGGAGATGTTGCGGTGCCAGGTCTCCGATGCCGCACCCAGCAGATAGGCGGGGCGCTCGACGAGGTCGGCGGCGCGGTCCGCCCGCGTCATCACGATGGCCGCCGCGCCATCGGTCACCAGGCAACAGTCGCGCACCGTCAGCGGGTCGGAGACCATCCGCGCCGACAGCACGTCCTCGATCGACAGGTCCTCGCGCTTGTAGGCGTCGGGGTTCAACTTCGCCCATTGCCGCGCCGCCACCGCCACCTCGGCCAGCTGCTCGCGGGTGGTGCCGAACTGGTGCATGTGCCGGGCTGCGGCCAGCGCATAGGAGGTGGTCGGATTGCGCGGCTTGTAGACGGATTCGTAGGGGAACGGCGCGGCGCCGGCGCTGCGGACCAGACCGCCCGCGCCGCTTAACTGGTTGCTGCCATAGCAGATGAGCACCGTGTCACACAGATGCGCATCCAGCGCCAAGGCGGCCCACATCGCCATGATCTGAAAGGCCGACCCGCCGGTCCGCGTGGCCTCGACGATCTTCGGGCGGATACCCAGATATTCGGGCACGCTGAGCGCACAGAACGGATCGTCCGAGAGCATCGGAAACACGGCGTCCACATCCGCCACGGTCAATCCCGCGTCAGCCAGCGCCGCCAGCGAAGCCTTGGCCAGCAATTCCTTCGAGGTGTAGCCCGGTGCCGAGCCCATGCCGAAGGTTGCCGCCCCGACCACCGCCGCGCGACCGCGTGGAAAACCTGTCATGTCCCTACTCCGACCCAGTAATTGCCTGCCAAAACCAATCGGGTTCAGCCCGCCCGCTCGAACAGCGCCGCGATGCCCTGCCCGCCGCCGATGCACATGGTCTCCAGCGCATAGCGGCCCTGCCGGCGCGACAGCTCGTTCAGCATCGAGGCGAGAATGCGGCCACCGGTGGCGCCAATCGGGTGGCCGAGCGAAATGCCGCCGCCGTTGACGTTCAGGCGGTCAGGATCATTCCACCCCCAGCCCTTCAGCACGCCCAGAACCTGCGCGGCGAAGGCCTCGTTCAATTCCACCAGATCCATGTCATCAAACGACAGGCCGGTCTTCTTGAACAGCTTCGCCACCGCCGGCACCGGGCCGATGCCCATGCGCGAAGGCTCGCAGCCGGCCAGCGACCAGTTCACGAACCAGGCGGCGGGGTCCAGCTTCAGCTCCTTCAGCAGATCCTCGGAGACGACGAGACAGGCGGCCGCGGCATCGTTTTGCTGGCTGGCGTTGCCGGCGGTGGTGACGCCGCCGGCATGCACGGGCTTCAGCCGGGCCAGCGCCTCGATCGACGTGTCGCCGCGAATGCCCTCGTCGCGCGCAAAGACCAGCGGCTCGCCCTTGCGCTGCGGCACGCTCAGCGGCACCAGTTCGTTGTCGAACTTGCCCTCTGCCCAGGCGGCGGCGGCGCGCTGCTGGCTGCGCACGGCATATTCATCCGCTTCCTCGCGGGTGATGCCATAGTCGGCCGCCACATTGTCGGCGGTCTCCATCATGCTCTTGACCACGCCAAAGCGCCATTCGGGCTGCGAGCGGACACGGCCGCGCTCCAGCCGGTCGTGGAGCGTTACGCTGCCCATGCGCGCGCCCCAGCGGGCGGCGGTGGTGTAGAATTCGGTGTTGCTCATGGATTCAACACCGCCGGCCACGACCACGTCGGCAGCCCCCGTTTGCACCATCATCGCCGCCGTCGAGATCGCCATCAAGCCGCTTCCGCAGCGGCGCTCCATCTCCATGCCGCCCACGCTGATGGGGAACCCGGCGTTCAGCGCGCACCACCGGCCCAGCGCCGGCGCCTCGCCGCTGCCATAGGCGTGGCCAAAGATCACATCCTCGATACGTTCCGGATCAATGCCGGTGCGCTCGACCAGCGCCTTCAAAATGGCGGTGCCGAGGTCCTCCATCTTCAGCGGTGTCAGGCTTCCGCCGAATGCGCCCACCGCTGTGCGAAGGGGGGATACGATGGCTGCGCGTCTCATGGCTTGTCTCCTGAATCTGTTCTGTTTGCTGCGGAAGAACTGCGCGTTTTCCGCCATTTCAACTGTGCGTCAGCGGCGCTGGTATCGGCTGGCGACGGCGCGTGCAACATCGGGCCGAGCGCCTCCCCGCGGATCCCCGTGACCCGGTATCGCAACGCCATGGCCGACCATGCCCAAGACCGCGCCGGCGGGCAACATCACATTTTCGCCCGCGCCACCGGCGGGGCCAGGCCCCGCATTCCCGGCGCTTGCCGGCGGCCCCGCGCGCGAAACAATATCCCTTGTCCGGCGGCGGCATGCCCGGTACCGAGGCTGCCGATATCGGCGGGTGCCCTTCCCGGCAGCGGCCTGAAACAGGCGCCGCCGCCGTAAAAGGGGCCGCGCATTTCGCGGGCGGCCCATGGCGGTGCGGCCGGGCCAGAGGTGGACATGGGCACTATCAGCAAGCATCCGGAACTCGAATACGCCACCTTTCTGGCGGAGGGGCGCTTCTGCATCCAGCGCTCGCGGCGCGGCGGAGACTACTATTTCTCGCCGCGCATTGCTGTGCCCGGCACGGGCGATGATGATGTGGAATGGGTCGATGCCAGCGGGCAGGGCGTGGTCTATTCGGTGACGACGGTGCGCAACAAGCCGCCCACTCCGGATTACAACGTGTCGCTGATCGACCTGGCCGAAGGGCCGCGCATGATGTCGCGCGTGGTGGGCATAGCTCCCGGCGACGTGCGGATCGGCATGAAGGTTCGGGCGAGGGTGGAGACGATAGATGGCGCGCCAGCCGTGGTCTTCGTGCCGGAGACCGAGGGGGCCTAGGCCCGGCGCATCGGCCGGACGGGCCGCCGGCCATGTGCCTGCCGCGCGGTCGTATCGCGGCGCTCGACATCGCCGGCCGCTGGTGCCTGCCGTCCGGGCGCCGGCTTGCGGTGGCGGGTACTTGCAAGTAGGTATCTGCTTATGAACCCCGCCCCCCGATCCAAAGGTGCCCGCGCGCCAGTGCTGAAGGCGGCGCTGGCCCGTCTGCGCCAGCTGGCTCTGGCGACGCCGGCGGGCGAATTCCTCGGCTCGGAGCAGGAACTGAGCGACCTGCTGGCCATCAGCCGGCCGACCTTTCGCCAGGCGGTGCGGGTGCTGGAGCAGGACCAACTGCTGGAAAAGCGCATGGGGCCGCATGGCGGCTGCTACGCCGCCCGGCCGGACAGCCGCACCACGGCACGCGCCGCCGCGCTATATCTGCAAGTGGAACAGGCCAATCTGCGCGATCTGATGCAGGTGACGCAGGCGCTGCAACAATGCCTGCTCACCCTGGCATGCCAGTCGGACCGGGTGGCGGAGAAGGCCCGGCTGCGGACCTTTCTCGATCACCTGGCGACGCAGGGCCACCCGGAGGACCTGCCCCGGTTTCTGGAGGCGGAGCGTAGTTTCGAGCAACTGGTGACCTCCATCGCCGGCAACCCGGCGCTGCGCCTGTTCCTGCAGATCGCGCGCCAGTTCGTCGACGAAAGCGCGGCCTCGCAGGTGCTGATCGCCAACCCGGCGATGCGGCGGATGCGCTGTGCCGCGTGGAGCCGGCTGGGCGAGGCGATTCTGGCCGGAGACGCCGCGCAGGCGCTGGCCATCGCCACCCAGCAGGGCGCCGCCTTTGCCGCGCTGGTGCCCGGCGACACGGTGGAGGCATGGGCGCAGGGCATCGACGGGATCGATTGACAGGCGGCGGACATGTAGGCACCTATTAGATCATAACGAATCGGCCCGGGTAAAATCGTCAAAAAAACGCCCCGGGAACCAACCGATCAAAACCAAAGCGAGAGATGCCATGACCAACCTCCGGCGCGATCCCGCCGACGAGCCGTTCCGGCAGGAGGTGCGCGCGTTCATCGCCGCGCATCTCCCGCCGGACATGGCCCGGCGCAGTCGGCAGGGCTTTCACGCCCCCCGCTCCGACACCCGCGAATGGACGCGCATCCTGCACGCGCGCGGCTGGTCGGCGCCGAACTGGGCGGTGGAGCACGGCGGCACCGGCTGGACCCTCTCCCAGCAGGCGATCTTCGAGGAGGAATGCACCCGCGCCGGCGCGCCGCTGCTCGACATCTTCGGCCTGTCGATGGTCGGCCCGCTGATCATCAGCTTCGGCAGCGAGGATCTCAAATCGCGCATCCTGCCTCCGTTCCTGCGCGGCGAGATCAGCTGGGCGCAGGGGTTTTCGGAGCCCAACGCCGGCTCGGACCTCGGCTCGCTGCAAACCCGGGCAGTGGTGGAGGGCGACGATTACGTCATCAACGGCCGCAAAATCTGGACCTCGGGCGCGCATGAGGCGACCCATATCTTCTTCCTCGTGCGCACCGGCGAGGGCACGCGGAACGGGCTGAGCATGCTGATCGTCGATGCCCATGCCCCCGGCCTCGCCATCCGCCCGATCATCGACATCCGCAAGGAGCACAGCCTCAACGAGGTGATCCTCGACGATGTACGCACCCCCGTCGCCAACCGCATCGGCGAGGAGGGCAAGGGCTGGGGCTATGCCAAGGCGCTGCTGGAGAACGAGCGCGCCTTTGCCGCCGAAATTCCGCGCAACCGCCAGAACCTCGCCACGCTGCGCCAGATTGCCGCCGCCACGCTGCGCGGCGGGCGGCCGCTGCTCGACAACCCGCTGTTCGCGGCCAAGATTGCCGAACTGGAGGTGGA
Organism: uncultured Sphingomonadales bacterium; assembly: GCA_903923465.1. Taxonomy (GTDB): domain Bacteria; phylum Pseudomonadota; class Alphaproteobacteria; order Sphingomonadales; family Sphingomonadaceae; genus Novosphingobium. The sequence goes on along the minus strand of CAIXXP010000253.1, from coordinate 24,978 downwards.
ATTCCTCGCGCTGGAGTTCATGACCCTGCGGGCCCTTTCCCAATCGGCGTCCCAATCGGGGGGGCAATCTGGGGGGCAATCTGGGGGGCACAGGGTCGATTTCGGCTCGCTGCTAAAGGTGCGCGGCGCGGAACTGGTGCAGCGCATCACCCAATTGCAGGTGGAGGCGCTGGGCGACCACGGCGCCTACTTCTATTCGCATGACGCCCATATCGCCGGAGAGCCGCAGCCCGTACCGGGGCCGGCACTGGCGCCGGGCATCTGGTCCGAGGCGATGTATCGCCGCGCCACGACGATCTATGGCGGCGCCAACGAGATCCAGCGCACGCTGATCGCCAAGCAATATCTGGGGCTATAGGCGATGGACTTCACTCTCTCTGAAGAACAGACCCTGCTGGCCGACAGCGCCCGCCGCTATGTCGAGCAGACCTATGCCTATGAGGCGCGGCGTGCTGCCGTGGCCACGGGCGAGGCGTTTGGCGCGGCGCGCTGGGCGCAAATGGCCGACCTTGGCTGGCTGGCGCTGGCCGTGCCCGAGGCGCGGGGCGGCCTGGGTGCCGGCGCGGTGGATTTCGCCCTGCTGGTGGAGCAACTGGGCGCCGCGATGGTACTGGAGCCGCTGGTGCCGGTGGTGGCCGCCGCGCGCGCGCTGCTGGCCGCGGGCGCTGATGACGCCTTGATCGCCGCCGTGATGGAGGGCCACGCCCGCCCCGTCATCGCCCATGGCGACCTTTCCGCCCCGTACGCCGCAACGGCCGAGCGCCATGGCGCGGGCTGGCGCGTGTCGGGCGCGGCTTCGCTGGTGCTGGGGGGCGCGGCAGCGACGCATTATGTGATTGGCGCGGGCACCACGGCTGGCCTCGGGCTGTTCCTCGTGCCCGCCGATTGGCCGGGCCTTGGCCGCCGCGATGTGCGCCTCACCGACGACAGCCTTGGCGCCGATCTCACCTTCCCCGCGCTCGAACTGCCCTTTGAGGCGCTGATCACCGCCGATGGCGGGGCTGCCTGGCGCGAGGGGCTGGCGTGGCTGCAAATGGGCCTGCATGCCGAGGCGCTGGGCGCCATGGACAAGGCCCTGTGGACGACGCGCGACTATGTGCGCACCCGCCGCCAGTTCGGCACCGAGCTGGCGACGTTTCAGGCCGTGCAGCACAGCATGGCCGACATGGTGCTGGAGATCGAGCTGGCCCGCTCGATCCTGCTGCGCCTGCTCTCCACCTTCGATGGGGACAGCTTCGACGAAGCCAGCCTCGACCAAACCCATGCCGAGCGCGACAGGATGCTGGCCGCCGCCAAGGTGCATTTCGCCAAGGCCGGCTTTTACGTCGGCGCGCAGGCGGTGCAGTTGCATGGCGGCATGGGCCTTACCGACGACTATGTGATCGGCATGATCTTCAAGCGCCTCGTGCTGCTGCGCAACCTGCACGGCGGCCCGGGGGCGGCACTTGAGAGACTTGCGCTGGAACAGCGCAGGGGGGAACATCTGGCGGCAGGCCAGCGGCAAATGGCACAGGAGGCCCTCTGACATGGCGGCAAATGACCCGATGGTGGTCGGCATCGGCCGATCGCCCTATTCGCGCAATTCCGGCCGCACCACGGGCGATCTGGCAACCGAGGCCTGCCGCAATGCCATCGCCGATGCCGGCATGGCGCTGTCGGATGTCGACGGCATCATCGAATTCAACGTGGGCGACAGCGCCAATTCGCTGAACGTCGCCTATGCGCTGGGCCTGCCGGGCCTGCGCCTGCCGGTGGATCTGATGGCGGGGGGCAATGTCGTGACGCAGGCGGTGGCGATGGCCTGCATGGCGGTGCAATCGGGCAGGTGCAAGGCGGTGCTGGTGTTTCGCTCGCTGAACAGCCGCTCTGGCCAGCGCATCGGCACCTACACCGGCGACATCCGCGTGGGCGGTGATGATCAGTATGGCGCGCCGCATGGCTATATGGCGCCGGGCCAGTGGTTCGCCATGTGGTGCCGCCGCTATATGCACGAGCACGGCACCACCTATGAGGATCTCGGCCAGGTGGCGATCACCACCCGCAAGCATGCCGGCCCCAACGAGGCGGCGATCATGCGCGAGCCGATCACGATGGAGCAATATCTCGCCTCGCGCTGGATTTACGATCCGTTCCGCCTGTTCGATTGCGCGCTGGAGGCGGACGGGGCCTGCGCCATCCTCGTCACCACCCGCGAACACGCCCGCGACCTGAAGCAGGTTCCGGTGCAGATGCTCGACGAGGAGACTTTCATGGGCCGCCACCCCGACAGCTGGGAGGACATGGGGCATCTGTTTTCCGCCCATTCCGCGCCGCCGCTGTGGGCGCGCACGGGGCTGAAGCCCGCCGACATGGATTTTGCCTGTATCTACGATTGCTTCACCTTCACCACCGTCGGCGTGATCGAGGATTACGGCCTGTGCGAGAAGGGCGGTGCGGGCGAGTACTACCGCTCCGGCAAGGCCAGCTATGGCGGCGAATGCGTGATCAACCCGCATGGTGGGCTGCTCTCCGAAGGCTATATCCACGGCATGAACCACCATTTCGAGGCGGTGATGCAGCTGCGGCAGCAGGCGGGCGCGCGGCAGGTGCCCGATGCGAAAGTCGCCCTCGTCACCGCCGGCACCGGGCCTTTCGGTGGCGGCCTGATCTACGCCAGAGCCTGAGGGGGAGAACAGACGATGAGCACGAAACCCAACCCGCCCCAGCCCGAACCCTCGCTGGACAGCGCGCCCTATTGGGAAAGCCTGAAACAGGGCACCTTCGCTATCCAGCGCTGCACCGCCTGCCACCAGTGGCAATTCCCGATGCTGGGGGCCTGTCGCCATTGTGGCGGCACGCTCGCGCTCCAGCCGCTTTCGGGCAAGGGCACGATCTACAGCTTCATCGTCAACCATCGCGCCGCCGCGCCCGGCTTTGAGGATCTGCTGCCCTATGCCGTGGCGCTGGTCTCGCCGGATGAGGCGCCGAAGCTGCACATCCCGGGCCGCATCGTCGGCATCGCCCATGAAGATGTCGCCATCGGCCAGAGGGTGACGGCGGAAATTGTTGACCACCCCGGCGGGGAGTGGAAAGTTCCCGTGTTCCGCGCCGGCCCGACCTGACACCCGGCCCGACGCCTACCACGCCCGACCAGCCGCGAGCGCCGGCGGGCCACAGGAGAGATGATGCCATGAAGGTGACCGACCTTTCCCTCGGCTATGACCCCGTGCGCGAATATACGCTCGCCGAGCCGACCGGCCAGTACCGCTTTGCCGAGAACCTCATGTTCGCGCTGAGCGACCCGGCGCTTGGCATGTCGATGTGGCTGCATCTGGGGACTTTCCCCGATGATTTCGGCATATGGGAAGACCTCGTGTTTGTGCATTTGCCCGAGGGCGAGGGCACGCTGTGGAGCAAATCCTATGCCCGCGTGCCGGTGGAGCAGCGCCCCGCCGGCCCCAATTTCCGCGCGCAATGCCTGGAGCCGTGGAAGCGCTGGCGCCTCACCTACGACGGGGTCGTGCACAGCACCACGCCGGAGGAGATGCGCACCGACCTCGGCAAGGAAGGGGCGACGGAATATCTCGGCTTCGATCTGGAACTGGAGATGCGGGGGCCGGTGTGGGATGCCCATGCCTCGGCCGAGAGCCCGCATGGCGCCGGTTCCATGGCCGAGCAGGTGTGGGCCAAGGATCACTATCAGCAGCTTTACACGGTGAACGGCACCGTCACCCTGCGCGGCGAGACCAGGCCTTTTTCTGGCTCGGGCGTGCGCGATCACTCGCGCGGGCAACGGGGCGTGAACATGGACCAGTTCGCCGGCCACGCGCTGATCTCCACGCTCTACCCCAGCGGCAAGGGCTTTGGCATGCAGCGCATGTGGAACCCGGAGGGGCGCGTCACCCTCGATACCGCCTTCGTCTTCATCGACGGCCAGTATGAATTCGCCAGCGTGCTGGAATGCCCGCGGCTGGGTCCGAACCTGCAATATTCCGGCGAGACGCTGAAACTGGTGCTGGCCTCGGACCTCGGCGAGCACCACCTGACCGGCGTGGTCACCGCCTCGGGCTATAGCTCGATGCTGGATAGCGGCATGGCAATGGGCACCAGGCCTGACAATCCGAGCGGCTTTTTCGTCCCCGGCTTTGCCCGCTGGACATGGCGTGACGGCAGCGGCGGCGAGGAGAGTGCGATCGGCCTTACCGAGCGGTCGGAGCGCAATTTCCGCAATCCGCCGGTGGTGAAGTGAGGGGCGTGCGGAAATTGCGCCCGGCAGAGGCCGCCACCGAAACCAGGTTCACCCCCCCCGCCCGCACGGTGTCGCTGTCGCTCGATGCATTGCGCGAGACGCTGACCCCGTGGCTGGCCGCGCGGTTCGACGCGCCGGATCTGGCCATCACCGGCATCACCTCACCGGGTGCCGCCGGGGTGAACAACGAGACGCTGCTGCTCGATGTCACTTCGTCGGCGCCGGCCCTGCGGGGGCTGGATGGGCTGGTGGTGCGGCTGCAATCGCCGACGACGCTGTTTCCCGGCATGGATATCCGCTCGTCGTTCACCATGTATCGCCTGCTGGAGGACGAGCCTTCGGTGCCGACCCCGCGCGTTTTCGGCTTCGAGGACGACATAGGCCTGCTGGGCCGCCAGTTCTTCGTCATGGAGCGCATCGACGGCAAGATACCGGGCGATAACCCCACCTATCATCACGAAGGCTGGGTGGTGGACATGCCGCCCGCCAAGCGCCGCGAACTGGTGCTGGGCGCGATAGAGACCATGGCCGCGCTGCACCGGCTGCCGGTGGAGAAATTCGCCTTCATGAAGGAGCTGGGCGTCGGCACGCTGGCGCAGCAGATGGCCTATTGGCGCGGCTATCTGGATTCGGACACCAAGGCCGACCCGATGCTGGAGCGGTGCTGGGCGTGGCTGCTGGCCAATATGCCGGCCGACGCGCCCGAGGGTTTCTGCTGGGGCGACGCGCGCATTCCCAACATGATCTTTCAGGGTACCAGCTGCGTCGGCGTGCTCGACTGGGACATGATCAGCCTGTGCGGCGGGGAATATGACCTGGCCTGGTGGCTGCTGCAGGAAATGAGCGGGGGGGTCGGCAAGCCCCGTCTCGAGGGCCTGCCCGCGCCGGTGGAAACGGTGCAACTGTGGGAACGCGCGGTGGGCCGCAAGGCGCGGAATTTCGAGTTCTGGCTGATGCTGAACCTGTTCCGCCTGGGCGCGATCATGATCCGGCTGAAGCGGTTTTTGATCGACGCCGGCACCCCGCCGGAGCACGTCGCCATGATCGACACGGTCAACAGCGCCCAGTCGATCCTGCACAGCCGCTTCGGCACGGGCGTGGATCAGCGGCACGGGCACTGGGATTTTCTCGCCCCGACCCTTTCAGCCTGAGGGCAATGCGCGGGCGCGCCGCCTTCCGCCCCTATGCGCGCAAGGGGCGGAAGAAGGCGCGCAAGTCCTCCACCAGCAGTTCCGGCTCCTCGGCGGCGGCGAAGTGGCCCCCGCGCGGCATCACGCTCCACTGGCGCAGGTCGCTGTGCCGCGCGGCAAGGCTCCGGGGGATATGGCCGAGTTCGCGCGGGAACACGGCAACCCCGGTGGGCGCCTCGATCGCCGGCTGCCGATCGTGCGCCAGCGGCATCGGCAGATGATAGCGCGAGGCGGCATAGGCCATGATCGCGCTGCCGAAGCTTTCGGTCAGCCAATAGAGCGCAAACGAGGTGATGAGGTCATCCTTGCTGAAGCGGCTTTCGACATCGCCGGCGCAATCGCTCCAGGCGCGGCGGCGGTGCAGCATCCACGCCGCCTGGCCCACCGGGCTGTCGTGCATGGCAAAGGCCAGCGTCTGCGGCTCCAGAACATGCACCATCAGATGGGTGTAGTGCCGCCCCTCGCCATCCTGCGCGTCGAACATGGCGCGTTCTTCGGGCGTGTCGAATTCCGCCGGATCGAAGGCGCCATGCGCTACGCCCGGCAGTATCGGAAAGGCCAGATGCACCCCGGTCATCGCCTCGGCATGGGCATGGCCGAGTTGCGCGGTGACAAAGGCCCCGGCGTCCCCACCGTGGGCGCCGAAGCGCTGGTAACCCAGCCCGTCGCGCATCAGCCGCGTCCACAGGCGCGCCGTCTCGCCATAGCCGATGTCGCCCGCCGCCGACTGGCCGGAGAACACGAAGCCGGGCAGCGAGGGCACGATCACGTCGAAGCTGTCCGCCGGGTCGCCGCCATGCGCCGCGGGGTCGCTCAGCGGGCCGATCACATGTGCGAAATCCATGAAGGTCCACGGCCAGCCATGGGTGAGCACCAGGGGTGTGGGATTGGGGCCTTTCCCCCGCACATGGATGAAGTGGATCGGCACGCCATCCACCTCGGCGATGAACTGCGGGAAGGCGTTGATCCGCGCCTCGGCCGCGCGCCAGTCGTAGCTTTCGCGCCAATAGGTGACCAACTCGCGCATGTAGCGCCCCGAAACCCCGCGCGACCATTCCGGCACGGCGAATTCCGGCGGCCAGCGGGTGTTGGCCAGCCGCGCCTGCAAATCATCCAGCCTTGCCTGGGGGATGGAAACGGTAAATGGGGTGATCCGCATGGGCCCTCTCCGGCATGGGGGCGCTGCTTGTCCGCGCGCCCGTTGCCGGCAACGATCCCACAGGCGGGCCGTTCGCGCAACCGCCAGCCCATTGCCACAGGAGCCAACGCATGCCCGCGCAGACGCTGACCGGAAAGGTTGCCCTCGTCACCGGCTCCACCTCGGGCACGGGGCGCGCGACGGCACTGGCCTTCGCGCGGGAGGGGGCCAGCGTCGTCGTCCTCAACGGGCGCGACGCCGGGGCCGGCGAGCGGGTGCGGGCCGATCTGGCGGCGCAGGTGCCCGGCACGGCGTTCCATTTCCTGCGCGCGGACATGAACCGGCTGGAGGACATCGCCGGTCTGTTCGCGCGCGTGGGCGAGTTGGGCGGTGGCCTCGATATCTTCGTGCACAGCGGTTACGGCACCTCGGGCGTCGCCGGGGGGGCGCTGCCCGATCTGTTCGAGGCGATGATGCCGGAGAAGTCGGCGGCGGCGATTACCGGCATCTTCCTCAGCCTCGTGCACTGCTGCCACTTTGCCGTGCCGATGCTGAAGGCACGCGGCGGCGGGGCGATCATCGGCGTCATTTCGGATGCGGCCAAGGTGCCCACCCCCGGCGAGGCGGTGCATGGCGGGGCGTTGGCCGGCTCGGGCATGTTCCTGCGGGGGCTGGCGCGCGAGATGGGCCGCTATCAGATCCGGGTCAACGCCGTGTGCCCGTCGCTGATCCGCGATACGCGCAACTATGAGCATGTGATGGAGGGGGGCTTTGCCCGGCAGCTGTTCCAGAAGATCGAGAAGCGCGCCACGCTGGGTCTGCCGGGGCCCGATGATCTGGCCAATCTGATCAGTTTTCTGGCCGGGCCGCTGGCCGCGCACATTACCGGGCAGATGGTTTCGATCAACGGCGGCATATCCGGCGCCTGAGCCGCCCCCAAACCCGGCCCCAAAAACCCCACCATAGGCAGGATTTGCGCCACTGCGGATGCAGCCTGTGCTTGACCGGGCGGGGCCGGGCCAATACCGCGCATCCCCATGCACGACATCAAATTCATTCGCGAAAACCCGGAAGCCTTCGACGCTGGGCTGGCGAAGCGTGGGCTGGCGGCGGGCAGCGCGGATATCCTGGCCGCCGATGCCGCCGCGCGCGCCTTCAGCAACGAGGCGCAGACCCTGCAGGCGAGCCTGAACGAGACCTCGAAAAAGATCGGGCAGGCCAAGGCGGCGAAGGATGAGGCGCTGGCCGCCAGCCTGATGCAGCAGGTCGCCGACATCAAGCAGACCCTGCCCCAGCTTGCCACCAAGGCCGACGAGGCCAAGGCCGCGCTGGACGCGACGCTGGCGGCCATTCCCAACCTGCCCACGGAGGATGTGCCCGAGGGTGAGGACGAGGCTGGCAATGTCGAGCAGAAGCGCTGGGGTGCCATTCCGGCCTTTGACTTCGCGCCGGCCGAGCATTTCGACATCGGCGCGCCGCTGGGACTTGATTTCGAGAGTGCGCAGGCGGTGTCGGGCGCGCGGTTTGTGTATCTGCGCGGGCAGGTGGCGCGGCTGAACCGGGCGTTGGGCCAGTTCATGCTGGATACGCACACCCAGCCATTTGACCAACAGACCGGACTGGGCGGCTTCGAGGAAGTCGCGCCGCCGTTGCTGGTGCGCGACGAGGCGGTGTTTGGCACCGCGCAACTGCCGAAGTTTGCCGAGGATTTGTTCGCGACTTATCTGACAGCCGATCGCACCGATTTCATTAGGGAACGATTCGAATCTTACAGGGCTGACCCCGCTGCCGCAAATGAGTCAGAGGCATTTCTTCGGAGCCTCGCGGCGGCAATGGCCGATAAGCTTCCCAACCGCGTCGAACGCCGCTGGCTCATCCCCACGGCCGAGGTCTCCCTCACCAACCTGGTGCGCGAGAGCATTCTGAGCGAGGCCGAACTGCCCCTGCGCTTCACCGCCCTCACCCCTTGCTTCCGCAGTGAGGCGGGGGCGGCGGGCAAGGATACGCGCGGGCTGATCCGCCAGCACCAGTTCGACAAGGTGGAGATGGTCTCCATCACCACGCCCGAGGCCAGCGAGGCCGAGCACGAGCGGATGACCGCCGCCGCCGAACATATTCTCGAAGCGCTCGGCCTGCCCTATCGCCGCATGCTGCTGTGCGCCGGGGACATGGGCTTTTCCGCGCAGAAGACCTTCGACCTGGAAGTGTGGCTGCCCGGGCAGAACACCTATCGCGAGATCAGTTCGGTCTCCAACTGCGGCGCGTTTCAGGCCCGCCGCATGAAGGCAAGCTATCGCCCGGATGGCCAGCAGAAGGGCACGCGGCCAGTGCATACGCTCAATGGCTCTGGGCTGGCCGTGGGCCGCACGCTGGTCGCCGTGCTGGAAAACTGGCAGCGCGCGGATGGCAGTGTGGAAGTGCCCCCCGCGCTGCGCCCGTGGATGGGCGGCATCGAGGCGCTGCTCCCCATGGATAAACGGCAGGCCTGACCGTCCCTTCCCGCCAACCGAAAGGCGCCAGATGCGCATCCTGCTGACCAATGACGATGGCATCAACGCACCCGGCCTCGCCGTGCTGGAGGCCATCGCCGCCGAGCTGTCGGACGATGTGTGGATCTGCGCCCCGGCGGAGGAGCAATCGGGCGCCGGCCATTCGCTCACCCTCACCCGGCCGGTGCGCCTGCGCGAGCATGGGCCCCGGCGCTTCTCGGTTTCCGGCACGCCGACCGACGCGGTGACCATGGCGCTGAAGAAACTGCTGCCTGCGCCGCCGGACCTTATTCTTTCGGGCGTGAACCGGGGTGCCAATCTGGGTGATGATGTGACCTATTCGGGCACGGTGGCCGCCGCCATGGAGGGCACGCTGGCGGGCATCCGTTCCATCGCGCTGAGCCAGGTTTATGCAAAAGAGGGGGCCGGAGATACGGTATCTTTTGATGCGGCGGCAAAATGGGGTGGAAAAGTCCTGCGGCCACTACTTAACACCCCCTATACGCCGCGGACGTTGATCAATATAAACTTTCCACCTGTTGCCAGCGAACAGGTAAGGGGTATTCGGGTGGCACGTCAGGGTTTTCACGATTACGCGCGCGGGTCTGTTGTGGAATCGACGGATCCGCGCGGCTACACATATTACTGGTTCGGCCTCTATGGCATCGAGCATAGCCCGGGTCATGACAGCGATCTGGAGGCCATTGCCGATGGCTTTGTTGCCGTGACCCCGATGCATCTCGACCTGACCCACGACGCCTCGCTGGCGTCGCTGCGCGCGGCCTTTTCCGCATGATGCGCGCGCGGGCACATGGGGGGCGCTGGCGGCGCTGCTGGGCACGACGGGGCTCGGTGCGGGCGTGGTGGCAGGGCCCGCACTGGCGCGGCCTGCCGCAGCCGAGCGGCCCACCGCGAAGGAGGTCGCGCACAAACCCGCCGCCCGCAGCCTTGCCGCCGATACGGTGGAAGATGACGATGACGACGCCTCGCCACAGCTGGAGGCCGTGCATGTGGTGAAGGCTGGCGAAACGCTGGGCGGCGTGGCCAACCGCGCCCATGTGGCCCGCGTGCTGATTATCGAGGCCAATAGCCTGAAGGAACCCTATGGCCTGCGCGAGGGGCAGCGCCTGCGCCTGCCGCGCACCCGCCACCACACCGTGGCCAAGGGCGAGACCGGCTTTGACATCGCCTATCACTATGGCGTGCCCTTCTCGGCCATCGCCACGGCCAACGGGCTGGATCCTGATGCAGAGGTGGAACCGGGGCAGAAGCTGCTGATCCCGACGATCACCGCCACTCAAACCGCCACCAGGGCACAGACCCGGCTGGCCAGCGGCAGCGTGGTGCCATCGGCGAAGCGGGCGACGGACAGTGCCGCCACCGCTGATGCCACCGCCCCCGCCGCGCGCGCCGGCAAGGTTGATGCCGATGCCCAGTTTATCTGGCCCGCCTCCGGCCAGGTGTTGCGGCGCTTCGTCAGCCGGGGCAACCCCAACTATCACGACGGCATCGACATTGCCGGCACTGTCGGTGCGCCGGTTCGCGCCAGTGCCGGTGGCGAGGTGATCTTTGCCGGGCAGGAGCCCGAAAGCTTCGGCCGGCTGGTGTTGATCGACCACAAGAACGGCTGGCAAACCGCCTATGGCTTCCTCGGCAAGATCACCGTGGCGCAGGGCGACCATGTCCGCTCGGGCGAGCGCATCGGCCTGATCGGCCACAGCGGCAAGGCCAAGCGCGACGAGCTGCACTTCGAGCTGCGCCGCGCCAACCGCCCGGTCGACCCCGTGCCCGAACTGCCGGCTGTCACCGGCAGGGCCCTGGCCGCACGGGGCGCGGGGGAATAAAGCCCGGCTTCAGCGCAGGGCCCAGAACACCGTGCCCATCGCCAAATAGGCGGTGATCCAGTGCCCGGCATCAATCAGCGCCAGCTTCCGCGACTGCCCCTGATAGAGGTAGTTGATCCACAGCGCCGGCACGACGAAGAAGGCCGCAATCCCGCCGGACATCATGAAATAGAGGTGGCCGGGAATGCCCGGCAGGCGGGCGAAATTGTGCCCGAGCAACAGCGCCGAGAGCAGGATCAGCACGAAATGGCCGCCCAGCATCGCGGGCATACCCACCTTTGGGCCCACCTTGGGCGACTGGCCCGGCACGATTCCCAGCGCGGCGCGCCAGGCCTTGCCGAACAGCACGCCGTACCACAAAGCGCCCACCGCATAGGCCGCCACCGCCGCCAGCAGAACCGCCACAAAATTGATATGCCCCATCACCCCGTCTCCCCTGTTTGGGCGCCCTTATAGTGGCAGGTGACGCGGAGCACAATTCGGCCTATGGGCGGCACGATCATGGCAACACATATTCCCGACAGCCCGAAAGTGGGCATGGTCAGCCTCGGCTGCCCGAAGGCGCTGGTTGATAGCGAGCGCATCCTCACCCGTCTGCGCGCCGATGGCTATGCCATGAGCGCGGATTATGCCGGCGCCGATGTCGTGCTGGTCAACACCTGCGGCTTTCTCGATTCGGCCAAGGAGGAAAGCCTGGCCGCCATTGGCGAGGCGATTGCCGAGAACGGGCGCGTCATCGTCACCGGCTGCATGGGCAATGAGGCCGAGGCGATCCGCGCCCGCTTTCCCGCCGTGCTGGCCGTGACCGGGGCGCATCAGTATGAGGCGGTGGTGGAGGCGGTGCATGAGGCGGCGCCGCCCTCGCGCGGGCCGTTCATCGACCTGATCCCGCAGCCGAGCGAAACCGACATCAAGCTGACCCCGCGCCACTATAGCTATCTGAAGATCTCGGAAGGGTGCAACCATGCTTGCGCCTTTTGCATCATCCCGCAACTGCGCGGGGGGCTGGTCAGCCGGCGGATCGACGCGGTGCTGCGCGAGGCGGAAAAGCTGGTGGCGGCGGGCACGCGGGAGCTGCTGGTGATCAGCCAGGACACCTCGGCCTATGGTGTGGATACGCGCCACGAAAGCCGCGAGTGGCACGGGCACCAAGTGCGCGCGCATATGACCGACCTCGCCCGCGAGCTGGGGCAATTGCGCACGCCGCAGGGGGCGGCGCCATGGGTGCGGCTGCACTATGTCTATCCCTACCCGCATGTCGACGCCGTGATTCCGCTGATGGCCGACGGGCTGCTGACGCCCTATCTAGACATCCCGTTCCAGCATGCCGCGCCCAGCGTGCTGCGCGCGATGAAGCGCCCGGCCAACGAGGCCAAGGTGCTCGAGCGGCTGAAAAGCTGGCGGGCAATCTGCCCGGACATCGCCATCCGCTCCAGCTTCGTCGTTGGTTTTCCCGGCGAAACCGAGGCCGACTTCCAATATCTGCTCGACTGGCTGGATGAGGCGCAGCTCGACCGCGTTGGCGCCTTCCGGTTTGAACCGGTGGCGGGCGCCCCGGCAAATGATTTGCCCGGCGCCGTGCCCGAGGCGGTGAAGGAGGAGCGTTACGCCCGGATCATGGCGAAGACCGAGGCGATCAGCGCGGCCAAACTCGCGGCCAAGGTGGGGCGCACCCTGCCCGTCATCATCGACGAGGTGGGCGAGCCGGACGAGGATGGCGACATCGGCGCCACCGGCCGCTCGCAGGCCGACGCGCCGGAAATCGATGGGCAGGTGCTGTTGCGCAACGTGCCCGCGACGCTGGCGCCGGGCGATATCGTCGAAATTCTGGTTGAGGATGCCGACGAACACGACCTGTTCGGCGTGATCACCCGGGGCTAGAAAACCGCGGAATTGCGCCGGGTGGCGGCCCGGCTGGTTGCTCGCGCCGAGCCATCGTTGCGGTTTTTGCAACCATAGTGGCGGTTTTCGCACTTGCAGCATGAGCCGGATTCGGGCCTAAGGAACAGGCCTTTCAGGCATCCTCTCCCAAAACTTTCATGGCCCGGCTGGCAACAGCCGGGCCTTTTTTCTGCCGGATCGTTCTTCCGGACGTAATCGGGGAAGGGAAAAGGAAAACGCAGGGGGTTACCCCCCTGCACCCCATACCGTCTCCCGGCGAGAGGGTATGCCAAGGGCACCGGAACTCCCCACATCTCCGCACCGCAGGCTTTCACGGCCGCCGCGCGGCAGGGGGATCGCCCGCGACGTCCTCCACCCCCTATCGCCGAGAGGTGTTCCGGGGGGTTGGCCGGGGGGGTGGCCGGGGTTTGGCGAACCAACCGGTTCCTCTGGAGGAACCGGCGCGTCAAGCGCCACCCCTCAGAACTCACCCCCCCTTCGCCCCGCCAACACGCCCCCAGTGGCAGCCCCGGCCATTTTGCCCTAACCCATGGCGATGAACGATTCGCCCTCCGCCACCCCCACCGCGCCGCGCCCGCGCGTGTTCACCGCCGCGCTCATTGTCATCGGCGACGAGATTCTCTCCGGCCGCACGCATGACAAGAACATCGCGCAGGTCGCCATCTGGCTGGGCGTCCAGGGCATCCGCCTGCGCGAGGTGCGGGTGGTGGCCGACGACACCGCCGCCATCGTCGAGGCGGTGAATGCGCTGCGGGCGCGCAACGACTATCTGTTCACCACCGGCGGCATCGGCCCCACCCACGATGACATCACCGTGGACGCGGTGGCCGAGGCGCTGGGCGTGGCCGTGGAGGTGCATCCCGAGGCGCGGACCATTCTGGAGGGTTATTACGCGACGCGCGGCGGCCTTACCGAGGCGCGTTTGCGCATGGCCCGCATGCCGCAAGGCTCCAGCCTCATCCCCAACCGCTATTCCGGCGCGCCGGGCATTCGCTGGAACAACATTTTCCTGATGGCCGGCGTGCCGAACATCACCGCCGGCATGCTCGATGGCCTGTCGGGCACGCTGGAGGGCGGGCAGCCGCTGCTGAGCGAGACCGTGGGCTGCTGGGTGGCGGAAAGCGAGATCGCCGAACTGCTGCGCACCACGGAAAAGGCTCACGAAGGCTGCCAGATCGGCTCCTACCCCTTCTTTCGCGAGGGGAAGACCGGGGCCAATTTCGTCATCCGCTCGGTGGATGCGGCGCTGCTGGCCACCTGCACCCAGGCGCTGGTGGCCGGGCTGGTGGCGGCCGGGCGCGATCCGGTGCCGGGGGGGATATGACGCGGCGCAGGGCGGGCGTTGCGCTGTGGATGGGGGCGCAGGTTGTGCTGGGTCCCGTCCCGGCTCTGGCGCACTCACACGTCTCCGCTCGCGAAGCCCGCAGCGAAGCTCGGCGGGAAGCTGCGCAGCTCACCCGGTTCGAGGCTGCGCTTGCCGCCCAGCCCAGCGCCACCAGGGCGCTGGAGGGCTGGTGTGGGCAGCTCACCGGCGCCGAGCATGAGGCGATCACCGCGCGATTGGTCGCTGGCCATGATGCTGTGCTGCCGGCCGATGTACGCAGCCTGCTGGGCGTGGGGCGCGGTGAGGCGCTGGGTTATCGCCATGTCCGGCTCGCTTGCAGCCTCGGCACCCTGTCAGAGGCGCATAACTGGTATGTGCCCGGACGCCTCACGCCAGCGATGAACGCCGCGCTGGCGAGCACGGATACGCCTTTCGGCAAGGTGGTCGCGCCGCTGCACTTCGCCCGCGAGCCGCTCGCCAGCCTGCGTGGGCGGGGCGACGGCTGCCCCTCGCGAACCGTGCTTACCCACCGCGCCCTGCTGCGCCTGCCCGATGGCGGGCCGTTGGCACTGGTGGTGGAGTGTTATTCGGTGCTGAACCTCGCTTCGCCGCGCCCTGTTGAAATGCCGCCGCGCGGGAAGCCCCTGCCACCCGCCCCTTGACGCCCTTGGCGCGGCCTGTTGGGGCACACCATGGCGCTTGCGGTGAAACGTACCCGGTGCAAACCCGCCGCCACCCCTTCCCAAGCGCCCTCCCCGACCCTACCTTGAGGCCATGAGCCCCGCCCCCACCACGCCTGAGCCCACCGGTGCCAGCTATCTTGCCGGCCGCCTGCTGCTGGCCATGCCGGGCATGCCCGATCCGCGCTTTGCCGGGGCGGTTGTCGCCCTATGCATCCACGACGCCAATGGCGCGCTGGGCATCGGCATTGATACGCTGCTCGATGGTATCACCCTGCACCCGCTGCTGGAGGACCTGGGCATCGACCCCGGCGTGGCGCCCGATTGCGGTGTGCTGATGGGCGGCCCGGTGGAAAGCGGCCGCGGCTTCGTGCTGCACAGCCCGGAGTGGGTGAGCCCGACCGACCCCGATGAGGCCGCCTCGCTGGCGGTGTGCGACCAATGGTCGCTCTCGGCCTCGCGCGATGTGCTGGTGGCCATCGCCGAAGGGCGCGGGCCGGCGCAGTGGCTGGTGGCGCTAGGCTATGCCGGCTGGGGCGCGGGGCAACTCGATGGCGAAATGCGCCACCACGGCTGGTATGCGGCGCAGGGGCGCGGGCGCATCCTGTTCGATACGCCGGCCGCCGAGCGGTGGAACAAGGCGTGGAAGGCCGAAGGGATCGACCCGGCGCTGCTGGCGAATGTTACCGGGCGGGCTTGAGGGTTCGTGTCAGGGGTTGAGGGAAAGGGAAGTATGCAGGGGCTCGCCCCTGTACCCCGTCACGTCTTCCGGCGAGAGGCTGCGCCAAAGGCGACGTCCCGTACAAACTCTCCGCGCCGCAGGCTATTGGCACGACGCTGAGGTGGGGCGCAATGCCGACAGTAATGGGGTTTGGGGCCTAAGGCCTCAAGACTGTCCCTTCTCCGCCTTCTTCAAACCCCCATTGCACTCAGCCCAAAAACAAGGGGCCGGAAGAGCAACCCCTTCCGACCCCGATGTTTTCAGCCTGAGGCCGAGCGGTGATTAGCCGCCGTGCACCTGGCTGAGGTCGATCTTCAGGCCTGGGCCCATCGACGAGGACAGGCCGATCTTGCGCAGGTACTTGCCCTTGGCGCCGGCCGGCTTGGCCTTCACGATCGCGTCAACGAAAGCGTCGAAGTTGGCGCGCAGCGCGTCGTCCGAGAAGGAGAGCTTGCCGAGGCCGCCGTGGATGATACCGGCCTTCTCGACGCGGAACTCGATCTGGCCGCCCTTGGCAGCCTTCACGGCTTCGGCGACGTTCGGGGTCACGGTGCCCAGCTTCGGGTTCGGCATCAGGCCCTTGGGGCCCAGCACCTTGCCGAGGCGGCCGACGATGCCCATCATGTCGGGCGTGGCGATAACGCGGCCGTAATCGAGGTTGCCGGCCTGCATGTCTTCCAGCAGATCCTCGGCGCCCACCTTGTCGGCACCAGCGGCGAGAGCGGCCTCGGCCTTGTCACCGCGCGCGAACACGGCAACCTTGACGTCCTTGCCGGTGCCCGAGGGCAGGCTCACCATGCCGCGCACCATCTGGTCGGCGTGGCGGGGGTCGACGCCGAGGTTCAGCGCCACTTCCAGCGATTCGTCGAACTTGGCGGACTTGAGGTCCTTCAGCAGCTTGATGGCATCATCGATGGCATAGAGCTTCTGGTTGTCGCCCAGCTTCTCGGCGAGGGACTTCTGCTTCTTGGTCAGCTTTGCCATGGTCTCAGCCCTCCACAACCTGAAGGCCCATCGAACGGGCGGAGCCCTCGATGATCTTCGCGGCTGCCTCAATATCGTTGGCGTTCAGGTCTTTCATCTTCAGCGTCGCAATCTCGGAGAGCTGCGTGCGGGTGATGGTGCCGGCGCTCGCCTTGCCCGGGGTCTTCGAACCGGACTTCAGCCCCAGCGCCTGCTTGATGAAGAAGGTGGCCGGCGGCGTCTTGGTGACGAAGCTGAACGACTTGTCGGAATAAACGGTGATCACGGTGGGCAGCGGCGTGCCCTTTTCCACTTCTTGCGTGGCAGCGTTGAACTGCTTGCAGAATTCCATGATGTTCACACCGCGCTGACCGAGCGCGGGCCCGATCGGCGGTGCCGGCTTGGCTTCGCCAGCCTTCACCTGCAGCTTGATATAGCCGTCAATTTTCTTGGCCATGAGAGGCCTCCTTTCGTCCTGTTGGCCCCGGGTGTCTCACCGGAGAACCTCAGAGTATGCGGTCAAGCAGGGCCGAAGCCCCTCCCGCGCGGGTTTCCGGACGCATCTGACAGAAGCATTCGGAAGCGGCGGCCTTTAGCGGGATTTGGCCGAAATGCAAGGATGGATGCGCGCGATCTGCCCACGAAAGCTTTGTGCGCTGGCCCCGTTTTCTGATAGCATCGGCAAAAGCATCAATACGGGAGCGAGTGCCATGGCCGATGTAAGCGAATTTATTAACGCGCTGCAGCCGATGTTTGCCGAACATCTGAACCTCTATTTGTCGACCAACGGCGACAAGGGTTACCTTTGGGATACCAGCGGCTCTGGCGGCAGCCCGGTGACCACCTGCCTGATCCTCAAGGCGATTGGCCGCAAGACCGGCCGCATCCAGCTGGTGCCGCTGATCTATTCGGCCTGGGGCGATGAGTACGTCATCGTCGGCTCGAAGGGCGGCTCGGACAAGCACCCGGCGTGGTACTCCAACCTGATCGCCCGGCCCGAGGTCGAATTCCAGGTGCGGGACAAGATTTTCCGCGGCACCTGGCGCATCGCCGAAGGGGCCGAGCGGGCGAGCATCTGGGATTATGTCTCGCAGTATTTCCCGCCCTACGCCCAGTATCAGGCCAAGACCGAGCGGACGATTCCCGTGGTGGTGCTGACGGTGAAGGAACGGCTGAACGAAACCTGGGCCGCGCCGACCGCTGCCGCCTGAGCGGGGTTGGCGGCATAGCGTTGAGCGTGGGGTCTGGAGCGGTGCACGCCGTTCCGACCCCGTGTTCTGGAACCAAATGCGCTAGAACGGGAATGCGCCGCGCGGCGACAGCCGGTGCGGGCCGGCATTTGCGGTTAAGCGCCTGACACTGCCCCGCGCGGGCGGACGGCGATGCTGGCGCAACCGCCAGCCGGCCGATACGCCCCGGCCGGCGCATGTGCCGGCCAGCCGGGTCTTGTCGGGCTTACTTCGACAGTTCCACATGCTCGAAGTCGAGTTCCACCGGGGTGGCGCGGCCGAAGATGGAGACCGCGACCTTGACGCGGTTCTTCTCGAAATCGAGCTCTTCCACCACGCCGTTGAAGCTGGCGAACGGGCCGTCGAGCACCTTGACCGAATCGCCGATCTCGTAATCGACCGAGATGTGCTTCTTCGGCTGGGCGGCGGCCTGTTCGCGCGCGCCGAAATAGCGGGCGGCATCGCGGTCGGAAATCGCCTGCGGCTTGCCGTTCGGCCCGAGGAAGCCGGTGACCTTCGCGGTGTTCTTGACGAGGTGATAGACGTCGTCGTTCATCGCCAGCTTGGCCAGCACATAGCCGGGCATGGTCTTGCGCTCGACCTGCACCTTCTTGCCGCGCTTCACCTCGGTGATGTGCTCGGAGGGCACTTCCACCGCCTCGACGAGCTGCGACAGGCCCAGGCGCTCGGCCTCGGTGAGGATGGCTTCCTTCACCTTGTTCTCGAAGCCGGAATAGGCGTGGATGATGTACCAGCGGGCCATGTGTTTCTCTTGTGCTTGTGGTTCGGGGCTATGTGGTTCGGCGTTATTCTGGGCGGGTTTCGGCGGTTGCCGGCGTTAAGCCAGGGTCAGCAGCCAGCGCACCAGCGCGCCAAAGCCGGTGTCGATGCCGAGGAAGAACAGCGCCAGGATGGTCATCAGGATGGCCACGAAGATCGCCGTGGTCGTGGTTTCCTGACGCGTCGGCCACACCACCTTGTTGGCTTCCACCCGCACCTGCCGGATGAATTCACCGGGGGAGACTTTCGGTTTTGCCGCTGCGGGCTTTGTCGCCGTATCGCTCATCGTCACTTTATCCTTATCCGTCGCCGGTGGAGCTCCGTTGCCGGTGGAGCGGGCCGCCGCCATGGGGGGTTCGCCGCCCCGGAAGAGTTCCGGGAGGGGCTTGCCTTGCTCCAATGTCGGGGAGATGGCGGTGATTTAACCCCGCTTTGCCGAATTTGCAAGAAGGGGGGCGGCATTTGCCGGAACCGGCGCCGGTTTGGCCAGCCGGGCGAGCAGCGCATGCCCCTCGCGCCACACCACCACCGCCCCGGCGGGCATGGTATCGGGATCGCGATTGCCGACGTACCACAGGTAATCGGCGTTCCGGGCCGGGGCGAAATGGGCCATGTCGACCTTTTGCGCATCGGTGAGGATCAGCCGCTGCGAGGGATCCACCGCGAAGGGTTGGTTGAGGTGCAGCATGTGGATGTGCGGCACGGCGAAATTGGCATTGGTCAGGCAATCGCGGCGCACGGCGGCATAGGCGCCGATGTGCTCGAAGTGGTCGAGCTGCCAGTCCATCGCCGGCACCACCACCGCCGAGGCCACCCGGCAGCCGCGCGGCAGATGATCGAGCGCGGTGAGCAGGCGCCCGGTTTCGGCGGAATCGGCCTGCCACGACAGGGTGGTGACCGCCAGCCGCGCCAGATAGAGCATGGGCGTCAGCGCCATCAGCCAGCGCGGCGCGTCGCGGCCGCCTTCCGGGTTCCATTCAACCGCCAGGCAGCCGACCAGCAGGCCCGCCGTCAGCATGCGGTAATCGGCGAAGTCTCCGCCAGAGATGTGGCGCGGCATGATGACCGCGATGACCAGCAGCAGCCCCGCGCCCCAGCCCAGCCGCCCGTCGATGCGGCGCGTGACCGCCGCCAGGCCCAGCACCAGCCAGACCAGATCGAGGCTGCGGCGATCGAGCTGATAGGCGGTGTCGCGCATGGCGGCCAGCCAGATCCAGCGCTTGAAGGCCCACACGGTGGGGCCATAGGAGAAATCGCCGCTGGTGCCCGCGCCCAGCAGCCAGTGGCCGAACAGCAGCGGGATAAGCGGCAGCGCCAGCGGCCAGCACGCTACCAGCGCCGGCCCCATGTGGCGCCAGCCCCCGTTGCGGCAGTGCACCTCATAGCCCAGCACCATCACCCCCAGCGCGCCCCAGGCCGACAGGTGGCACAGCCACACCAGCAGCCCCACCGGCAGAAACACCGCCCAGCGCCAGCGCCACCCCTCCAGCAGCACCCAGGCGGCAAAGGCCCACAGCATCACCGCCTGCCCCAGCGCGAAATTGATGAGGCCCGTGAGGAACATCGGGCCCCAGATCATGGTGAAGGCCAGGAACGAGGCGATGGTGACGCGCCCGCGCAACACCACATCCACCAGCACGATGCCGAGCCCGGTGAGCACCGCGATGAGCGCGACGATGATGCGCCCGCCCGCCTCCAGCCCGAACACCGCGGCAAAGGGGCGGATCAGCATGTCGACGCCGAGATTGCCCGTCCACGCCCAGGTGAAGCCGTAGTAGCGGGCGAGATCGGGGTTGCGCCCGCCCTCCAGCATCACATGATACCGCGCCAGATGGGCCGGGTAGTCGCTCATCTGCGGATAATGCGCCACCAGCACCGGCAGGCACGACAGCAGCGCCATGGCGATGGCGCACCACAGGCGGGCGCGGTGGCGGAAGGTGTTGGCGTTCATTGTTGCCCCGTTAGCGACCAGAAGACCAACTGGCCGAGAAAAAATGTCGCGGTAGAATTGGCCAGCACCGGATCGGCGGTGGTGAACCGTTGCCGAATCATCTCGGACATTGCTTCGGTTGCAGCGTCCTGGCCACAGGCGGCGGCAATCTTGCCCACGCGCGATGTCGGCAGGCCATTCATCAGGCTCTCGAAATCGGGCTGCGCGAAATGGCTGTCGTCGCGCCGGATGGCCGCCCGCATGCAGGCGACAGGCTGTTCGATAATCGCCCCCAGCGCAGCTTTCTGCCGATCATCCGTTAGCAGAGCGAGATAGAACTTTGCGCGCCGTTCGGGGGGGAAGGCCAGCGTCTGGTGGCGCAGTGTTTGCGCCTTGCTCCAGCGTTCGGAAATGATGGAGCGCAATTGGCGGTCGGCGACGTCACCCTCGTGCATGGCGCGGGCGTTGAATTCCGGCGGCACCGGGAAACTGCTGCCTGGCAGGCCGAGTTCGGCAAAGGCCCGCGCGTGGGCAGTGGCCCACAGGGGCAATAGCTCGTCGGAACAGTCGTGGGTGACCGATGCGAGATAGCCGGCGTTATGGCCCAGTTCGCCATCGCCGAGCGTGGCATAGTCTGGCCCTTGCGCGACAAAAGCCATGCACCTGGCCAGCGGGGCCGGATCGGCCGGCGCGGCGACATCTGCGGGGCTGGCGGCTGTGGCGGCGATCAAAGCCAGCGAGGCGATCAGCGCGGCCAACGGAGTCCTTTCGCGGGGGTCATCGCGGGGAAACTGGCAGGAGAGGAGGGACTCGAACCCACGGCCCTCGGTTTTGGAGACCGATGCTCTACCAACTGAGCTACTCTCCTGCGGGAGCGCCGTCCTCTAGTGCCTCAAATCGCGTCTTGCAAGCGCCTGTGGCCTTGCGCGGGGCATTGGGCGCGGGGCATTGGCAAAAAAATCGCACCGCTACGGCTTTCCCTCGCAGCCCCGGCAACTAGACTGGGGCGATGAACACGCCTCTCGCCCCCATTCCCGAAGACCTGCTGCTGCGGGCCTATCGCATCGGCATTTTCCCGATGGCCGATGCGCGCGACGACCCCGAGGTGTTCTGGGTGGAGCCCAAGCACCGCGCGATCCTGCCGCTGGAGGGGTTCATCTGCTCGCGCTCGCTGGCGCGCACGTTGCGGCGGGGGCGGTTTACCGTGACCTGCAATGCCGCCTTTGCCGGGGTGCTGGATGCCTGTGCCGCGCCGCGGCTGAGCGAGGGCGGCGAGACCTGGATCAGCCACCGCATCGCCGAAAGCTATCGCCGGCTGCATGAAGCGGGGCTCGCCCATTCGATCGAATGCTGGAGCCATGCCGCCGATAGCGCCCCGCCGCGGCTGGTGGGCGGGCTGTATGGTGTGGGCTTTGACCGGGTGTTCTGCGGCGAGAGCATGTTCAGCCGCGTGCCGGACGCCTCGAAGGTGGCGCTGGCCTGGCTGGTGGCGGCGCTGCGCATGGCGGGGGCGGAACTGCTCGATTGCCAGTTCATCACGGCCCACCTCGCCTCGCTGGGAGCGGTGGAAATCAGCCAGAAGGACTATCTGGAGCGGCTGGCCCATGCCCAGCGGCGGCCCGGCGGGGGAGCCGCTGGGCAGGCTCATCTGTGGCCAGATCAACGGGGCGCGTCGGCCTCGCCGGCATCGGCCTCGCCGGGGCCGGATGGCGGGGCGACGGGCGCGGTGTCCTCGGGTGCGTCGGTGGCGCTGCCGGTGGGCTTTGCCGCCTTGGCCGCCGCTGCCGCATCGGCGGGATTTTCCTCCTCGCCGGGGAATTTCATCGCGCAGTCCTTCACCCACACGTCATAGACGGGGTGCTCGACCACGTTGAGTGAGGGCGCGTTCTTGAACAGCCAGCCAGAGAATACCTTGTGCCACGCCAGCGGGTCGTGAATCGAGGCGCGTTCCTCGACGAACAGCTGGACGAAGGCGCCCATCTCGGGCGGGCGTTCCCACGGCAGGCTTTTCTCACAGGTGGCCAGCTTCACCACGACATTGCCGACGCGGCGGGCCTCGCCGGTCTTGAGGACGAGATCCACCACCTGATTATTGCGCTTGTTCAGCAGGCCGATGGTGGCGACGCGGTCTTTTACCGGGGTGGCGTACTGGTTTTCGACGGCGGCCACCGCGCGGGCATTGCCGATGACCCCGGCGGGAACGTCGGTGGCTTGCGATTCGGCGGCGTCGTCATGGCGGTGGCAGGCCGAGAGGGCGACGGCACTGGCCGCCAGCAGTATCAGGGCCAGCGGGCGCAGCCCGCGCCGCTGCCGCTGCCTGTCGGCCGGCATCAGCCTTCCGGCGACCAGGCTTCGTAATCGCCGGTGGCGGGGGCACGCTTGCCGCCACGCTCCAGCGCGCCCTGCGGGCAATAGGCGGCGGGTGTGCCGGTGGCGTTGGGGGTATAGCCCACCTCCCAGATGCGGGGCGGCGGCAAATTGCTTTCGGGCACGCCATCAAAGCTGCCGTGCAGCCAGCCGTGCCATTCGGCCGGCACGCGGCTGGCGTCGTTGGCGCCATTGTACATCACCCAGCGGCGCTCTGCCAGGCCGGGCTGGCCGGGGGCGCGGGGCTTCTTCGCCCTATAGTATGTGTTGCCCTGAAAATCGGTGCCGACCAGCTCGCCGGTCATCGCCGAATTGACGGAGGTGCCGATGGTGGCACCATTCCACCAGGTGAAGAGTTTGGAAAGCAGTCCCATGGCCATAGCGCCTAGCGGATCAGGGGGGGCAAGGGCAAGCCCCATGCGGGGGCGGATGGGGGAGGAAGGGTCAGTTTTTCGCGTTGGGGCTGTCGCCGGGCCGGCAGGGGGCGGGGTGGTGACGGGTTGGTGGCTGGCTGGTGGCTGGCTGGTGGCTGGCTGGTGGCTGGGCAGAGTCTTTAGTTGGGTGCGGCAATGCCCTCCGGCTTTGCCTTGCTGTGCGATCCCGCTCCCCCGGCCCAACCACCCGATGAGGATACCCTGTGGGCGGTAGGCCGGGGGAGCGGGATCGCACAGCAAGCCTTCGGCGGATGCCGGGGGCACCAACAAAGTATCCCGGCGGAGGCCGGGAGCCTACCCAACATAGACTCCCGCGGCCTAACGGTTGCCCGCTTCCGGCCCGTCATCGTCCTGCGCTTCGGCGGCCCAGCCTTCTGCTTCCTCGACCGAGGTGGCGCTGATCAGGGCGCGCGCCGCATCCATGCCGTGCCCGGCACGCAGCATGGCGGCGATCTGTTTTTGGCGGCGGGCGGGATCGGTGGCGGCCCCGCCCGCATCGGCGCCGAAGGGGCCGAAGCGCCGCTTGCTGGCCAGCGCCAGCGCCGCGCGCCGCTGTGCCCCCTCGCCCGGCATCACCTGTTCGCGCAGATCGCTGGCGATGCCCGCCGCGCCCAGCGCCTCGTTGATCCGCCGCCGGCCGAAGCCGCGCCGCAGCAGGCCACCGGTGCGGCCCCGCGCATAGCTCTCGTCATCGACATAGCCCGCCGCCACGAAGCGTTCGATCAGCGCCTCCATGCGGCTGGCGCCCTCGGCCAGGGCGAGGTGCGGGTCGGCGTCCGGCCCGGCATCGGCGTCTGGCGCCCAGCCGCGCTCGCGCAGCTTGCGTTGCAGATAGGTGCGCAGGCGCCCGGCGCTGGTGGCAAAGCGGGCGACATAGGCCAGCGCCATCTCATCCAGCCTTGCGGCATCCAGCGGTTTGGGCGGCGGGCGCGGGCTATCGGCGCGGCGCTGGCCCCGTTCGTTCTGGCGCGCGTTCTGGCGCCCATTCTGGCGACCGAACGCGGGGCGCTTGTGGCGGCCGGAGGGGGGGAGGCTATCCATCGGCCTTAATCGTGCCACACTCCAATCTCAAAGGGGAGACTTCGTGGTGCCTCTCGGGAGAAATACGTGTGGCACCCCCCTTGCGCAACCGGCGCGCCCGAAGCTGTTCCGCCACGGAACATGGCCAGGGCGGTGCCGACAAGCTGTGGAAAATAGTGAAGAAATGACCAACACCGCCCTGATAGACGCGTTGGCCAACCCGAACGCCACCCCCAACGCCACCCCCAATGCCACCCCCAATGCCACCCCCAATGAATGCTCCCTGCCGCGCCGGCTGGCCGATTTCGCCACCTTTGGCGAGGCGCTGGATTATGCCGCGCAGGGCATTCGCGGGCTGAATTTCCACGACCCGCGCGGCCGCCTGACCCGCGCCTATCCCTTCAGCGAGCTGCGCGCGGACGCGCTGGACATGGCCCGCCGGTTGATCGCGCGTGGCATCCAGAAGGGTGATCGCGTGGCGCTGGTGGCGGAGACCGGCCCGGAATTCGCCGCGCTGTTCTGCGGGGCGGTCTATGCCGGGGCCTGGCCGGTGCCGCTGCCGCTGCCCACCAGCTTTGGCGGGAAAGAGAATTACATCGACCAGCTGGCCGTGCAACTGGCCAGTACAGCCCCCCGGCTGCTGCTCTATCCGGCCGAGATCGTCGGATTGGGCGAAGGGGCGGTGGCCCGCCACAATGCGAGCCGCCAAGTGGATGGGGACGGCACCTGCGAGGGGCTG
>CAIXXP010000252.1 GCA_903923465.1 uncultured Sphingomonadales bacterium | reverse complement strand
GAGCGAGCGGTCACGCGTCACCGCCGTCCAGCCGTCGTCGAGCATTTTCACGCCGGGCTTGCCCAGATTGATCATCGGCTCGATGGTGAAGAACATGCCCGGTTTCAGTTCCGGCCCGGTGCCCGGATTGCCGGCATGCACCACCTCGGGCGAATCGTGGAACAGGCGGCCGAGGCCATGGCCGCAGAATTCGCGCACCACGCCATAGCGGCTGGCCTCGGCATGGGCCTGAATGGCGGCGCCGATATCGCCGACGCGCGCACCGGGCTTGGCCTTGCTGATGCCGATCATCAGGCACTCATAGGTCACTTCGACCAGCCGGCGCGCCTTCAGCGGCACATCGCCCACCAGATACATCCGGCTGGAATCGCCGTGCCAGCCGTCGAGCAGCGGGGTCACGTCGATGTTGACGATATCGCCGTCTTTCAATGGCTTGTCGGAGGGGATGCCATGGCACACGACGTGGTTGATGGAGATGCAGCAGCTATGCGCATAGCCGCGGTAGCCCAGCGTGGCCGGCACGGCGCCAGCCGCCAGCGTGAACTCGCGCACGAAATCGTCGAGTTCGCCGGTGGTGACGCCGGGCACAACCAGCGGCACCAGCGCGTCCAGCGTTTCGGCGGCGAGGCGCCCGGCGCGGCGCATGCCTTCAAAGCCTTGCGGGCCGTGGAGTTTCAGGGTGCCGTCGCGCAGCACGGTGTCGGTGTCAGAGACGATCTGATATTGAGTCATTCCTCTTCTTAGCGGCCTGCGCGGCAAATTGCGAGACGTTCGCGAGGGCATGCCACCGCGAGGGCATGCCACGCAGGACGGTCCGGGCTTTTCCCCTCGCCTCGCGCGGGCGACAATGCTTTAACGGTCTGGGCTTTGACGGGCCTGCGACCTCTATCCCACGGAACCCTGCATGAGCCGAACACCCTCCCCCCTCGCCGCAGACCCCCTGAGCGACCTTGTGGTGCCAGACCGGGGGCAGGAGGCCATTGCCATCCATCTGCTCGACAAGGCGGCGCTGGAGGGCTGGCTGGCCGGGGCCAAACCGGGGCAGCGCGCGCAGATCGCCGCGCAGAAGTTCACCGCCGCCCCGAACACGCACGCCATCATCGCCGATGGCGAGGGCTGGCTGGTGGTGGCTGGCGTGGCGGATGTGGCGGGTTTGTCGAGCTGGTGCCTGGGCAAGCTGGGCGAGGCCCTGCCGGCCGGCAGCTATCGGCTGGCCCCCGGCCCCGATGGCAAGGCGATCAAACCCGACAAGGCGCTGCTGGGCTGGGTGCTGGGGCAATATGCCTTCGAGCGTTATCGCTCTGATGCCAGTGGCGAGGGGCCGCGCGTGCTGGCAACCGGCGCGGTGAAGGCCATTGCCCCCGCTCTGGCGGAAGCGGGCGCCGTGGCGCTGGTGCGCGATCTGGTGAACACGCCGGCCGAGGACATGGGCCCGGGCGAGATGGAGCATACGGTGGAGATGCTGGCGCGCCCGCATCGGGCCACGGTGCACATCACCAAGGGCGAGGCGCTGGAGCGCGAGTTTCCCATGGTTCACATGGTGGGCCGCGCCGCTGGCCGTGCCCACGCCCCGCGGATGATCGAGCTGGAATGGGGCGACCCGGCCCACCCGCGCGTGGCCATCATCGGCAAGGGGGTGAG
>CAIXXP010000251.1 GCA_903923465.1 uncultured Sphingomonadales bacterium | reverse complement strand
GGCGGCCAAGGGCGCGCGGCGGGTGCAGACGCAGGCGCTGGTGTATCTGGCGGCGGGCCTGCCGGAAGAGGCGGCGCGGCGGGCGGCGGCGCAATATGACGCGGCGGTGAGCATGACCGACCGGCAGGGCGCGCTGATGGTGCTGTGCGGGCTGGATACACCGCTGCGCGAGGAAAGGCTGGCGGATTTTCATGCGCGCTATGCCGGCAATGCGCTGGTGATCGACAAGTGGTTTTCGTTGCAGGCATCCTCGCTGCACCCGCGCGCGCTGGAGCATGTGAAGGCGCTGGCGGAGCACAAGGATTTTACCTTGCACAACCCGAACCGGGTGCGATCGCTGTATATGGCGATGGTGATCAGCGCGCAGGCGTTTCACCATGTGAGCGGCGAGGGGTATCGGCTGATTGGTGACCTGATTCTGGCGCTGGACCCGATCAACGCGCAGACGGCCGCGCGGTTCGTGGCGCCGCTGGGGCGGTGGCGGCGGATGGAGCCCTTGCGGTCGGCGATGATGAAGGCGCAGCTGGAGCGGGTGGCGGCGGCGGGGGAGCTGTCGCGCGATACGTTTGAGCAGGTGACGCGCAGCCTTGGCTGAGGATAGGGCCTTGGCTGAGGGTGGGGCCTTGGCTGGCGAAGGGGCCTTGGCTGCGGATGATTCGGTCGAGGTGATCCGGGCCGAGGGGCTGGCCGGGTTGCGGCATGGGTTTTTGGGGCGGCGCGGTGGGGTTTCCGCCGGGGTGGTCTCGGGGCTGAATGTGGGGCTGGGGGCCGGGGACGACCCCGCGGCGATTGCCGAGAACCGGGCGCGGGCGGTGGCTGCGGTGATGCCCGATGCGCGTCTGGTGACGGTGTATCAGGTGCATTCGGCGGACTGTGTGGTGGCCGATGGGTGGAGCGATGCGGCGCGGCCGCAAGCGGATGCGCTGGTGACCGACCGGCCGGGGCTGTTGCTGGGGATTCTGACTGCCGATTGCGCGCCGGTGCTGCTGGCGGACCGGGAGGCCAATGGCGGGCGGGGCGTTGTCGGGGCGGCGCATGCCGGGTGGAAGGGGGCGCTGGGCGGCGTGACCGATGCGACCGTGGCGGCGATGGTGGCGCTGGGGGCGAAGGCCGAGCGAATCAGCGCCGCGGTGGGGCCGTGTATCGCGCAAGCCAGCTATGAGGTGGATGCGGGGTTTTTCGCGCGGTTTTGCGCGGATTCGGCCGGGAACGCGGGGTTTTTCGGGCAAGGCCGGCCGGGGCACTGGCAGTTTGATCTGGCGGGATATGTCGCGCATCGGCTGAGGGCGGCGGGCGTGGGGACTGTGGCGGTGCTGGGGCTGGACACCTATGCCGAGGCGGGGCGATTCTATTCGTTTCGCCGCGCCACCCACCGGGGCGAGCCGGCCTATGGCCGCCAGATTGCCCTGATTGGCCTGTGAACCATAACGAACCGGGGATTCAGGCGAAAAAGGCGGTTGGCAGTCGAAGATTTGATGGCTACACCCCAAAAAAACCGCTGTCCCACAGGGGGGAATTCTGTATGGGCATGCGGCGACGGGGGTCTTTCGGGTTACGGGCTTCTCCCAGACATGCGGCCGGATTGCGCGGGCCGGAAAACGCGGGAAACCGCGAAACGTGATTCATGCGGCCCTTCGACCCGGAGGGGCCGTTTGTTGTAAGCTGCCGTGGGTTGGTTAAGGCGGCATTGGTTGGTAAAGCAAGGGTCGATCATGACAGACAATGCGATCGCTGATACTTCAGACACTACTGCACAGGATGCGGCCGGGCTGGGTGTGCGTCGGCGCGATTTTATCAATATTGCCGCGGTGAGCGCGGCAGGCGTGGGTGGCGCCGCCGTGCTGGTGCCGCTGATCAGCCAGATGGCGCCTTCCGCCGACGTGCTGGCCGAAAGCTCCACCGAGGTTGATCTCTCCGCCATCAAGCCGGGGCAGGCCATCAAGGCCGTGTTCCGCAAGCAGCCCGTCTTCGTGCGCAACCTGACGCCTTCGGAAATCGCCGCGGCCGACGCCGTGCCGTTGGCTTCGCTGCGCGACCCGGAGACGCTGGAGCAGCGCACCAAGCCGGGCCACACCAACTGGCTGATCACCATGGGCGTGTGCACCCACCTGGGCTGCGTGCCGCTGGGCACCGGCGAGGGCGAGCCCAAGGGCGAGTTTGGCGGCTATTTCTGCCCCTGCCACGGTTCGCAATACGACACCGCCGCGCGCATCCGCAAGGGCCCGGCGCCCAAGAACCTGATGGTTCCGGACTACGTGTTCGAGACCGCCACTACCGTCAAGATCGGCTGAGGTACCACATCATGAGCTTTCCCTGGGCCCAAGAATACGCGCCGGCCCACCCATTCATGAAATGGGTGGACGAGAAGCTGCCGCTGCCGCGCTTCGTCTATAATGCCGTGGGCGCCGGTTACCCGGTGCCGCGCAATTTGAACTATTTCTGGAACTTCGGCATTCTGGCCGGCGTGTGCCTGATGCTGCAGATCGTGACCGGCATTGTGCTGGCGATGCATTATGCCAGCAACGCCGACATCGCCTTTTCCTCCACCGAGCACATCATGCGCGATGTGAACTGGGGCTGGATGTTGCGGTATGCCCACGCCAACGGGGCCTCGGCCTTCTTCGTCGTGGTCTATATCCATATCTTCCGGGGCTTCTTCTACGGCAGCTACAAGGCGCCGCGCGAGATGATCTGGCTGCTGGGCGTGGTGATCTTCCTGCTGATGATGGCCACCGCCTTCATGGGCTATGTGCTGCCCTGGGGCCAGATGAGCTTCTGGGGCGCCAGCGTGATCACCAACCTGTTCAGCGCCATTCCGCTGGTGGGTGATGCGGTGCACACCTGGCTGCTGGGTGGTTTCGCGCCGGACAATGCCGCGCTGAACCGCTTCTTCTCCCTGCACTTCCTGCTGCCCTTCGTTATTCTGGGCGTGGTGATCCTGCATATCTGGGCGCTGCACATTCCCGGCTCGTCGAACCCGACGGGCGTGGAAGTGAAGAGCGAGAGCGACACGGTGCCGTTCCACCCCTATTACACCGCCAAGGACGGCTTCGGCCTGGCTGTATTCCTGCTGCTCTATACGGCGGTGCTGTTCTTCGCGCCGAACGCGCTGGGCCACCCGGACAACTATATTCCGGCCAACCCGATGCAGACCCCGGCGCACATCGTGCCCGAATGGTACTTCTGGCCGTTCTACGCCATTCTGCGCGCCTTCACCCAGAACTTCCTGTTCTTCCCCGCCAAGCTGCTGGGCGTGCTGGCGATGTTCAGCGCCATCCTGGTGTGGTTCTTCCTGCCCTGGCTGGATAACTCGCCGGTGCGCTCGGGCCACTTCCGGCCGACCTTCCGCAAGTTCTACTACCTGCTGGTGGTCGACATGCTGGTGCTCGGCTATTGCGGCGGTTCGCCGGCGGAAGAGCCCTATGTGATGGTCAGCCAGATCGCCACGGCTTACTACTTCCTCCACTTCCTCGTCATTCTGCCGATCGTCTCGATGGTTGAGACCCCGGCGCCCCTGCCCTTCTCGATTACCGAGGCGGTGCTGGGTGCGGATGAGAGCGCGGCGCTGGCCGCCGAATAACTCCAGCGAGGGACACAGAACATGGTTCGTATTATATCCATCGCGGTAGGCGCGTTCTTCGCGGCCGCTGTGTTGTTCGCCTTCGGCCTGGGAGCCTATAGCTTCGTGACCGAACCGCCGGCGCAGACGGTGGAGAAGGCTTTCCACCTGCACCCGAAGGAAGACTTCCACCTGGCCAGCGACGGCGCCTTTGGCACCTTCGACCGCCAGCAGCTGCAACGCGGCTTCCAGGTCTATTCCGAGGTCTGCTCGAACTGCCACGCGCTGAAGTATGTGGCGTTCCGCGACCTGAAGGAAATCGGCTATAACGACGACGAGGTGAAAGCCATCGCCGCCAAGGTGCAGGTGCCGCACTATAACCCGGTGACCGGCGAGCTGAAGACCACCGCCGGCATGCCGACCGACCACTTCCCGCCGGTCGTCTATGGCGGTCGCGGTTCGCCGCCGGACCTGTCGCTGATCACCAAGGCGCGGCACGGCGGGGCGGCCTATGTCTACTCGCTGCTGACCGGCTATGCCGACCAGGTGGGCTACAAGAACGAGAAGGGTGAGGAACTGCTCAAGAAGTTCCCCGAAGCCAAGACCCCCGATGGGCTGCACTTCAACCCCTATTTCGCCAACCTCAACATCGCCATGCCCCCGCCGCTGACCGGCGACGGACAGGTGAGCTACAAGGACGGCACCAAGGCTACCGTGGACCAGATGGCCACCGACGTTGCCGCCTTCCTGGTGTGGACCGCCGAGCCGAGCCTGGAAAAGCGCCACCAGACGGGCTGGCCGGTGCTGGCCTTCCTGCTGTTCGCCAGCGTGTTGGCCTATATGTGCTATCGCAACATCTGGGCGGAGAAGAAGGGCCACTGAGCATCGCGCCGAAAAGTGGGAACCGGTTTTCGGCGGTAGCGATGCGATAGATGGTTTTTGGCCCGTTCCGAGCCGGAAGCGTATCATGGGCCCCTTGCATCAGGCGATGCAGGGGGCCTTTGTTTTTGAGAGGGTAGGCTGGGGGTGTTACACCCCCAAACCCCCAATACTGTCGGCCTCGGCGCTTGTTCTGCGGTATGGGGCTTGGCCGCGTTGCGGCTTTGAATGCCTGCGGCGCGGGGGAGGTGAGGCGCGACAGTGAGGTTGGCACTCCGCTCCCGCCGGGAGACGTTATGGGGTGCAGGGGACGAGTCCCCTGCTGCTCCCCTATTCTTGAGGACTTCCTGATGACCCGTGACGACCTGAAAGCCCTGATCCGCGCCATTCCCGATTTCCCCAAGCCGGGGGTGCTGTTTCGCGACATCACCACGCTGATTGGCCATGGCGAGGGCTTTGCCGCCAGCGTGGAGATGCTGGCCGAGCAGGTGGCCGCCGCGCGGGGAGAGGCGATTGCGGGGATGGAGGCGCGCGGGTTCATTTTTGGCGCGGCGGTGGCGGCGCGGCTGGGCCTGCCGTTCATTCCCGTGCGCAAGCCGGGCAAGCTGCCGGTGCCGGTGCTCGCCATGGACTATGCGCTGGAATATGGCACCGACACGCTGGAGGTGGACCCCGGCGCCATCCGCAATGGGCAGCATGTGGTGATGCTCGACGATCTGATCGCCACGGGCGGCACGGCGGTGGCCGCCGCGCAATTGCTGCGCCACGCGGGCGCGCGGGTGGAGCATGCGCTGTTCGTCATCGACCTGCCCGACCTGGGCGGGGCGGACCGGCTGCGCGGGCAGGGGGTGAGCGTGCAGGCGCTGATGGATTTCGCCGGGCACTGACGCGGGGGCTTTGCCCCGGGCAGTGTCGGGGCGAAGTGGCGTTCCCGGGCGAAGTGCCGTCGCCAGGCGAAGTGGTGGCGCAGGCGAAGTGGTGCGCGGGCAAGAGACGAGTTGACGAGGCGGCGGTGCTCGTGGCAATCGCGGGAGACCGGGCCGCCGATGACGCGTGCGGCCAGCGGCCTTGCGGGTATAGCTTAGTGGTAAAGCACCAGCCTTCCAAGCTGGCTATGCGGGTTCGATTCCCGCTACCCGCTCCATCCCCTTGATCATAGACGTCCGTATTCGTCTGGACAAACCCCAAAAAACCTAGCTATTTAAGGCCTCAACAGGCCAATGGCGTCCGCCCCAGTCCGCAGGCAGCCACCCATTCGTGGGGGTATTTATGGGGGGTATATTCCAACGGTCAATTCGATACCCCCAGCCTTGGGGGTATCTTGGGGCGCAGTGCCCTGAATGATTGGGGAAACCATGGCGCTCACAGACATAGCAATCAGGAACGCCAAGCCGGGCGCGAAGGCGATCAAGTTGGCGGACGCCGGTGGGATGTTCCTTTTGGTGACACCGGCTGGTGGCAAACTGTGGCGGCTCAAATATCGCATTGATGGGCGTGAGAAGCTGCTGGCGATTGGTGCCTATCCTGAAATCAGCCTGAGCGAAGCGCGCAAGCGGCGGGAAGAGGCGCGCGAACTGATAGCCCTTGGCAAAGACCCTTCGCGTGAAAAGCAGCGGGAGAAGGTCAATTCCCGCATTCAGGCCGAGAACACCTTCGCCGCCATTGCCGACGAATATTGCACCAAGCGCAAGCGGGATGGCGAGAAGGGATGGGCACCGGCCACGGCCAGTCGCAGCGAATATCTGCTAGGGCGATTGTCGGCCACAATCGGACGCTTGGCGATTGCCGAGATTGAACCGGCGGACGTGCTGGCAGCGGTCCGCAAGATCGAAAGTAAGGGCACTCTGGAAAGCGCCCGGCGCACACTGCAATTAGCCAGCGGGGTGTTTCGCTATGCCGTGGCCACTGCACGGTTGCGGTCTGATCCGACCCGCGATCTGAAAGGCGCGCTGACCTCCCCGACGGTAACGCATTATGGCGCTATCACTGATGCCAAGAAGGTGGGGGAATTGCTGCGGACCATCGATGGCTATGAGGGGCAGGGGCTGACCAAGCAGGCGATGCAGATTGCCGCGCATGTGTTTGTTCGGCCCGGCGAATTGCGCCATGCGGAATGGGAAGAGATTGATCTGGAGGGCGCACTGTGGATCATTCCGGCGGGCAAGATGAAGATGCGCAAGGCCCACCATGTGCCGCTGTCTCGCCAAGCCGTGGAACTGTTCCGGGAGGTGCTGGCTGCCAGTGGGCCAACCGGATACGTTTTCCCATCCATCCGCACCCGTTCCCGCCCGATGAGCGAAAACACGATCAACGCGGCGCTGCGGCGGCTGGGCTATGCCAGCGACGAAATGACCGGGCATGGCTTCCGGGCGATGGCCTCAACCTTGCTGAACGAAAGTGGCAAATGGCACTCCGACGCAATCGAGCGGGCGCTGGCCCATGGCGACACCGACAAGGTGCGCGCGGCCTATCATCGCGGGACGCATTGGGCCGAGCGGGTGTTAATGGCGCAATGGTGGAGTGATTACCTCGATATGCTGCGCAAGGGTGCAGATATTCTGCCCTTTCCCGAGTCGGGGGCAGCTTAGGTGATCTGATGTTATACCCAGACTTATCAACAGAGGCGCCCCCCAAAAACTGCTCCGCTAGGCCGCGCCTGCCTAATAATCAGGCATGTTGCGGCACTTATCCACGCTATCCACACGTTATCAACAGGCCGGCTCGTTATCCCCAAGCCAGCCGCATGCCCCCCCTTGCTCCCCGCGCCATAGCTCGTAGGCCCAGTGTTGTTCACATGAACACCCTCACACCCGGAGCCATTCGCCTATGATTTCAAACAGCCCTCCCCGTCCGCTCGCCTATTCGATCAGGGATGCCGTGCAGGTGTCCAGCATCGGCAGAACAACCCTCTATGGCCTGATTTCATCGGGTGAAATTGAGACGATCAAGATCGGCAAACGTCGTCTTGTGAAAGCGGAGTCGCTGGCTCGCTTCATTGGGGTGGCGGCATGACGCGCGCCCCAGAAAAGCAAAACCCCACCCGGTGAGGGGTGAGGTCTCGCGCGATTAGATTGGCGTCCCATCGCTCGGACTTCTTACCCCCACCGCTCCAAAACGACAACGCAAAATGCAGCGCCCGCCGTCACGTAACAGTGACGGCGGCAACGCTCTCGTTTTGCCGTCACAAAGGCGGTATTGATGATCGATGATCACACAAAGCCCGTGCATTCGCGCCGGGCCAATCCGCAGCGGGTGAAGCTGCACCGCTGCTACAGCGCACCCGAACTGGCAATCTGCCTTGGCATTCACAAGAACACCGTGCGCCACTGGCAGGCCAACGGACTGGAGGCCATCGCCACGGGCCGCCCCACCCTGTTCGACGGGGCAACCGTTCGCGCCTTCCTCGCCAAGCGCATTGCCAGCCGCAAGCGGCCCTGCCCTCCCGGCACGATCTATTGCTTCCGGTGCCGCCAACCGCAGCCCCCGGCTTTGGGTATGGTGGAGTTTACCCTTGGGAAGGCCACCACGGGCGACCTGAGCGCCCTTTGTGGGCAATGTGGCACCATGATGCACCGCCGCGCCAGCATGGCCTCTCTCGGCACCATAATGCCGAATCTGGAGGTCCAAATCAGGGAGGCAGGGCCACGCCTAATAGGGCGCACCACCCCCTCCCTAAATTGTGACAATCAGAAGGACTGACAGACCATGGCCAAACACAACGCCGCAAATGCCCGGATCAAGCGCGAATACTTCCAATATCTGAAGGAAGCCAAGCGCCGGGATGAGACCTCCATTGATGCCATCGCCAAGGCGCTGGCACGCTTTGAGGAGGCCAACGGGCACAAGGACTTCAAGAGCTTTCACCGGGAGCAGGCGGTGGCCTTCAAGCGCAAGCTGGATGCCCAAGCCGCCGTCCGCACTGGCAAGCCACTGAGCCGTGCCACCGTCCATTCCATCCTGTCAGCCTTGCGGGCGTTCTTTGTCTGGCTGGCTGGGCAACCGGGCTACAAGAAGCGGATCAGCTACGCCGATGCCGACTACTTCAATCTATCGGAAAAGGACGTGCGGATTGCCAAGGCGGTGCATCTCAAGCCATTCCCCACGGTGGAACAGGTCCACCATGTCCTCGCCACCATGCCCAGCGGCACCGACATCGAAAAGCGCAACCGGGCACTGATCGCCTTCGCCCTGATGACCGGGGCACGCGATGGGGCGTTGGCGTCGTTTCGGCTGAAGCACGTCGATCTGGTGCAGGGGCGCGTCGATCAGGATGCGCGCGACGTGCGGACCAAGGCCAGCAAGACTTTCTCGACGTGGTTTTTCCCCGTGGGCGACGAGGCCCCGGCGATTATGCGGGACTGGTGCCAGCACCTGCGCGAGAATCTGCTGTGGGGTGATGGCGACCCGCTGTTCCCACCCACGCAAATCGGGCTGGGTGAGAATGGCGGCTTTGTTGCGGTGGGGCTTCGTCGCGATTGCTGGCAAAGCGCCGGGCCAGTGCGGGACATATTCCGCGCGGCGTTCCAAGCGGCTGGCCTGCCCTATTTTAACCCGCATTCCTTCCGCGACACGCTGGTGCAGCATGGCGAGAAGATTTGCCCCAACATTGAGGCGTTCAAGGCATGGTCGCAAAACCTTGGGCATGAAAAGGTGATGACCACCCTGACCAGCTATGGCGCGGTGGCCCCGCACCGACAGGCGGAGTTGATCCGGGGCATGGGGGCCAGCCGGACAGCCGATGCGGTTGATCCGGCCTATATCGCCAAGGTGATGGCGGCGATGCGGCAGATGTCGGGGGGCGGGCTAGCATAGACCGATAACGTCGTTGCCAATACCACCTCCGAGCGGCCGGGATGAAGGGAGGGCGTCAATTCGGGCGTCCGTCCGAGGCTGCAACGCGCGCTAGGCATGGACTTCAGGGGCATGGTGCCTGTGCCACGACAAAAAGTTCCTCGCCCGTTTCTTCGCCGCTGCGAATGCGCGCATTGGCGGCAAGGATACCGCGATCATCCAGCCACCAGCGCGCCCATGCCCGAGCAAGCGCCGTACCGGTGGCGCCCGCAGCAGCCTTGGTCATGAACGGTAAGGCGCGTGCCGATGTGCGGGCATAACGGACAGAAAAGCCCGCTTCCGACAGAACGCGCTGTAACGCTACCAGCGTATATAGCCTGAGGTGCCGGGGCGCCTCGTAGCCGCGCCACCAGCGGCCCCATCGCGCTCGGCCCGCCGCATCGGGATTGGGCGTGGTGATCACGACATGCCCGCCCGGGCGCAGCACGCGCGCCACCTCGGCCATGGCCGGGCGGACATCGGCCAGATGCTCAACGACATGATGGAGGAAGATGATGTCGGCCGTGTGCTCAGCCATCGGGATGGCCTCGGCCGTGCCGGTATGGACGCGGCGCCCCCGCAGCCGCCCCCGCGCCACGGCGACGGGATCGGGGTCGATGCCCTCGGATTCGCCCCAGCCGATAGCTTTCAGATAATCCAGCCTCTCGCCCGCACCGCAGCCGACATCCAGCGCGAGGCCGTTTGGATCGGGAGGGATGGCGCCGGAATCGAGCAGGCGGTTTTCGGCTTCGCGGAACAGGAAGGGCAGTGCGGGAAAGCGGTCGCCATGACGGCGGCAACGCCGGCCAATCCAGCGGCCGAAGCCCACTTCCAGTGGGGATGGCGGACGCGCGTCATGGGTGTAATACTTGGCGTAGGCTGCGGCCAATTGATCCGCCGGCAGCGGGTTGACGATCCAGACAATGCCGCAGTCCAGCGCGGTGCAGCGGTCCAGTTTCCAAGTGCCGGGGTAGCCAAAAAAGACATCTTCGACGGTGGGCTCCAGCACCCGCGATGGAGCGCCGCACACCGGGCAGGGGGATGACAGGGAAGCAGTCATGGGAGCGCAGCCTTATCCGAGCACTTGCTGGGTACCCGCTATGGCTTACCGTGCGGCCAGTCACGCGGTTTTTCTCAATCGCCACCCTATCGGGACCTGTCTGGTCGCCTGGTGCATGCGCCGCCCCGCAAACGGCCGAGCACTATGCCCCCCGCACGCACTAGCGTCGGCTGGTTGGGGGTCGCGATAATTTCCCGGTGGAGATTGCCTTCTGGGAGAGATGCGCTGTAGGCAGTCCTTGCGGGGTTAGCGGCTGGGCACGGAGCAAGGGATTTGGGGGCCAATCGCTTGCTTTTGTGACGGCGAGCGCAAGGCAGAGGTGCGAATTTAAAATGAGTGTTTACCAAATAGCCACCCGCCGGTTTTCCGATAGCCGGGGCTGGTTTGCCGAAAGTTATCATGCGGGGCGGTTTGCCGCCGCCGGGCTGGAGAGTGACTGGCGTCAGGATAACCACTCGCTTTCGCGCGCGGCGGGCACGTTGCGCGGCCTACATTTTCAGCGGGAACCTTTCGCGCAGACGAAACTGGTGCGCTGCCTACGGGGGCGCATTTTCGATGTCGCGGTTGATGTCAGGCCGCAATCGCCAACCTTCAAGCAATGGGTTGGGCGGGAACTTAGTGCTGAAAATGGACTGCAACTGCTGATCCCCAAAGGCTATGCGCATGGTTTCCTGACGCTGGAGCCCGATTGCGAGGTCGCTTACAAGGTGAACGCGCATTATGCCCCCGCAGCCGAGGGCGGCATCGCGTGGAATGATCCGGAAATCGGTATAGTCTGGTCGCTGCCAGGCGGAATCACTGCCCCATTGCTGTCGGATAAGGACGCCGCGCTGCCGTTTCTTGGCCAGACGGATGTCGATTTTGCCTATGACGGGCGCCCGCTCGAAATCAGCGAAATCACTGCGTAATGGCGGAAAAATTGCACCGCATCATCGTCACTGGGGGCGCCGGCTTTATCGGCTCGGCGCTCGTGCGATATCTCATCACCGAGACACCGCACCGCGTGCTGAACATTGATGCGCTGACATATGCCGGCAATTTGTCGTCGCTGGCCAGCACCGCCCATTCCGACCGCTATGCCTTTGTGCGGGCAAATGTGTGCGATGGGCTGGAGATGTCGCGGCTGGTGGCGGAATTTCAGCCCGACATCATCACCCATTTGGCCGCTGAATCGCATGTGGACCGCTCGCTGGATGGGCCGGCCGCCTTTATTGAAACCAATGTGGTGGGCACATTCACGCTATTGCAGGCCGCGCACGACTATTGGAAGGCCCTGCCTGCCGGTAGGCGGGAGGCTTTCCGCTTTCACCACATATCGACGGATGAAGTCTTTGGTGCGTTGGGGGACGAGGGGCATTTCACCGAAGCCACCGCCTATGATCCGCGCTCGCCCTATTCGGCATCAAAGGCCGGGTCTGACCACTTGGTGCGAGCATGGTATCACAGCTTTGGCCTGCCGGTGCTGATTACCAACTGCTCGAACAATTATGGCCCTTACCATTTTCCCGAAAAGCTTATCCCACTCATGATCATCAAGGCGTTGGCGGGTGAACCCCTCCCCGTCTATGGCACCGGCGGCAATGTACGCGATTGGCTGTATGTCGATGATCATGTGCGTGCGCTGGTCGCGGTATTCGAGCGCGGGTGTGTTGGTGAAAGCTATATGGTCGGCGGAAGCTCGGAACGGACCAATCTGGCTGTGGTGCACACGTTGTGTGACGCACTCGACAGGTTGCGCCCGCGCGCCGATGGCGCCTCGTACCGTGGCCAGATTACCTTCGTGGCGGACCGGCCCGGCCATGATTTCCGCTATGCCATCGACGCCAGCAAGCTCCGCGACACGCTGGGCTGGAGCCCGCAGGAGAGCTTTGAGAGCGGCATCGCCAAGACGATCTCGTGGTATCTGGACCATGAAAGCTGGTGGCGCGACATTCTGTCCGGCGCTTACCGGGGCGAGCGGCTGGGGATAGCCCAGTGAATGCCCTGCGCCTGTTGATCACGGGAGTATCGGGGCAGGTGGGTGGCGCCGTGGCGGCGCTGGCTGTGGCACAGGGCTATGCGGTTGAGGCGCCGCCGCGCCAGACGTTCGATCTGGCCGATGCGCGGAGCATGGCCGCCTATCTGGCTGCCGGTGGTTATGATGCCATCATCAACTGCGCGGCCTTTACCGCTGTTGATCAGGCGGAAGCCACGCCGGAGGAAGCCTATGTCTGCAATGCGGTGGCGCCCGAAGTCCTGTCGCGCATCGCTGTAGGGCTGGATATCCCGCTCATCCATGTCTCAACTGACTATGTATTCGACGGCAGCAAGACCGGGCCCTATGCCGAGAGCGACCTGACCAGCCCCATCAACATATACGGCGCGTCCAAGCTGGCCGGAGAGCGGGCTATCGCCGGGAGTGGTTGCCGTTACGCCATCCTGCGCACGGCATGGGTGATCAGTGTCGAGGGCAGGAACTTCGTCAATACCATGCTCCGCCTCGGGGCCGAGCGCGATGTGGTGTCGGTGGTGGACGA
The DNA here is from genome assembly GCA_903923465.1 of uncultured Sphingomonadales bacterium. GTDB lineage: Bacteria > Pseudomonadota > Alphaproteobacteria > Sphingomonadales > Sphingomonadaceae > Novosphingobium. The sequence continues at coordinate 27,285 of CAIXXP010000251.1, read as the reverse complement.
CCAGTTCGGTTGCCCCACATCGGCCGACGACATTGCCGCCGCTTTGCTGGTCCTGACGCGCGCCCTCACCGAGCGATCGGTTGCCAGCGGGATTTGGCACTTTGTGAATGGTGGTGAGGCGACGTGGTTTGACCTTGCCGCCTTCGTCTTCGCGCGCGCCGCCGCCGCCGGTCTCCAGACGCCCACGCTTAACCGCATCGCGACCGCAAACTACCCAACACCGGCAAGGCGCCCGGCAAACTCGGTGCTGGCAATCGACAATTTCACAACTAACTTCGGCTTTACGCCGCGCGATTGGCAGACTGCGATTGGCGCTGTCCTCGATCAGCGCCTCAAAGGATAGTACTTTGAAAGGGATAGTTCTTGCCGGTGGCTCGGGAACCCGCCTCCACCCCGCCACGCTCGCGATCAACAAGCAATTGCTGCCGGTCTATGACAAGCCGATGATCTATTATCCGCTCTCGGTGCTGATGATGGCCGGCATTCGCGAGATACTGATCGTCTCGTCGCCGGAGTATATCGACAATTATCACAAGTTGTTTGGCGACGGCGGCGCGCTGGGGCTGACAATCAGCTATGCCATCCAGCCGAGACCCGAGGGCCTGGCGCAGGCGTTTCTGATTGGCGCGGACTTTATTGGCTCGGACCAGGTGGCGCTGGTTCTGGGAGACAATATCTTTTTTGGCGCGCACCTCACCGAGCTGATCGGGCACGCGCGCGCGCGCAGCCTTGGCGCCACCGTTTTCGCCTATCACGTGGATGATCCGAGTGCGTATGGCGTGGTCGAGATCGATGGCCAAGGCCGGGCGGTCAGCATCGAGGAAAAGCCGGAACTTCCCAAGTCCAGCCACGCGGTGACGGGATTGTATTTCTACGACAACCGCGTGGTGGATTTTGCCTCCCGGGTGCGTCCTTCCGCGCGGGGGGAACTGGAAATTACCGATATCAACCGCATGTACATGCAGGATGACTCGCTCCATGTCGAAATCATGGGACGGGGCTATGCTTGGCTGGATACCGGCACGCACGATGGCTTGATCGAGGCATCGGAATTTGTCCGCACCATTCAGAAACGCACAGGAATGCAAATCGCCTGCCTGGAGGAAATTGCCTATGCTCAGGGCTTTATCGATCGTGATCAGCTTGTGGCGCTGGGCACGCTTTACAAAAAAACGAATTACGGGAAATATCTTTTGAGGCTGGCAGAAACGCACCCCGCGCCCTAGCAAACTGGGCGTGGGCGTGGGGCGGCCTACTCCCGCGACCGGCGGTGTGGAAGGGCCCGCAGCCACAACCATGGCGCAAGCAGCCGCAGCGGCCAGAAGCGGCCAGGGCCACACCATGGCGAGAAGGTCTGGAAATACCAGCGCGAGCCCAACAGGTCAGGTCGCTGGGCAGCTACCTGCGCCATGGCCTTGCGCCTCTGGATCGGACGTTCCTGCTGTGCGGTGAGACCATTCGCAAAAACCTTGTCGTCGCTGGTGATCGGGCGCCGGTGCCGGGCGACAATCGCGTCGATCACGGCCACGCGATTGTATCCGGTCAGCTTCTGCAACGCCGTCATGACGAACTGGTCGAGCGCATAAGACGAGATCGAATCCGCATAGTATGCGCCTCCAGCCATAAACAGCTCGGTACGATAGAATGGCATCATCACCTCTACCCAGTCGATCGGCCGCACATCGCCACCGGCTTTGTGCAGGAATTTGGCGTGAGAGTGGTAGCTATCGGCACTGAGACTGGCGGCGAAACTGTCGAGCCCGCGCGCGCGCGCGATCTCCAGCATGCGGTTGATATCGGACCAGCTGGTCTCGATATCGTCGTCCAGCAGGCCAACGTACTCATAGCCAGTTGCAGCGGCGGCGAGCCAGCGGTGGACTTCACGATAAATTTCGCCCTTGCACTCGGTCTTCACCGAGAGCACCGCGATGCCCTCCGGAGGTGTCGCCTTGCCGCTATAGTCAAACAGCAGGAGGTCGAAATCAGGCGCGGCGTCCTTAACGACCAAGTCGAGCGGTGGTGATGACCCGTCCCAAGTATATACGAGGAGCGTGGGCTTGAAATCAGGCACAAATGCCTCCTTTGGACGGATTACCGCTAACCGATTAGCGCTGGATTTTCAGAACACAAGAACAGTCTGGAGGGAGCATAGTCTGACAAACTGAACCGATGGCAGCCGACTGAAGATCACTGCCGAAACCATCCTGTCCGGAACACGGAACATCACGGCACGCGACGCCTGATCCGGGAAGAGATAGCCGCCACCGTTCGCCCCCATCCGGCACAATTGGGGGTATGATTGGGGGTATGCGTCTAATAACGCTCCTTAAGAATGGCTGAAATGCGTTACTTTTAGGGGCTTTTGCGGTTCCCGCTACCGCTCCAGCCCCCTGTTCGTAGACGTCCGTATTCGTCTGGCCGATCCCCGGAAAACCTTCAAATTCCTGCACTTGTCAGGCCACCCGCGTCCAACAGCGTCTACCTAGAGCCACCATCTATTGGGGGCCATGCGCTGGGGTATGGTCGAGGTGGCCGCCATGGGGGGGGCACTTGCCAGGAAAGTGGCGGAATATGGCGCTTACCAATCCGAAATGCCAAGCCCGAGGGTCGGCGGATCATTATGGCGGATGGCCTCCGTACTTTGCCGCGCGGGCGAATGGCGGGCGCTGGCGAGCAGGCGCGTTGGCTCCATGATGGCCGCCAATCTGACCTTTACCCGATCATCCGCGGTTCGTTCGTCGCGCGCGGCTTGCCCTGTTCAGTCGCCATTTTCGCCATTCGCTGGCTGCGGGGGCTGGTCGGCCCTTTACGCCGGCTGATTCCACCAGCCGCCGCCGAGGGCCTGATACAGGGCGGCGGTGTCTGACAGGCGCTGCGCCTGCGCCTGTGTTGCGGTCTGCCGGGCGGCGTGCAGGGCCTGCTCGGTGATGATGACCGCGACAAGCGATGCCTCGCCCATATCGTGCTGGCGCTGGGCCACGGCATAGCTGGCCTCGGCACTGTGGCGGGCGGCCTCGGCGGCGGCGAGGGCATCGGCGTCTTCCCGCAGCGCATGCAACGTATCGGCCACGTTCTGAAACGCGGTGAGCACGGCAGAGCGATAGACCGCGCGGGCCTGATCCAGCTGCGCCTGCGCGCCGCGCTGACGGTGGAGCAGCGCGCCGCCGGCAAAGACCGGCTGGCTGATACCGGCCCCCAGCGTCCAGAACGTATTCGCCGGACCCAGCAGATTGGCCCAATTCGCCGCCGAGCCGCCACCACTGGCCACCAGCGTGATCTGCGGCAGGCGCGCGGCAATCGCCACGCCCAGCTGGGCGCTGGCGGCATGCAGGTTCTCTTCCGCCGCGCGCACATCCGGGCGCTGGCGCACCAGTTCGGCGGGCAGGCTGAGCGGCAGGGCGTGGGGCAGCGTGACCCGGGCCAGATCCACCCCGGGCAGCGCCGGGTCGGCGGGTGAACGGCCGGTGAGGTAGGCCAGCTGGTCGTCCGCCTGCGCCAGAGCCTTGCGCAGCGGCGACAGCGCCAGCCGGGCCTGCGCGAGCGCGGCCTGTTGTGCCATGACATCGGTGCCCGCGATCTGCCCGTCGGCCAACTGGCGGCGGGTGATGGTGGCCTGCTGCTCCGCCAGCGCCACCACGCGGGCCTGTGCGGCAACCTGATCGCGCAGTGAAGCCTGCTGGAAGGCGGCGGCCACGACATTGGTGATCAGCGAGATCCGCGCCGCTTCGGCCTGATAGCGCTGGGCCAGATATTGTGCCCGGGCGGATTCAACCTGCCGCCGGATACCGCCAAACAGATCGAGCGTGTAGCCGACGGTTACCTGCGCGGTTTGCAGATTATAGTCGAAACTGTTGTTGCTGAGGGCCGGAGCCAGATACGCGGTGCCCTTGTTGCGGCTGGTGCCGGCAGAGGCATCCACCGTGGGCAGCAGGGCCCCGCGCGAGGCCAGCCAGCTTTCGCGCGCGGCCTTCAGCGCGGCGCGGGTGGCGGCGAGATCCGTATTGGCCGCCAGCGCCTGATCCACCAGCGCGTTCAGCTCGGGGGAGCCGAACAGCGTCCACCAGCGGGCATCCACCGGCGCGGGGCTCAGCCTTTGCTCGCCAGCGGTGGTGATGGGCTGCGGGGTGTAGGCCTGTTGGGCGGGCGGCGCGGGCGCGTGGAAATCCGGCCCGGCGGCGCAGGCGGCTAATGCCATGGCCGGAACGAGCGCGGCAAGGGAACCGGCCGGGCGGATCATGCGCCGCCCTCGGGAATGGGGCCATCGGCATCGGGCTTGCGCGCCGGCTTGTCCTCGAACCAATCCACGCCGTTCTGTTCGGCGCGCGGGCGCCGGTTGGAAAACATCTCGATCATCACCGGCAGCACGATCAGGATCAGCACCGGCGCCAGCAGGATGCCGCCCACCACCACCAGCGCCAGCGGCTTTTGCACCTGGCTGCCGATGCCCGTGGCCACCGCCGCCGGCAGCAGGCCGACGCAGGCGGCCACACAGGTCATCATCACCGGGCGGAACTGGGTGCGCGCGGCATGCAGCACGGCCGCGCTGCGATCCATGCCGGTGCCCAGCAGCTGATTATAGCAGGACAGCACCAGAATGCCGCCCATCACCGAAATGCCGAACAGGCCGATAAAGCCGATCGCCGCCGAAACCGAGAACGGCGTGCCGGTGAAAAACAGCGCGAATATGCCGCCCACCAGCGCCATCGGCATCACGCTGGCCGCCAGCAGCGTATCGCGCCACGAGCCGAAATTGAGGAACAGCAGCAGCCCGATCACCAGGAAGCTGATCGGCACCACGACCTCCAGCCGGGCCATCGCCGCCTGCAGCTCGCCGAACTCGCCCACCCATTCCAGCCGGGCGCCCGGTGGCAGCACCACCTGCTTGTCGATCCTGGCCTGCGCCTCCAGAATGGCGCTGCCGAGATCGCGCCCGCGCACGGCAAAGCCGATGGGGATATAGCGCGACTGGTTCTCGCGGTAGATGAAGGAATAGCCGGACTCGAGGCGGATATCCGCCACGGTGGAAAGCGGAATCTGCGAGGTTCCGCCGGCCGCGTTGGGCACCGCCACCGGAATGGCGCGGATGGCGTCGAGGCTCTGGCGGAAGTGGGGGGCGAGGCGAACCATGATCGGGAAATTGCGATCCGAGCCGTATTCGTAAAGATTGCCCGCGCTCTGGCCGCCAATGGCCGCCTGCACCACCGCGTTCACATCGCCGGGCGCCAGGCCGTAATGCGCGGCCTTGTCGCGGTCGATCCGGATGTTGATGGTCGGCTGGCCCAGCGCATCGAACACCGACATATCGGTGATGCCGCGCACCCCGGCCATGATGCCCTTGATCTGATTGGCGGTTTTTTCCAAGGCCACCAGATCGTTGCCATAGAGCTTGACCGAGTTCTGCCCCTTCACGCCGCTGGCCGCTTCCTCGACGTTATCCTCGATGTTCTGCGAGAATTCGAATTCCACGCCCGGGAATGGGGCGGCCAGTTCCTCGCTGACCTGCCTGGTCAGCTTTTCCTTGGTCATGCCGCTGGGCCAGTCGCGCGTGGGTTTCAGCGGCACATAGAATTCGGCGTTGAAGAAGCCGGTGGTGTCGGTGCCATCATCGGGGCGACCCAACTGGCTGACCACGGTCTGCACCTCGGGATATTTCATCAATATGTGGCGCATGCGGTTGGCGTAGCCCTGCGCCTCCTCCAGGCTGACCGACTGGGGCATGGTGGCGCGGATCCAGAAGTTGCCCTCCTCCAGCTTCGGCAGGAACTCCATGCCCAGGCTGGAGACGGCGATGATAGCCGCCAGCAGCAGCGCGCCCATGCCGCCCAGCGCCACCGTGCGGTTGGCCAGCGCGAAGCGCAGCGCCGGATCATACACGCGGCGCATGTGGCGAACGATTGCGGTTTCCTTCTCCTCCTCCCTGTCCTTCAGCAACAGGGCCGAAAGCACCGGGGCGACGGTGAAGGTGGCCACCAGCCCGCCGATGATCGCATAGGCATAGGTGCGCGCCATCGGGCCGAAGATGTGGCCCTCCACCCCGGTGAGGGTGAACAGCGGCAGGAAGCCGGCGATGATGATGGCGGCGGCAAAGAAGATCGCCTTGTTCACCTCGGCGGCGGAAAGCTCGATAGTGCCCAGCTTGCCGAAGAAGCTCTGGATGCCGCCGCGCCGATCCAGCGCGCCACCCTTCTGGAAGCGGTCGTGGCGCGGTTGGCTGAGGTGGCGGAAGATGTTCTCCACCATGATCACCGTGGCATCGACGATCAGCCCGAAATCGATCGCCCCCACCGACAGCAGATTGGCGGATTCCCCCCGCAACACCATGATGATGATGGCAAAGGCGAGGGCAAAGGGGATGGTGGCCGCCACGATGACCGCGCTGCGGAAGGTGCCCAGGAAAATCCACTGCACCAGGAAGATCAGCACCACGCCCACCACCATGTTTTCCAGCACGGTATGGGTGGTCACGTTGATCAGGTCGGTGCGGTCGTAGATCTTCACCAGATGCACGCCCGGCGGCAGGATGCCCTCGGCGTTGATCTTGTCGACCTCGGCCTCGACGCGCTGCAGTGTCGGCAGGCTTTCCTCGCCGCGCCGCATCAGGATGATGCCCTGGACGATGTCGTCGTCGTTATCCTGCCCGACGATGCCGAGGCGCGGCTGATTGCCCACCTGCACGGTGGCGACGTCCTTGATCTGCACCGGCTTGCCATTGTTGGCCACGATCATCGTGTCGCGGATGTCATCCATGGTGTGGATCAGGCCGACGCCGCGCACCACCGCCGCCTGGGGCCCAAGGTTGATGGTCTGCCCGCCGACATTGCCGTTGGCATTGTTCAGCGCGGTGAGCACCTGGCCGATGGACAGGCCATAGGCCACCAGTCTGTGCTGGTCGATCGTCACCTCATAGGTCTTGCTCTTGCCCGCCCAGCCGTTGACATCCACCACGCCGGGCACCGCCTTGAACCGGCGCTGCAGCACCCAGTCCTGCAGGGTTTTCAGATCGGTGACGGAGTAGTTCTTCGGGCCGGCAATGCGATAGCGATAGATCTCGCCAATCGGGCTTTCCGGCGAGATGCCCGGCTGCGCGCCGCCCGGCAGCGGGGGCAACTGGGTCAGCGCGTTGATGACCTTCTGCTCGGCTTCCTCGTAACCGTAATCATAGGTGAACTGCACCCGCACGTCCGACAGGCCGAACAGCGAGATGGTCTCCACCTTCTTGACGTTCTTGATGCCCGCCAGCTGGATCTCGATGGGGATGGTGATCGCCCGCTCGATCTCGCCCGCCGACTGGCCGCTGGATTGGGTGACGACCTCGACCATCGGCGGCACCGGGTCTGGATAGGCCTCGATGTTAAGGATGCGGAAGGCGATGATGCCGCCCACGAGGAACAGGCCGAGCAGCGCCAGGATCATCAGGCGCTGCTTCAGGGCAAAGGCGACAATGGGGTTCATCGGCGGGGCTTCATGGCGCTGGCCTCAATCGGCCCTGGCGCCGCGGTCGATGAACAGCGAACCGGCGGTAACCACCGTTTCGCCGTCCTTCAGCCCGTCCAGTATCTCCACCCGGCCATCCACCGTGGCCCCGGTCTGCACGGCCCTTACCCCCAGGTGATGATCACTGGCGCGCGCCACCCACACGCGGGCGGTGCTGCCCTCGAAGATCACCGCGCTTTCGGGCGCGGAGAGCATGGTTTGGCCGCCCCCGGTGAGCAAGGCGAAGCTGGCGTACATTTCCGGCTTCAGGCGGCCGTCGCGATTGTCGAGCACCGCGCGCACGGTCAGGCGTCGCGACACAGGGTCCAGCATGGGTGCCACATAGCTGACGCGCGCGTGGATCGGGTGGCTGGGGTCGACCAGCAGGGTAACCAGCGCCTCCTGCCCGACGTGGACCTTGCCGGCGTCTTCCTCGCGCAGGTTGCCCACGGCCCAGACCTTGGTGAAATCGCTGATGGTGAAGGCCTGCGTCGCCCCGCCGCCGGCCGCGCTGGCGATGTTCTGCCCGACGCCGATCAGCCGCTGGGTGACCACGCCGCCCACCGGCGCGCGCACAATGGCCTCGCCATGGGCGATGCTGGCGCCAAGCGCCTGCCGGCGCGCATGGGCGGCGGCGGCGGCCCCCTGCGCCGTTGCCAGATCGACCCTGGACTGTTCCCAGTCCTTTATCGCGGCGCCATCGTGCTGCACCAGATCGTGCTGGCGGGCCTCGGCGGCTTGCGCCGCTTGCAACTGGGCGGTGGTGGCCAGAATGTCGGCGTCGCTTTGCGCGGCCTCGTTGGCGACCACCGCGAACAGCGGCGAGCCCGCCTTTACCCTGTCGCCAGCCTGCACGAAAACGCGGGTGACGCGGCCGGTGAACGGCGAGAAAACCTGCGTGGTGTGGTCATCGTCCACCGCGATCTTGCCGTCCGTGGTGACCGCGTTTTGCAGGTTCTGGCGATGCACTGTCTCGAAGCGCAGGGTTTCCCATTGCTTCTGCGTGGCGGCAAAGGTGCCATCGTCGGCCGCGGGGGGCGCTTCGGCTGGCGGCGGAAACAGCGCGTGCCAAGCCGCGGGCGCACCCCAGAACAGCACGACCACCGCCAGAACAGCGCCAATCACCACCCGCTTTTGCCGGGCCGCATCCAGCTCGAATATCGGGGTATCCTGCCCGGCGCCGCTTTCGTGGGTCGTGATATCGGTCATCAGTGGAGGGCGGCCTGTTCAGCGAAGCTCCCCCGGCCCTACGAGGCGATGCTTACAGGCGCCTTACGGGCGTGGCGCGAGCGGCAGAATCAGCGAAAACAACGCCCCGCCCCTGGCCGACCTGCCGATCTCCAGCCGGCCGTGATGAGAATCCACGATGCGTTGCACGATCGACAAGCCAAGCCCGGCGCCATCGCTGCGCTGCTGATCGGCGCGCCACAGACGCCGCACCAGATGCGGGGAATCATCCTCCGCAATGCCAGGGCCATCATCGGCAACCCGGACGCTGCCCTCGGCCCCCAGGCTGACCTCGATATGGTGGCCACCCGGCGTGTGCTTGAGCGCATTGTCGATGAGGTTTTGCAGCGCGATATTGATCTGCACGCGGTTGCCAAGCACCAGGATCGCCTGTTCCTCACCGACAACGGCGATACTGCGCGCCTGGTTGAGGATCTCTGGCGTCATCTCGGCGACGAGCCCGATCACCAGTTCCGAAAGGTCCAGTGCGGCCATCTCGGCGCTGTTGGCACTTTCAAGCGACGCCAGATCGCGCAATTGCGAGAGCACATGCGACATACGCTCGATCTGGCGGATCATGGTATCGCGTACCGGCCCGTCATCAATCAGCCCGATCTGTACCCTCAGCGCGGCCAGCGGCGTGCGCAATTCATGGGCGACATTGCCGGCGAATTCTTCCTGCAGGTGAAACGCGGCCTGCACCCGCTCCAGCAGTTCGTTGGTGGCCCGCACCAGCGCGCGTGCCTCGGAGGGCAGCCCGCTCTCGTCCAGTCTGGCGTGCAGGGCCTGCGGGCTGATTGCCCCGGCTTCGTGGGCAACCCGGCGCAGCTTCTGGAAGGAGTGCCACAGGATGATCCCGTTAATCAGCGGCATCAGCAGCAGCAGAGCCACCAGCCCGACAAGGTAGCGCGGCAGAAAGGCACGGACGACATCATCGACCACAGCGCCGGGACGTGTCTGGTCCTGTGTCACCACCACCCACAGGCGCGCTCTATCGACTTCGACCGGCAACCGGAGGCCAACCAGAGACCCGGTCTCGAAGCGTTGCATATGAGCGGAATACGGCATTGGCGGCCACAGCGCCGGCGACGCATAGCGGCTCGCTGCCAACAGGTGATGCTGCGCGTCGACTACGGCAAAGGCGCGGCCATCATAGCCAGTGGCGTAAATCGGCCGCAGCGCCTCGCCGAGGTCGACATGCCAACCGGCACCTGGCGCCGATCCTGATGCATGGCTGAGGCCTCTGGCCACGGTTTCGGCCTGGCCGAGCAGAAGGTCGTTCTCGATGCGGGTGACACTGTTGGTGAGCATGCCGCGCGCAAGCAGTGGCAGCGCGATACAGGCGGCCACGATGGTCAACGCCTCCACGACCAGGATGCGCGTCAGCAGCGAACCCGACAGCAGCCTGGTTTTGGCGATCATGCCGCCGGCCTCAGCAGATAGCCGACACCGCGAATGGTGACGATCTCCACCGAACTGCCCGCCGCGTCGAGCTTCTGCCGCAGGCGATGGACATAGACCTCGATGGCGTTGGAGCCGAGCAAGTCCTGAGCACCGAACAACTGATCCTCCGCGAGGCGTTTGGTAACAACGAGGCCTGTGCGGCGCAATAACAGGTCCAGTAGCGCTGCCTCTCGCGGGGATACAGCAACCGACTGTCCTGCAACCGTCAGCTGCGTGTTGTCGGTATCGAAGGCAAGATTGCCGCACACGATCTCGCGCCCCTGGTAGGTGCCTCCGCGCCGCAGGATGGCACGCAACCGCGCCACCAGCTCGTCGGGAGAAAAGGGCTTTGCAAGGTAATCGTCAGCGCCGGCTTCGAGCCCGACGATGCGCGATTCCAGATCGCCCCGGGCCGTGAGCACCAATACCGGTAAGGGATCGGCCTGCGCGCGCAGCTTGCGGACCAGATCCAGCCCGTCGCCATCGGGCAAGCCAAGGTCGAGGATCATCGCACCATACTGGCTTGTTTGGAGGAAGTGCGCGGCATCCTCGCCGTTGACGGCGGCATCACTCGCAAAGCCGCGCCGGTTGAGATCGGCGATCAGCGCGGCAGCCAGTGCCGCGTCATCCTCGACAAGAAGCAAGCGCATTGAGATTGAACCGATCTGTTGGTGTATCAGCGTCTACCAGATTGGCGCGGTGTTGCCAGCGGCCCGCGCGGAAGGCGTGCGGGCCGTTCGAAAACTGAAGGCAAATGCTCCGACACCCACGCTCACGCGCAAGGAGCGTGAAGCGACTGGACGGACCCGGCCCGGCAATGCGCCCGGATCGAGCCTCTGGCGGAACGCGAAGGGATGGCGGCAACACGGTAATCGGCGCGGCGGCACTAATGGCCGCCATGGCGCCGGGCCCGGACGGCGTGTCGCCGCCGCGTCAAGTGGCTGTTGCCCTCAGCGGCCTCCAGCGCCAGTGGCCATCAAAGCGGTCGTGCCCGACGATTTTCAGGTGCGCAGGCGCCAGCCGGTCTTGAAGATCCAGGCGATGATCGCGACGCACAAGGCCATGAACATGATGATCATGCCCACGCTGAATAGGACGCCAACATCCGAATGGCCATAAAACGACCAACGGAAGCCATTCACCAGATAAACGATCGGGTTGAACATCGTAACGGTCTGCCAAGCCGGCGGCAGCATCGAGATCGAATAAAAGGTGCCACCAAGGAATGTGAGCGGCGTTATGATCATGATCGGCACGACCTGAAGCTTCTCGAAGCCGTCGGCCCATAGCCCCAGGATGAAGCCGAACAGGCTGAAGCTGACCGAGATCAGGATCAAAAACGCGAATGCCCAAAAGGGATGAATTATCTCGAACGGGACGAATAACCGCGCTGTGCCCAGGATGATGAAGCCCAGAATTGCTGACTTTGTTGCCGACGCGCCGACATAGCCCAGCAGCGCCTCGAACGCCGATACCGGTGCCGACAGCAATTCGTAGATCGTGCCGGTGAAGCGCGGAAGATAGATGCCGAACGAAGCGTTGGAAACACTCTCTGTCAGCAATGCGAGCATGATCAGGCCCGGCACGATGAAGGCGCCATAGCTGACGCCGTCGATGGTATGCATCCGTGATCCGATGGCGGATCCAAACACGATGAAATACAGCGACGTGGATATCACCGGCGAGGCCAGACTCTGAAACAGGGTCCGGATCGTGCGACCCAGTTCGAACGTGTAGATGGCGCGCACCGCGTACAGGTTCATGGCCGCTTCTCCACCAGATCGACAAAAATATCCTCGAGCGACGATCTCGCCGTATCGATCGAACGGAATTCGACGCCCTCGGCACTGAGCCGCTTGATCAGATCGGCGGCGCCGGTCGCGCCATCGTCCTCTCCCATCAGGGTGAGCACCAGCGACCTCCCATCGTCGGCCAGCGCGAGGCGTTCGTCGGCCAGCGCCGGGGGTATCACATCGAGCCGTTCATTTAATCCGATGGTCACACGCGTCCGTCCAAGCTTCTGCATCAGCGCGTGCTTCTCCTCGATCAAAATGATCTTTCCCCCATCGATCACACCGATGCGATCAGCCATCTCCTCGGCTTCCTCGATGTAATGGGTGGTGAGGATGATGGTGACGCCCCGATCGCGCAGGGCACGGACCATTTCCCACATGTCGCGGCGCAGTTCGACGTGAACACCAGCGGTCGGCTCGTCCAGGAACAGGATCGTCGGCTCGTGCGACAAGGCCTTCGCGATCAGGACGCGGCGCTTCATCCCGCCGGAGAGCGCGCCAATCTTGCTGTTGCGCTTCTCCCACAGCGAAAGATCGCGCAGCACCTGCTCGACATGGGCATGGTCGCGCGGCTTTCCGAACAGGCCGCGGCTATAATTCACCGAGTGCCACACCGTCTCGAACATGTCGGTCGACAATTCCTGCGGCACCAGCCCGATCTTCGCCCGCGCGGCGCGATAATCATGCGCGATGTCGTGGCCGTCGGCTATTACCGTGCCGCCGGTGGCGCGGACAAGCCCGCAAACGATGCCGATCAGCGTCGTCTTCCCGGCACCGTTTGGCCCCAGCAGGGCGAAGATCTCGCCACGGTAGATTTCCAGATCGACCGACTTTAGCGCGTGGTGGCCACCGTTGTAGGTCTTGTCGAGACCGACGATGGAGACGATCGTTTTGGGTGTATCGGTTGCCATACCCTCAAATGGGGATGGAACGGCAATTTTGCCAGTGCAACCTGAGGTATCAGCTTGCGTGCCACGGCGCTGTCATACCAGGCAGCATGCGATTCTTCGGGGCAATCGCCAACGTGCCTGACGGTCGCGGCCTGAACCGCGCCCGTCGAAACCTGCCAGACATTCCGCCGCCCGGCCGCACCCCGGCGCTTAACCGGGAGCGCCCGGGCCTAGGGGCAGCGGGCATCCCGGAGCGGGGGGGCGCTGGTGCGCACGTGCCATGTGCCATCCGGGGCCTGGTATTTCTCGCCGGGCACCGTGGCCTCGATCAGGTGGCAGCCGGAGGTGAAGGCATATTCCTCCACCGTGGCATGCTGGGCCTGCGCGTGTTCGGCATAGACCGCCTTGCGCCGGATATTGAGGTCTTCCACCATGCGCTTCAACGCCGGATCGCCCGCGCCGACCAGCCCCAGATAACCATCGACCTTTTCGCCCACATCGCCGCGCGCGCGGGCGGCGGCATAGGCGGGGTCGCGCCCCTCGGCCATGGCGGAGGGGACCAGCGCGGCGATGGCGCAGCCGCCGGCGAGTGCCAGCAAGGCCCTGTGAGAGATCCGGGTGCGCATCAGAAGATTTCCTTGTTGCTATCGATCGTCTTGCCCGCATCGGCGGCGAGACGATAAACCACTTCCTGCTTGATGTTGATATTGAGTTCGATGACGATCGGCTTGGACGGCGCGTTTACCGTGATACAGGCCGAGAGCGCCCCGCACATCGCCCCGCACATCGCTATTGTCGCTCCACTTGCTATCGCCCCTTGCCAGCGCCGGCGATCCATCCTGCCGGCTTGGAGAGGCGCTGTCGCCAAAGGTGTTGCCGCCAAAGGCGTTGCCGCGAAAGGCTTTGCCGCCTGAAGGGGGTTGATCAACCTGGGTGTATTCATGGCCTGTGCTCGCTGACTGGGGGCTGAATGCCCGGTTGCGCCGCCAATGGCGCGGGTGGTGTCCGGGCTTCGCCCGTGGGTGGGGGGTCTCCGGCGAGAGCGGGTCTGGAGCTGATCTCCAGCGGCGCCTTGACGTGAAGGGGCCGCCCATCCGATCCGACCAGCCCCAGCGTGCGCGGATCGGCCAGCAGCGAGGGGTCGGAAAACGATCTGAACGAGGTCACCATCCGGTAAAACGGCGCGCGGACGTTGATGTTGAACTGGATCGGCACGCGGGCGATCTGCCGGCTCAGGAAATTGCGCGAGGCTCCCGGCCCCTGTCCCACCCCCTTCAGTTGCATGCGGGTTACAATATCTCCATCCAGCGGGCCTGCCATGCCGATCTGCATGTCGGTGTATTTCAGCGAACGCAACATGCGGAAAACATAATTGGCCATCGGCGCCATGTCGCGATAGCTGAGCGCGCCGACATAGGAGATGCTGCCCCCGCCCGGTCGCGCCGTCAACAGCCCGCCCTCGATCCGCCCGACGCCGCCCTCGAAGACCAGCGGCAAATGGCCATCGAAGGTGCCGGTGGCGCTTATGTTGGCAAGGTCGAGGTATTGCAGGAACTTGGACGCGTTCAACCCCTCGATGACCAGCTCGTAACGGCGCGACTCGGCAGCGCCGAGCACCATGCGGATGGGCAGCAGACGGAGCCGCCCGTCGATGAAGGGCCACTGCACCCCGTTCAACGCCAACACCCCGCCCGGCTGGAGGGCAAAGGAGACCTCGCCATCGTTTACCTCGATGCCGGGGTTGATGCTGGCGATGTGCATATGCTGATCGGGCGCGGTGACCATGCCGAGGAGGTCGGTGAAAACCACGTGCCCCGAAAGGCCCTTCACCGGGCCGAAGGGGGCGGCGAAATCGAACCCGGAGGTGGCGAAACTGCCGTGGCTGGTCAGCTTTCCGCCGTGCCAGCCGACCTCGCCCTCGCCAGATACCGCACCCGAGGCATTGGCGATGATGCCGAGCATCAGCGGGGAGAGCCCCTCGGGTTGCAGCCGCTTGTCGAAGGACAGGGCGGGCACGGTGAAGTCCAGCCGGCCGCTGCTCGCCGACAGATCGTGCACCACCGTCAGCCGCGCCACCTCGCGGTCGGTTTTCGGCTCGTGCAGGGTCGCCGCGGCGTGGATGACGCCCTGTCGCAATTCCAGCGAGGCGCCGCGCGCAACCAACGGGTAAAACCGCGCGTCGGCGGCACGGTCCTTCAACTGGAAGCCCATGCCAGCCAGCCGCAAGGTGCCATTGCTCCAGTTCCACTGCCCGGCGGCGTTGGCGAGATCCGCCGGGACGGCGCCGAGCGCGACGTCTGCGCCGGCAAAGGCGCCATCCCATCCCGCGCGGCCGAGCTTGCCCGAAATTGATGCCAGCGCGAAACGCGAGGCGCCCCCGCCCGCGCTGCCGCCCGCCCCCAGCGACACCGCCAGGCCCTTGGCGGAGAGCATGCCCTGCCCGGTTGGGGACCAGGCGAGGGCCAAGGGCCCGCTGGTCACGCGCATGGCTTCGCCCGCCACCGACCCGGCCAGCGCCAGCCGAACGACCTGCCCGCCGACGCGGGTGGGGCCGGCGCCGACTTTTACCAAAGCCTCCGCCAGCGGGCACAGGCTGGCCGCCGGCTGGCGCAGGGCCACGCTGCCGAACACCAGCCTGTCCGCCCGCACCGGCGTGCAGGTGGTGCCCAGCAGCAGCCCCTTTTGGGCAGTCCAGCCGCCGTTGAGCGACAGCGCGAGATTTTCCACCCGGCCGCCCGGCAGCGGCCCGGAAAGGACCACCGCCGCATGCGCGGCCAGCGCCCCATTGGCCGCTTTTACCACTTGCACCGCAGGCAGCGTGATACGCGCGCCCCCGGCGGCGAAGCCTTCACCGCGCATGGCCACCATCAGCCGCGCATGGGGGCCGCGCCCTGCCGACGAGAGGGACCCGTTGAGGGCGGGCAGGCCACCGCCCACCGCGAAATCGCCCACCGGCCCGGCGGGGCTCAGCGTCAGCCGAGAAAGTCTCAGCCAGTCGCCTTGCGGGCCGGTGAGCCGGGCTTCCGGCACGGTCAGGGTCAACCCCTGGTCGCCGTCCCGCAAGGCCCAATGGCCGCTCAACCGCGCGCCTTGCTGGACGGAGAGGGTGTGGGCGAGGCTGGCGAGCAATGGTGCCGCCAGGGTGCCCCGGGCTGCGGCGACACCCTGCATCAGCGGGGCCAGCGCGGCCGCCGAGGGGGCGACCGCGTCGCCGGAAATCGTGCCCTCGCCGCTCACTTCGCCACCGGACGCCGAGCGCCAGTGGCCGGCCAGCGCCAGCTCCCGCGCCCTGACGGGGGTGCCGTTCAGCGGGCCCAGTGCAAGCCGGGCGACCCCGCCATCCAGCGCCGGAGCCAGCCGGGCGCTGAATGCGAGCCCGGGGTGGGCGAACACCGCCCCGCCGCAGGCCCATTGCCCGCTGGAGAGCCTGCCATCGATTTGCGGCTGGCTGCCGGCAGTCGTGATTCGCGCCGCAAGCCCGTTGCCCTTGCCGGCGCAGCCGCCGAGCGCCACAGCCGGGGCATTGCCGGAGATCGTGCCGGAAAAGCCGTCGCGCAGCGGGCCGGCGCCAGAGGCGCTGAGCCGGATGATACCGGCATCGCCATCAATCACCGCGCGGGCGTCTATCACCCGCAGTTCCCAGCCGGGCAGGCGGAAAGGCGTCGCGGAGCGGGCGTGGAGCAAGGGATCGAGGCTGCCGAAACCGAGGTGCCCTTGGCTGAGGCGGCCATGCAACCGCACGCCCCACAGCGTGACGCGGGAAATGCCGTTTGGCCCGGTTTTCACCTCCAGTCGGTCAATCGTGAGATCGGGGCGGGCTGGATCGCCGATGCTGACCCGGCCAACAACGGCGCCATCCAGACCGATACCGCGCAACTGCCACCGCATCGGCAGATGGATCGCCTGAATCTCGTGGGTGAGGAGCCGGTCGGCCAGTTCAACCCGCCAAATGCCCACCCCGGCCAAGGCCGCGATGATAAGCGCGCCCGCGGTTCCGGCGATGACAGGGCGGCGGCACCAGCCTGCCCGGGTTACGTCAGGATCGGGCGTCGGGGGGGCATCAGCCTCGGGCATCGGGCGGTTTTGCGCGAGCCGCATCGGAAACGCAATGGCGGGGATGCTGTCAGTCTCATGACAAGTTGCGCCGATCGGCTTGCGAAGGGCGGCACGCGCGGCGGGCTTTGTCACGGGGCTCGCTGTGAAACGGGACGCGAGGGGGACCCAGGTCGCAGGCCCCCTGGGGCGTATCCCAATCGCGGGAATTGGCTGCCCACCATTTGGCATGGGGCTGGCGATGGGCTGGCGATGGGCTGGCCGGGTGGCATGAAGCGCCATCAAGCGGGACACAGCGAATCAGACCGATTGCGGTTCCCGTTCCCGCCGAACGGGGCCGCTCAAGCGGGCTATCGCGCAGGCGGGGGTGGTTGGCGCGGTCAGACTGGCCGGGGGCGGCGGGTGCGGGCGGGGCGCCCTACTTTTCGGGTTTGGCGCGGCGGGCGGCGAGGTCTTCCGGCGAGGGGATGAGCTGGCGGAGTTCCGTGATCACCGCATCGGCGTCGATATAGAACTGCGGCGGGACGTCTGGGCCGGGGTTGACGAAGGCGACCAGCGAACTTTCATTTACCGAACGGGTCGTGAAATAAAGCAGCCCCTTGAAACCTTGCGCGCGGGCGGCCAGCGCGGCGTGCAGGAGCATGGCGTCCTGCGCGATCAGCATTGTCTCGCGCGACGGATAGGTCAGCCCGCCGGAAATGGAATGGAAGCGCGAGTTCGGCAGCGCATCGCTCTTGATGAAGCGTTCCTGTTTCAGGTTCCACACGGCGTCGCTCAATTTTTCGTAATCCTCGACGCTGGCGTAAGGCAGGATATAGGTGAACAGCGACTGGTTATTGGTGTTGTATTGCAGCAACTGCGCCAGGGCGAGCTGCCGCTGGGCGTTGAACTGCTCGGCGCCGCTGTGGGCCAGCGGGCCGGTCAACTGGTCGGGGCGGGCGCCCTTGCGCAGCATGTCGGACACGTTGAAGCGCAGGCCGGGGCTGAGCGATGACCATTCGCTGCGCGCGGCATAGAGGGTGCGGGCCTCGTCCATCCGGCCATCATGCGCAAGTTTCAGCACATGGTAGAAATCCAGATATTCGAGGGTGGGCGCGCGTGAGGCATCGGGCTTGCCGGCCTGGTCCGCGCTGTCGAGCGCCTTGCGGGCACCCTCCGCGCGTTCGTCGGCCTTGTCCCACTGGCCGGCCATGGCGTGCGACAGCGCGGCGGCGGCAAGCGGCCAGACGAGTTTTGTCGTGCTGTCGATCATGCCCGCGCGCGTGATGATCGCCTCGCGCAGGGCGGCGGCTTCCGCGTAGCGGCCGCGTTGTTCCAGCAGCATGGCGTGGAGGGGGGCGTCGGTGATGAACAGCTTGTCGCTGCCTTCGCGAGCGGCATCCTCGTCAGGCGATCCGGTGTTCAGGTCCGACCCGAAATCCCTGCGGGCCAGCATGGGCAGCACCGACCAGCGGGAGAAGGCCAATGAGGCCAGGCCCACTTTGCGGGCCGCCTCGAAATCGCTCAAGCCGACATTGGCGCTGGCTTCCATCAGATTGAAGGAGAGGCCCATCGAGCGCTCGAAATAGGGATTGCCGGCAAGGCCTGCCGCCTTGGCCTCGTCGCGCGCCTTCTTCACATCGGCGAGGGCGGCGGTGTAGTTCTTGGCCTCGATCTGATGCGCGGCGCGCGCCAGAATCAGCGGCAGGCGCCGTGCCACGAAGTTCTCGGGCAGCTTTTTCGTTGGCGTCTCGACACCGTCGATCAACTGGTTGCAAGCGTCCACGCCCTTCTCGGCGAACAGGCGCTTGGCTGGTTCGGGCACCTCTGGCCGGGGCGCGAACAGGCCGAGCAGGGTGATGGCCCCCATGAAGCGCGCGAATTTCTCCGCATCGCTCATATGGGCCGGATTGCCGTCGCATTGCAGATAGAGCGAGGGATCGCCGGTGTTGTGCGGCGGGGCAACGGGGCCGGTTTGCATGGGGATGAAGACGGTCGTGTAGCGCACGGTGCCATGCGCCATGGCAGCCTGGATATTGCCCGCAACCAGCAGTGCAGCGCAAACGCCATGAACCAGAAGCTTCATCGATTCCCCCCCGGGCAGCAAAAAAATCCCCATCCGGCATGGGCCGGACGGGTTGGCGGGAGGGCGGATTGCCTCTCCGGTGGGCAGATGACCACATTCCGTGCCGCTTGGAAAGGGCCTAGGCGGCTGATTGCCGCGCGGTATCAGCCGGCCGCGAGCAGGCGCCGGGTGGCATCGACGACATGCCGGGCCCGTTCCAGCGCGCCCATGCCGCGCGCCCGCAGCGAGGCGGTCGGCACTTCGAGCGACACCGGCTGATGGGCCGGCAGGAGGGCGAGGATGTCGCGCAAGGGGAAGGCGCCCTCGCCCGGCGCGAGGCGATCGACGGCGCCTTCGATGGGGTAATCGGCGGCGGTGGCTGTCAGGGGCCCGTCGCAGAGCTGGACATAGCCGATCAGGGCGGGATCCATCGCGCGCAGCATGGCGATGGTCGCGCCGGTTCTGACGAGGTGCAGCGCGTCGACCGAGATGCTGCCAACGCCGGCGGCGGCAACGACCCGCAGCGCGCGGGGCAGGGCGTCGGCATCGCCAAAGCCCATGAACTCGATGCCGGCCGAGATGCCATGGCGCGCCGCCAGCGCGGCAAAGGCGGCAAAGTTGGCGGTGACGCGGGCATCGTCGGCATCGAGCAGCCGGACATTGGCCCGCGCGGCGCCGAGCATGGCCCCGCGTGCGAGGGCCGGTTCGTACAGCTCGACCCACGTGGTGGGCGACAGGGCAAAAGACGCCACGCCATAGGCCGAGACCCCGGTGCGCGCCATCGCGCGGCACACGCCATCCGCCTGCGCATCGTCGACCACGGGAAAGGCGATGCCGGCCTGCGGATCCTGGGTGAACAGGCAGACATGGTCGCAGCCAAGGGTCGCCGCGATTTCGACCAGTTCGACCGCCGATATCTCGGGGGCGACAAGGTGGTGGAGGGAAAGCGGTCGCGTCATCAATCAATACCCCGATCGTGCCGCCGTGGGCCGGGTGTGGCCCGGAGCTTGCGCCCGCGCCGCCGGGCGGCTGAGTGACGCACTCTGCGCATATCGCGGGCCATGTGCAAGCAGCGGCGGGCGGCGGGGGATGGGTGAAGCCGGGGGACGATTTAATCAGCAATTTTTGGCGGCGCGGGTGCTTGCGGTGGGCGGGGTTAGCGCGCATTTGTGGAGGAATGACACGAGGGCACCCGACCCCTGAGGCTTTTCCTCGGGCCGACTGGACGGACGCATTGGCGCGGGCAGAGGCCTATGCCCCCTATCTGGCGCGGGAAATGGGGCGGTTTCCGGCGCTGGTCGACCTGCTGGCCGGGGGCGAGGCGGAGGCGGCGCTGGCCTGGGCCGCGCGGGCGGGGGACGACGCGCCGGACCTGGGCACCGCGTTGCGGCGGCGGAAACGGGCGACCGGCCTCGCGCTGGCGATTGGCGATCTGGCGGGGGCCTTTCCGCTGTTGCGGGTGACGGGCGCGCTGACCGAGCTGGCCGACGCTTCGCTGGATGCCGCGATTGCCCATGCCATTGCCGAGCGGGCGCCTTCCAGTGACCGGGGGGGAGTGGAACCCGAGGGGTTCGTCGCGCTGGCGCTGGGCAAGCAGGGGGCGGGGGAGCTGAACTATTCCTCCGACATCGACCCGATTTTGCTGTTCGACCCGGCGCGGCTGCCCCGGCGGGCGCGGGATGACCCGGGCGAGGCGGCGAGCCATGTGGCCCGCGCGGTGGTGCGGCTGCTGTCGCATGTCGACGCCGAGGGCTTTGTGTTTCGCGTGGATTTGCGGTTGCGGCCGGCGAGTGAAATCAGCCCGCTGGCGATCTCGCTGAACGCGGCGCTGACCCATTATGAATCGCTGGCGCTGACCTGGGAGCGGGCGGCGTTTATCCGCGCGCGCTCGGCGGCGGGGGATGTGGCGATGGGGGAGCGGTTCCTCGCCCAGATCCGGCCGTTCGTGTGGCGCAAGAGTCTGGATTTTGGCGCGATCAGCGAGATCGGGCGGCTGACGCGGCGGATCCGCGATGTGCATGGCAAGGTGGCTGTGCCGGGGCCGGGCTATGATTTGAAGCGCGGGCGCGGGGGCATTCGCGAAGTGGAGTTCTTTGCCCAGACGCATCAGTTGATTCATGGCGGGCGCCACCCGGAACTGCGGGTGCGGGGGACGCGGGCCAGCCTGGATGCGCTGGCGGCGGCGGGGCTGATTGATGCGGGCGATGCCCTTGTGCTGGGTGAGGCCTATGACCGGCTGCGCGTGGTGGAGCACCGCTTGCAGATGGTGGGCGACTTGCAGACCCATGCCCTGCCCAAGAACCCCGAGGCGCTGGAGGCGGTGGCGCGGCTGGACGGGATGGCGAGCGGCGCGGCGCTGGTGGCGGAACTGACGGCGATTACCGCCGCGGTCGGCGAGCGCTATGACCGGCTGGTGGCGGCCAGCCCCGGTGCGGACGGGGGTGCCGAAGGTGGCGCCCCGGGGCGCGGTGGGCTGGGTGGTGGCGGCGGGCCGCAGGATGGCGATGGCGCCTTGGTGGCCGAACTGGTGCGGCTGGGCTTTGACGAGCCCGAGGTGCTGGCGCAGCGCATTGCCGGGTGGCGCGGGGGCACGCTGCGGTGCCTGCGCAGCGATGCCAGCCTGACCGCCTTCGAGGCGATATTGCCGGCGCTGCTGGCGGCCTTCGCGCTGGTGCCCGAGCCGGTGCGGGCGATTACCCGCTGGGAACAGATGCTGGCGCGGCTGCCCAGCGGGGTGAACCTGTTTCGCCTGCTGGAGGCGCGGCCGGCGCTGCTGGAGGTGTTGGTGCGGATTCTCGGGATCGCGCCGCCGCTGGCCGATGCGCTGGCGCGGCGGGCGGATCTGCTGGACGCGCTGGTGGATAGCAGCGCCTTTGACCTGCCCGGCGACGGACCCGCGCTGGAGGCGGCGCTGGGGGCGGGCGAGCAGGGCGATGATTACGAGCGGCTGCTCGACCGGGTGCGGCGCAAGGTGGGCGAGTGGCGCTTTGTGCTGGGGGTGCAACTGATCGAGGGGGCGCATGACCCGCTGGCGATCTCCGCCGCGCTGGCGCGGGTGGCCGAGGCGGCGCTGGCGGTGCTGGCGCGGGCGACGGTGGCCGAGTTCGAGCGGGTGCATGGGCGGGTGCCGATGCCCGGCGGGGGCTTTGCCGAGCTGGTGGTGCTGGGGCTGGGGCGACTGGGCGGCGGGATGCTGACCCATGCCTCTGACCTCGACATCGTTTACCTGTTTACCGGGGATTTTGCCGCGGAATCGGATGGGCCGCGGGTGCTGGGGGCCTCGCTCTATTTCAACCGGCTGGCGCAGCGGGTGAGCGCGGCGCTTTCCGTGCCGACCGCCGAGGGGGCGCTGTATGAGGTGGATACGCGGTTGCGGCCGCAGGGGACGCAGGGGCCGCTGGCCGCGAGCCTGACCAGCTTTGCCCGCTATCAGAACGATGCCGCCTGGACCTGGGAGCATATGGCGCTGGCGCGGGCGCGGGTGGTGGTTGGCTCCGAGGCGGCGCGGGAGGCGGTGGCGGCGGTGATCGGGCCGGTGCTGCACCGCGCGCGCGACGCCGGGGTGCTGCGCGCCGATGTGCTGGCGATGCGGGCGCGGATGGCCGAGCACAAGCAGCCAAAGGGCGTGCTGGATGTGAAGCTGATGCGCGGCGGGCTGGTCGATGCCGAGTTCCTGATCCATTACCTGCAATTGCGCGAGGGGTTGGGGTTCTCGCCCGATCTGGCGGTGGCGCTGGATGAACTGGTGGCGGCGGGGCTGTTGCCGGGGAGCCTGCCCGGGGCCTTTGCCTTTCTGGCGCGGCTGCTGGTGGCGGCGCGGTTGCTGGCCCCCGATGGCGAGGAGCCGCCGCCCGCCGCCCGCGCGGTGCTGGCCGGGGCTTGCGGCTGCGACGACTGGGCCGGGACGATGGCCGGGCTGGATGGCGCGCGCCGCACGGTGGCGGCGGCCTGGCAGGCGGTGTTTGGCGAGCGCTGCGGCTAGGCTTGGCGGGGGCTGACAAGGGCGTTGCGCGCGGGGGCAGTGTGGGCGCACAATTGGCCCAACGGCGGCCCCATCGGCGGGGCGGCGAATCGGCGGGCGAGGAGACCCGGAGCGGCAGGAGAGAGCGATGACGACTGCGACGCTGCATGAAAAGCGCGACGGGGGCGTACCCGGCGCGGGCTGGCCTGAGGAACAGGGGCCTGAGGAACAGGGGCCGGAGATCGAGTGGCCGGAGGATGAATGGCCGGAGGATGAATGGCAGATGCGGGTGGATCTGGCGGCCTGCTATCGGCTGGCGGCGCATTTTGGCTGGGACGATATTCTGGCGACGCATATTTCCGCGCGGGTGCCCAATGAACCGGGTGGGGGCGAGGCGGGGGTGTTTCTGATCAACCCCTTTGGCCTGCGGTTTGACGAGATTACCGCCTCCAGCCTGTTGCGCATCGATCTGGCGGGCAATCAGCTGGATGACAGCCCGTTTCGGGCGAACCCCGCCGGGTTTACGATCCACAGCGCGGTGCATGAGGTGCGGCATGATGCCGGCTGCGTGATGCACCTGCACACCATCGACGGCATGGCGGTCTCGGCGCTGGAGGAGGGCTTGCTGCCGCTGAACCAGACGGCGATGTTCCCGGCCGCCGACCTTGCCTATCACGATTTCGAGGGGGTGGCGCTGGATCTGGCCGAGCGGGCGCGGGTGCAGGCGGACCTTGGCAGCGCCAACTATCTGATGCTGCGCAACCATGGCACGCTGACCGTGGGGCGCACGGTGGCCGACGCCTTCATGCGCATGTATTTTCTGGAGCGGGCCTGTTCGGCGCAGGTGCGCACGCTGGGGATGGGGCGGCCGTATCGGCTGGTGCCGGAGGGCGCGCTGGCGCGAACACAGACCAAAGCCGAGCAGGGCCCGGATGATGGCATGGGGGGGTATCCGGCGCTGGCGTGGCCGGCGCTGCTGCGGCTGATGGACCGGCATTCGCCGGGGTATGACGCCTAGGGGCTGCCTGGTGGTGGCTTACGGCAACCCCGGGCGTTGGCGACTGGCGGGGGGCGCCGGCGCCGGGGTGTGACGGGCAGGGTGATCAGCGCCCCCAACAAGCGGGCGTTCAGATGGGCGCGACGGGCATATTGTCGATGAGGCGGGCCTTGCCGAGGCGGGCGGCGGCGATGAGGCGCGCGGGATGCGGGCTGGCGGCGGGCAGGGGTTCCAGCGTGTCGGCGTCGCGCAGTTCGGCGTAATCCAGCGAGGCGAAGCCGGCGGCGAGGATGGCGCGTTCCAGTTCGGCGAGGGCCGGGGCGGCGGGTTCGCCCCCCTCGATGCGGGCGATGGCGGCGCGCATGGCACGGGGCAGGGCGGCGGCGGCGGCGCGCTCCTGTGGGGTGAGGTAGGCGTTGCGGCTGCTCATCGCCAGCCCATCGGCCTCGCGCAGGGTTTCGACGCCGAGGATGGCGCTGACGTGGGGCTGGGCGAAATCGAGGTCGCGGGCCATGCGGCGGATGACGGCGAGCTGCTGCCAGTCTTTCTCGCCGAACAGGGCGAGGTCTGGCTGGACCTGGTTGAACAGCTTGGCGACGACGGTGGCGACGCCATCGAAATGGCCGGGGCGGGCGGCGCCGCAAAGCCCTTCGGAAACGCCGCTGACGCTGATGTTCGTGGCATAGCCGGCGGGGTACATTTCCTCCACCGTGGGGGCCCAGAGCACCGCCACGCCCTCGGCCTGTAGCAGGGCGGCATCGCGGGCCAGCTGGCGGGGGTAGGCGTCCAGATCCTCGTTCGCGCCGAACTGGCGCGGGTTGACGAAGATGGAGACCACCACATGCGCCGCGCGGTCACGAGCCTGACGCACAAGGGAAATATGGCCGTCATGAAGCGCGCCCATGGTGGGGACCAGCGCGATTTTTCCTGCCGCGCGCAGGGGCGACAGGCAATTGCGCAGGGCAGAAAGCTGATTGAGGGTTTGCACGGAATGGGGCCCTTCGATAAAACCGGCCCCATCATGCGGGGGCCTGACATCACTAACCCTCGCAGGTGCCCGTCAGCAATATCGGATATATCATGCGAGCCCTTTCGTGACCTCTGATGTGACCACCTCCGCCGGGCCACATCGCATCGTTTTTGCCAATGAAAAGGGCGGAACAGGCAAATCCACCACTGCCGTGCACGTCGCCATCGCCCTGGCCCACCAGGGGATGAAGGTGGCGGCGATCGATCTCGATTCGCGGCAAAGGACGCTGCACCGCTATCTGGAAAACCGCGCCGAAACCGCCGCCAAGCGGCGGGTGGAGCTGCCCAGCGCGCGCTTCGCGGTGTTTCGCGGCACGACGCTGGCGGAACTGGACGCGCTGTGCGCCGAGATGAGCGTGGGCGCCGACTTCCTGATTGTCGACACGCCGGGGCGCGACGATGAATTTGCCCGCCACATTGCCACCAGCGCCGATACGCTGGTGACGCCGCTGAACGACAGCTTTGTCGATTTCGACCTGATCGGGCAGGTGGATGCCGAGACCTTCAAGGTGCGGCGGCTGTCGTTTTATGCCGAGTTGATCTGGGACGCGCGCAAGAAGCGGGCGATGACCGGCCTGCGCGAGGAGGCGCAGGGTGGGCAGGGCCGGCGCCGCGAGATGGACTGGGTGGTGGTGCGCAACCGCACCCAGCATGTGGAGGCGCGCAACATGCGCCGGCTGGACAACGCGCTGGCGGAGCTGTCGCGGCGGGTGGGGTTTCGCGTGGCCAGCGGCTTGTCGGAGCGCGTGATCTATCGCGAGCTGTTTCCCGCCGGCCTCACCCTGCTGGACAAGGGGCATCTGGGCGAGCTGGGCACCAGCCATCTGGTGGCGCGGCAGGAATTGCGCGCGATGCTGGCGGGGCTGAACCTGCCGATGCCGGCGCCGATGCCGGGGCCGGGGCCGATGCCGATGCCGGCGGGCCGGGGTGACGCGGTGCTGGCGGATAATGGCTAGGCACGGCAGCGGCCGGGTGAAGCGCCACACGGGTGAATGGAGCCGGCCATGGCGCGGATGATTCTTTTACTGTTTCTCGTCTGTGCCGCCATAAAGGCGGTGAGCGGGCGCTGGCCCTGGGAGATGCTGGCCCTCCCACCGCGCAAGGCGGGGTTGGCTCAGGCGCGGATGCTGTTGGGGGTGGGCGAGGGCGCCAGCCGCAACGACATCGTCGACGCGCACCGGCGCCTGATCGTCCGCGTTCATCCCGATCGCGGCGGGACGGACAGCCTGGTGCATGAAGCCAATGCCGCGCGCGATCTGCTGCTCGCCCAGTTGGGTGAGCGCAATAAGGAGTTACCATGAGCCACGCGTTCCATCCCACCGTGCTGCGCGAATATGACATTCGCGGGATCATCGGCGAGACGCTGGGGGCCGAGGATGCCCGCGCGCTCGGCCGGGCCTATGCCACCTTGCTGCGCGCCGATGGCGGCAGCCGCGTGGCCGTGGGCTATGACGGGCGGTTGAGTTCACCGATGCTGGAAGCGGCGCTGGTGGAGGGGCTGAACGATTGCGGGGTGCATGCCGTGCGGGTGGGCATGGGGCCGACGCCGATGCTGTATTACGCGGAAGCCTCAGCCGAGGATGTGCATGGCGGCATTCAGATAACTGGCAGCCACAATCCCGCCAATTATAATGGCTTCAAGATAGTATTTCGGGGCAGGCCGTTCTTCGGCGCCGATATCCAGAAGCTCGGGGAAATCGCGCGCGAGGGCGGCTGGCTGACCGGCGAGGCCGCCGGGCCCCGGGGTGGCAGCGAACAGCGCGAGGTACTCGGCGCCTATGTCGCCCGCCTCGTGCGGGGGCTGGAGGGGCTCGACCGCGAGGCCCTGGGCAAGTTGCGCATCGGCTGGGACGCCGGCAATGGCGCCGCTGGCCCCGCGCTGGAGCGGCTGTGCGCCCTGTTGCCGGGCGAGCATCATTTGCTGTTTACCGAAGTCGACGGCCATTTCCCCAACCACCATCCTGATCCAACCGAGGAGAAAAACCTCGCAGATTTGCGTAGGTTGGTCGCGGAGAAGAAGCTCGATTTCGGTGTGGCCTTTGATGGCGATGGCGACCGCATCGGGGCTGTCGACGGGCAGGGGCGGATCATCTGGGGCGACCAGCTGCTGATGATCTATGCCGAGGATCTGCTGAAGCTGGTGCCGGGTGCGCTGATTATCGCCGATGTGAAGGCCAGCCAGGCGCTGTTCGACCATGTGCGGGCGCATGGCGGCAAGCCCCTGATGTGGAACACCGGGCACAGCCTGATTAAGTCCAAAATGAAGGAGACGGGTGCGCCGCTGGCCGGGGAAATGAGCGGCCACGTGTTCTTCGCCCATGATTACTATGGGTTTGACGACGCGCTCTACGCCGCCGTGCGACTCATTGCCGCGT
>CAIXXP010000250.1 GCA_903923465.1 uncultured Sphingomonadales bacterium | reverse complement strand
GATGAAGCCGGAATTGACCAGCACCCCGTCGCCCGCCTCGGCCTCGCCGGCGAAGGGCTTGTCTGCCTCGTCGGCGCCGGTGGCCACCACACGAGTGATCGGCAGCGCATATTTCGTGGCGAATTCAAAGTCGCGCTGGTCGTGGCCGGGCACCGCCATGATCGCGCCGGTGCCATACTCCATCAGCACGAAATTGGCGATCCACACCGGCAGCGTGGCGCCGGGGATCAACGGGTGGGCGACGGTCAGCCCGGTATCGAAACCCAGCTTCTCGGCGGTTTCCAGCTCGGCGGCGGTGGTGCCGCCCTGCTTGCACAGCGCGATGAAAGCCTCGGCCTCGGGCGATCTTGCGGCCACCCCTTGCGCGATCGGGTGATCAGCGGCGACGGCCACGAAGCTGGCGCCAAAGATGGTGTCGGGGCGGGTGGTATAAACCTCGATCTCGCCCGCGAAGTTAGCACCCTCAAACCGCGCCAGCATGCCTTGCGACTTGCCGATCCAGTTCTCCTGCATCAGCCGCACCTTCTCGGGCCAGCTTTCCAGATGGCTGAGGCCCTCCAGCAGCTCCTCGGCGAAATCGGTGATTTTCAGGAACCACTGGGAAAGCTTGCGCTTCTCCACCAGCGCGCCGCTGCGCCAGCCGCGCCCGTCGATCACCTGCTCGTTGGCCAGCACGGTCATGTCGACCGGGTCCCAATTGACCGCCGATTCCTTGCGATAGACGAGGCCATGCGCATACAGGTCGAGGAACAGCGCCTGCTCGTGGCCGTAATAGTCCGGCTCGCAGGTGGCGATCTCGCGGCTCCAGTCGAGCGCGAAACCCAGGCGCTTCAGCTGCGCCTTCATGTTGGCGATGTTCTCGCGCGTCCAGCCGCCGGGGTGCACGCCCTTTTCCATCGCGGCGTTTTCGGCGGGCATGCCAAAGGCGTCCCAGCCCATCGGGTGCAGCACCTCGAAGCCCTGCATCGCCTTGTAGCGGGCCAGCACGTCGCCCATCGTGTAGTTGCGGACATGGCCGATGTGGATGCGCCCGGAAGGATAGGGAAACATCTCCAGCACATAGGTGCGCGGCTTTTCGCTGGCATCATCGGCACGGAAGCATTGCGCCTCGTCCCACGCGCGCTGCCAGCGCCCGTCGGCCACGGACGGATCGAAACGTTCACTCATACGACAACCTGTCTGGCCCTAAACTGGCTGGGCCTGCCGGAATCCCCCCCGGGCACAGGCCTGGTGCTGGAACTTAATGCTGGATGGCGCCGCGGCGCAGGTCGCGCGCCTTGGTCAGGATCACGTCCTCCAGCCGCTGCACGGTGGCGGCCTGCACGGGGGCATCCACCCACATGCCGTTTTGCGCGACCTGGCGGCTGGCGGCGATGCGCAGCGCGTCGGCCCGCAGGTCCTTGTCGAGGATGGTGACGGTCATCTTCATCCGCTCGCCGGGGTTGCCCGGGTTGGCGTACCAGTCGGTCACGATGACGCCGCCCGCGCTGTCGGTCTGCACCAGCGGCATGAACGACAGCGTATCGAGGCTGGCGCGCCACAGGAACGAATTGACGCCGATGGTGGTGATATCCGTCGGCGGCAGCACATTGGCCGAGCGAATCACCCGGTGGTGGTGAATGTGAAACAGCCCGTCGGACATGTGCAGCTTGCCGTGGTCGCCATGGGTGCAGCCAGCGAGACCCACCGCCAGGGCAGCCGCAAGGCCGGCACGCGCCGAAAGCGCCAGCAGGGGGCGGCCAAAGCCATTGTCGGAAACTGGGTCGGAAACTGGGCCAGAAACTGGGCCAGAAACAGGGGTAGCAGTCATCGTTGTTCCAAATCCCGTTTTCGTTGCGCCACTGGCCCGGCACCGGCCTTGCCCGGCAGGCACCCGCCCGCGACAGGAAGGCATGCCAAAGCCAAGCGTGTTCCCAGCCTCTATAACCACCGCCACGATTGCGGCAAGTGGCCTCGCTATTTGCCGCCCATGCCACACTGGCCAGAGCCGTTGGCCAAGGCACCCCGGGGCGTGAACCGGCGCTGAATGTTTGCGCCCACTCCCGTCCATCCCCGGTTCAGCCGCAGGCGCGCATGGTACGTCCTTCGCGCGGGGAGGCTGGCGACTTCCGATTAGGCGCCACTTGGTGTAACGCTTGGGGTCGATCCGCCGGGTTGATCAGGCATCGCCCGCAAAGCCGCGGAAAACGGGATGGAAGGAATGGCGATACAGCAGCGCTCCTCTCGGGCCAGCGAGCTCACGCCCGGCATGGTGATTGCCGGGGCCGTGCTCGTGCTTGCCCTGCCCAGCGCCGTGCTCGCCTTCTCGAACCGGATGGATATCACTACCGTGGGCAACGCTGGCCCCCATGGTCTCGGCGATTTTTCCGCCGGCACGCTCGACGCGCGCCTGGCCGATGCCCTCTCCGCCCGGCCGGCGGGCAAGGGGCCGCTGTTCCGCTTCACCCCCGCCGGCCTCGCCACCCGCCCGGACCGTTCGGTAACCGTGGCCGTGCGGGTAGACCGCGAGACGGCCAGTTCCATTATCGTCCATGCCCCGGCCCGCCCACCAGCCAGCACGGTTCCGCTGGGAATCGCGGCGTATAATCTGGGCGTGTCGCGCGGCTATCAGGGCTTTGGCGCAAATGGCTTTGCGCTGCAGGGCGATGTCGGCAAGCAGGACATCCCCGATCTCTCCACCTTCACCACGGCGGATGGCACCTCCAGCAGCGGCCCGGCGCCGCGCCTCGCGCCCCATCTGGTGCTGGGCGAACACGAGCGCCCCGGCCGCGCGCCACGCACGCTGGAAAGCGTAGGCGAGCAGAGCGTGGATCTGGGTGGCAGCTACCGCCTCACCCGCAATATCGATGTGACCGCCGGTGTGCGCTATTCGCAGGATCGCGACCGGATCGTTCCGCCCGCCGAGGCCAAGGCCGACAATCAGGCGGTTTATGTGGGCACCCAGTTCCGCTTTTAACGCCCCCGTTCGCCTTGCGGCGGATCAAAGCGGCGGCGCCCGGGGTGGCCTAGCATCCTCTTGCTGGGATTGCGGATTTTCCGGGCCGCGCAAACCTATGCGCGCTTGCCCGGGCACCCGCGAATGCCTAGCATCGACGATGGGCAAACCAGCCAGGGAGCTTGGGATATGACGAGGGTGGCGATCGTGACCGGCGGCACGCGGGGCATCGGCGAGGCGATCAGCCTTGCCCTGCAGGCGCAAGGCTTTTTGGTGGTGGCAAATTACGCGGGCCATGTTGAGAAGGCGAGGGAGTTCTCCGCCCGCACCGGCATCGCCGCCTATCGCTGGGACGTGGGCGACCACGAGGCCTGCATCCACAATTGCAACGACATCGCCGCCACCTTTGGTCCGATCGACGTGGTGGTGAACAACGCCGGCATCACCCGCGATGGCGTGCTCGACAAGATGAGCTTCGACGACTGGAACGAAGTGATCCGCGTCGATCTCGGCGGCTGCTTCAACATGGCCAAGGCCACCTTCGGCGGCATGAAATCGCGCGGCTGGGGCCGCATCGTCAACATCGGCTCGGTCAATGGGCAGATGGGGCAATATGGCCAGGTGAACTACGCCGCGGCCAAATCGGGCATCCACGGCTTCACCAAGGCGCTGGCGCAGGAAGGCGCCAAATTCGGCGTGACGGTGAACGCCATCGCCCCCGGCTATATCGACACCGACATGGTCGCCGCCGTGCCCCAGTCGGTGATGGACAAGAT
The DNA here is from genome assembly GCA_903923465.1 of uncultured Sphingomonadales bacterium. Classification (GTDB taxonomy): domain Bacteria; phylum Pseudomonadota; class Alphaproteobacteria; order Sphingomonadales; family Sphingomonadaceae; genus Novosphingobium. Next base: position 596 of record CAIXXP010000250.1, on the reverse strand, counting down.
CCTCACCCGCATCCCCGTCGGCCGCCTTGGTCAGTCAGCCGAAATCGCCCGCGGCGTGGCGTTTTTGTGCTCCGAGGACGCTGCTTTTATCACGGGCTCGACCATGAGCATCAATGGCGGGCAGCATATGTATTGATTGGGCCGTTTAGGGATAAGATGCGAGGGACTCGTCCCTCGCTCGCGCTCCCTTTTCCTGTCCGCGTATCGCATCCCTCTCAACGTTGCGCCTTGCCGCGAAGCGGCTTTAATCGCCTGCGGCGCCGCAAGCTTGCGCAAGGCCGAACCCGTGACGTGACGAGGATAGTATTGGGAGCGCGAGGGGATAATCCCCTCGCATCTTCCCCTTCCCCGAACTTCCCTACTCCGCCGCCAGCAGCTTCTCCGCCCCGCCCAGATCCACGCTCACCAACCGCGAGATGCCCTGTTCCACCATGGTCACGCCGAACAGGCGGTGCATGCGGCTCATGGTCACGGCATTGTGGGTGACGATGAGGTAGCGGGTGTCGGTCTCCTGGCTCATCGCCTCCAGCAGGTCGCAGAAGCGTTCGATGTTGGCGTCGTCGAGCGGGGCGTCGACCTCGTCGAGCACGCAGATG
>CAIXXP010000249.1 GCA_903923465.1 uncultured Sphingomonadales bacterium | reverse complement strand
CTTCGCCGCAGGCGCAACAGGCCGCGCGCAGCGCCTTAAATCATATCAAGATAGCATTTTGGTTTAGGCGGCGCGCAACGCTGAAAGTATTGGGAGCGCGAGGGGGTAACCCCCTCGCATCTTTCCTGCTTCCCCCTGCTTTTCGCCAAACTTTCTTCACGCCTTTAGCCACCACATGGCTATAGCGGCGGGCTCAGGGGTTTCAGGGAGTGCGGATGATGACGGATGGCAATGGGCGCGAGAAGGGGGACTGGAAGTATTTTCTGGTGTTTACGCTGAAGGTTCTGGCGCTGTTTGTGCTGTTGTTTGGCGTGGCATTCGGGATGTTCTGGGCGCGGCGGCATATGGCGCACCACGGCTAGTTTAAACCGGCTGCTACCAGCGGCGTGCCCATTCCGGCAGCAGGCCGGGGCGGGTGGCGCGGATGGTGGCGCCGGGGCGCTTGCGCAGCCACAGGATTGACCAGTCGCCATGGACGGCGCGGCGGGCAAGGCGCAGGCCGGCGCGGCGGGCGGCCTTGCGCACGGCGGCCTCCTGGGTTTCGAGCAGGCCGGCGAGGAGCAGGCTGCCGCCCGGGACGAGGGCGCGGGCGAAGGCGGGGGCGAGTTCGATCAGTGGGCCGGCGAGGATATTGGCGATGATCACATCGTAGGGGCCGCGCGCCTGTAGCAGCGGGTCGGCCATGCCGTCGGCGATGGCGAAGGTGAGCTGGCCGTGGCCGCCGCCCATGCGGATGCCGTTGGTGGCGGCGTTATCCAGCACGACGCCGGCGCAGGCGGAGTCTATGTCTGACGCGGTGGCGAGGGCGCGGGGCCACAGGTGCAGGGCCGCGAAGGCGAGCAGGCCGGTGCCGGTGCCGATATCCGCCAGATTGCGCACGACCATGCCCTCGGCGCGCATCTGGCTGAGCATGGCGAGGCAGCCGGCCGTGGTCGCGTGGTGGCCGGTGCCGAAGGCGCGGCTGGCGGGGATGCAGAAGCTGCGGATATGCGCGGCGGCAGAGGGCGCGAAGCCCGGGGTGTGGACCCAGAAGCCGCCGGCGTGGATCGGCTCCAGACCCTGCTGGCTGAGGGTGACCCAGTCTTCATCGGGCAGGCGCTCTGTGGTGTGGGCCGGGGCGGGGCCGTGGATTTCCGGCTGGAACAGGGAGGTGATGGCGGCGATGTCGGCGCTGGTCGGGCGGCGGGGCAGGTAGGCGTCGAGGCGCCAGTCCTCCGGGCGGTCGTCGGCGACCTCGAAGCCCATCAGCACGATGTCGGTGTCCCAGTCGAGCGCGTCCTCGTGGGCGATGAGCGCGGCCTCTATGCGGGGGCGCGGGGCGAAGGCGGTGAATTTCCAGCTTTCTGGCGGGGTGTCGGCGGTGGTGGTCATGCGGCGGGGTGATAGCGGGGGTTGGGCGGGATGGTAAGGGGGGGTGGAAGGAAGAGGGGGAAGGGGAGAGGGGGAAGGGGGAAGGGACGGGAAGGGAAGGGAAGGGAAGGGGAAGGGGAAGGGAAGGGGAAGTCTTGGGGCCTTGGGCCCCAAACCCCGTTACTGTCGGCGTTGATGCGCAAACCCGGCGTGGTGCGTGGCCGCGAAACGGCTTTGATGGCCTGCGGCGCGGAGAGGTGGGGCGGGAAGGTGCCATTGGTGTAACCTCTCGCCGGGAGACGGTTTGGGGTGCGGGGGGCCAGCCGATTTCCATTCGGGAAATCGGGCATCATCGGAATCCCCCTGCGACTATCCTTCACTGAACTTGCTCAAGACTCGCGCCAGACGCTTGCTTACGGCAATGATTTGGCTAAGGGGGAGTGCGCGCGGGGGTTTGTCCCGCAATCCGTTTCGACCACTCGCGGCCCGCCCAATGGGCCGCACCATGAGGGGATTTGTTTCGATGGCTCACGCCACTCCGGGGCCCAAGGCCCGCCCGCTTTCACCGCATCTGCAGATCTGGCGCTGGGGGCCGGCGATGGCCGTGTCTATCCTGCACCGCATTACCGGCAACGGCCTTGCTGTGGTGGGCATTCCGATGCTGCTGTGGTGGGTGAGCGCCGTGGCTGGCGGGCCCGATGCCTATGCCAAATTCGCTGGCTGGGTTTGGGCGGATTGCTCGAATCTGGTGTGGTTTGGCGGCTTGGAATTTATCCTCGGCGCGCTGGTTCGTATCGCGCTCAAGATCGCGCTGGTGGGGCTGAGCTGGGCGTTCTTTACGCATCTGGCCAGCGGCATCCGCCACTTCGTGCTGGATATTGGCGCCGGCTTCGAGCTGGAGAAGAACGCTTTCTGGTCGGTGGTGACGCCGATTCTCGCCATTCTTTTGACCGCTGCCTTCTGGGCGGCGCTGCTGCTGCGCTGAGGAGCCGCTGACATGGGTAACGGAACTTCCATTGGACGCGTGCGGGGCCTGGGCTCGGCGCATTCGGGATCGCACCACTGGCTGATGCAGCGCTTCACCGCCGTCGGCAATGTCGTCACCACCATCTGGTTTGTCGTCAGCCTGCTGCTGCTGCCGAACTTCAACTTCATCACCGTGCATGACTGGCTGATCCACCCCGTGCCCGCCGTGATGCTGGGGCTGATGATCGTGACCACGGTGTGGCACGCGCGCCTGGGCATGCAGGTGATGATCGAGGATTATGTGCATGACGCCGGCGCCAAGTTCGCCGTGTTCGCAGCTCTGAACCTCGCCAGTTTTGGCGCCGTGGGCTTTGGCCTGCTGTGCGTTATCCGCCTCGCGCTGGGAGCCTAACTAATGTCCGCGCCTGCATATAAGATCATCGACCATACCTATGACACCGTGGTGGTGGGCGCTGGCGGCTCTGGCCTGCGCGCGACCATGGGCAGCGCCGAGGCTGGCCTGAAGACGGCCTGCATCACCAAGGTGTTCCCCACCCGCAGCCACACTGTGGCGGCGCAGGGCGGCATCGCGGCCAGCCTGCAGAACAACACGCCCGACCACTGGACGTGGCATATGTTCGACACCGTCAAGGGCTCGGACTGGCTGGGCGACCAGGATGCCATCGAGTATATGGTGCGCGAGGCGCCGGCGGCGGTGTATGAGCTGGAGCATGCCGGCGTGCCCTTCAGCCGCAACGCCGATGGCACGATCTATCAGCGCCCGTTTGGTGGCCACATGCAGAACATGGGCGAAGGCCCGCCGGTGCAGCGCACTTGCGCCGCCGCCGACCGCACCGGCCATGCCATGCTGCACGCGCTGTATCAGCAGAGCCTGAAGTATGCCGCCGACTTCTTCATCGAATATTTCGCCATCGACCTGATCATGGACAATGGCAAATGCGTCGGCGTGATCGCCCTGTGCATGGATGATGGCACGATCCATCGCTTCCGCGCCAAGGCCGTGGTGCTGGCGACGGGCGGCTATGGGCGGTCCTATTACACGGCGACTTCGGCGCATACCTGCACCGGGGACGGTGGCGGCATGGTGCTGCGCGCCGGCCTGCCG
>CAIXXP010000248.1 GCA_903923465.1 uncultured Sphingomonadales bacterium | reverse complement strand
TTGCCATAGGCCGCGCTGGTCTCGGTCATGGCAATCCGGCGCGCCTCGAAGTTTTGCAGATGATTGAAGACGCTGCGCACGCGGGCGGCGAGTTCCTCGGTGGTTTCACCTGCGTCCACGCCGGCGGTGATGGAGGTCTTGAGCTGGTTGAAGGCGGTATCGCCTACGCCTTTGATCAGGTTCTCGCGGCTGGCAATGAAGGCTTTGACCTGCTGCGGCGCCATCTTCCAGGGATCATCCTTGCGGCCGATCTCGGCGAGCAGCTCTTCGCCGGCGGTTTGCAGCGTGGCCTGGGTGACGGGGTCAAGCGTCTTCGCGATGTCGTGCTTGAACATCGTGGGGTCGAAGAGCACGTCCACCAGGGAGCGGCTGAGGATGGATGATTGAGGCTGGAGGGTGGCGGACTTGCGCGCGTGTTCGAGATGGCGCAGGGCGGTGGCGCGATATTGCAGGAAGAGCTTGCTGCATTTGCTCTGGTACATTTTCACCGATTTACTGCGGAGCTGCATGTGAGCGCGCCAGAGCTTCTCATTTTTGGCGTTGCTGCGGGTCGCAGACCCGCGCTCCTGAATAGTTGCGGCGCGCAGGGCTGCCAGCATGGCCTTCACCTCGGGGGCATCTCCATCGGCGGGCGTGTCGCTGCCGTCGTTGAGCGGGCCGGGCTGGCCGCCATCGTCGCCGACGGGCTCGCTGAAATCGCCGGGCGTGGGCGCGGGATTGACTTCGCCATCGGCATTGAGCACGGGGCTCTGATTGACGGGCATGTAGCCAATGTCCCAGCCGGGATACTTGACCAGGCCGAGGGCGAGATATTCGTTGATCTCTTCCATGGGCATGCCTTGGGCGGCGAGCTTGGCGATGGAATCAAGCCGCTCTTTGCGCACTTCCTGCATGCAGGGATGCTCGTCCCAGTTCAGCCCCACTTCCACGCGCTCGCCGGTGAGGACGAGGATGAGCTTCTCCAGGGCGCCGCAGAATTTCGCGCCGGAGGGGATGCAGGTGTTGATCAGGAGCTGGAACATATCGCTGGCGCTGCCGATGCTGTAGCTGGCCTTGATATCGGCCATGCTCATGGGCACGCCAAAGGCGTTGTAGATTTCGTGCCGGTTCTCGATGCGCTGCTGGATATAGCCGTCGTCCACACTGGCGAGTTCGGCATTGATCAGCTCCACGTCGCCGCCCACCACCACGTCGCGACTCTCGCCGCGCAGGCTGGCCTGGCGCCGGGCCTTGAACTCGGCAATGAGCTGGGCGCGCTGTTTGTCATCCACGCTGCCGCCCTTGACGCTGATGATGCGGGAGGTGTCCCCGTTATTGGCCATGAGGTTGCGGGAGAATTTGCCGGCCAGCCAGTCGGCCTCGGCGGCGATGTGGGCGGCGCGATAGTCGCCCAGGCCGCGATGGTCATCGTAGGGGTTCCAGCCGCGCAGGCGCACGACCTGGCTGGGATCCAGATTCACGGTCTTGCCGCCGATGCGGGTCAAGGTCCATTGGATGATCTCGCCATCGGCAAGGGTGGGCCGCATGCGCGCCGGGTTGGGGATGACGATCTGGCCGTAGGGATTGCGCGAGGCCTCCGGGAAGGGGACGCGGGCGGCGGCATCCACCAGGACCCAGAAACATTCGGCCATCTTGAGCCAGCCGATGCTGGCCTCCACGAAGCTCTGATAGTCCAGGTCGCGCACGGGCTCCTTGAGCCATTCGGTGATCTGGGGCAGATCCAGCAGCTCATCGGCGGCGCGGTAGATGATGCCGCGGGCGGTGGAAAGCTGCCGGAGGCCGGCGGCGGCGCGGCGGCGGACTTTGGCCTGGCTGGGGCGGCTGAAGAGGACTTCGCAACTGGATACGGGGCCGCTGATTTTCTGGATGGCGCTGCGCACCCAGGCGGATTCGGCGTAAGGGGTGTAGAGATTCTCGGCGGACCCATGGCCCACGCCGCGCGCAAACCAGAAGGCGGGCACGCCCTGGGTAAAGTTGCCGGTGCCGATGG
>CAIXXP010000247.1 GCA_903923465.1 uncultured Sphingomonadales bacterium | reverse complement strand
GATGGTGAGGGTGGCGACCATCGCCTTTGGTATGGGCATCGACAAGCCCGATGTGCGCTTTGTTGCCCATGCCGGCCTGCCGACATCGATTGAGGCCTATTATCAGGAGACCGGGCGTGCCGGGCGCGATGGCGACCCGGCGCAGGCGCTGATGCTGTGGGGGGCGGAGGATTTCGCGCGCGCGCGGATGCGGCTGGGCGAGGTGGAGGAGGCACGGCAGGCGGGCGAGCGCACGCGGCTGGCGGCCTTGGCCACATTGGTGGAAACGCCGGGGTGTCGCCGCGCGCTGCTGCTGCGCCACTTTGGCGAACACCCGCCCACCACTTGCGGCAATTGCGACAATTGCCTCGATCCGCCCAGCATGACCGATGTGACCGAACTGGCGCGCAAGCTGCTCTCTGCGGTCTATCGCACCGGGCAGAGCTTTGGCCTCGCCTATCTGGAAAAGGTGCTGACCGGCGATGTGGCCGAGGAGCGCATCGCCCAGCGCGGGCACGACAAGCTCAGCGTGTTCGGCATCGTGACGCCCGAGGAAGCGCGGCTGCTGCGGCCCCTTGCGCGGGCTTTGCAGGCGCGGGGCAGCTTGGCGCTGACCGAGCATGGCGGGCTGGCGCTGGATGGCGATGCGCGCGACATTCTGAAGGGCGAGGCGGGCGTGCATATCGTGCTGCCCCCGGCCAAGGTGCGGAAAGCCGGGCGCGGGCGGGTGGCAGAGGCCAATCCACAGGGGGATCCGTTGTTCGAGGCCCTGCGGGCGCTGCGGCGCGATCTGGCCAAGGAGGCTGGCGTGCCGCCCTATGTCATCTTCCACGATGCCACATTGCGCGAGATTGCCGCCAAGCGGCCGGCCGGGTTGGACGCGCTGGGCGAGGTGGGCGGTGTGGGCGCGCGCAAGCTGGCGGCCTATGGGGAGGCGTTTTTGCGGGTGGTGAAGGGGTTTTAGGAGGAGAAAGGAAAAATCGAAGGGGATAGTCTTGGGGGTGTTACACCCCCAAACCCCCATTACTGCATGGCTTTGCGCTTGCCTCGGCACGCGGCGCCCTGGCGCGGAGCGGCTTTACAGCCTGCGGCGCTGCAACCTCGCGCCAGGCCGAATTCACGCGCTACGCCGACATTAATGGGGTGCAGGGGCGTAACGCCCCTGCTTCTAATGCCTAATTTCTTCCCGAATTTTCCCCTCCGCCTTTCCCCCTTTTTAACCTCGTACCGCTAATCCGGGCCCATGACCCATAACCGCCGCTTTCCGCCCCTCGCCCTGATGGTCAGCATGCTGGCCGGTGCCACGCTGCTTGCCAGCCTGTGGGCCAGCCCCGGCCAGGCGCAGCTCGCCTCGCATCCGGCCATGCCTTACACGGTGGCCGAGACCGGGCAGCGCTTTGCCAAGTTGCAGGAGGCGGTGGCCGCGATCGGCCTGGGTCGGGGCACGATCCGCATTGCCCCGGGGCACTATGCCGACTGCGCGGTGCAAACGCAGGGCGACGTTGCTTTCGAGGCCGAGGTGCCCGGCCAGACCATATTCGAGGTGGGCCTGTGCGAGGGCAAGGCGGCGCTGGTGCTGCGCGGGGTGGCCAGCCATGTGACGGGGCTGGTGTTCAACCATTACAGCATGTCTGACGGCAACGGCGCGGGCATCCGGCTGGAGAAGGGCAATCTCACCGTCAGCCAGAGCTGGTTCCACGACAGCCAGGAAGGGATTCTGGCGGATAATGACGCCAATGGCTCGGTCACGGTGGATCGCTCCACCTTCACCCATCTCGGGCGTTGCGATCAGGGCCTGTCTTGCGCCCACTCGATCTATGTCGGCTTTTACGGTCAGGTGACGGTAACCCACTCGCGGTTCGAGAAGGGCACCGGGGGGCATTATCTGAAAGCGCGCGCCGCCCATGTGCGGGTGGAGGACAACAGCTTTGACGATTCGCAGGGCCACGCCACCAACTACATGATCGACCTGCCCGCCGGGGCGGATGGCGTGATCCAGCGCAACTGGTTCCTGCAGGGCGGGGCCAAGGAAAACCCCAGCGCGCTGATCACCATCGCCGCCGAGAGCCACAACCACAGTGCGGATGGGCTGGTGATCACCAACAACGTCGCCCGCTTCGCCCCCGGTGTCGCCACCGGCACCGCGCTGGTGGCGGACTGGTCAGGCGACCATATGCAGATCTCGAACAACCGGCTGGTGGAAGGCATCGCTCCCTTCGAGAAGCGGATGAGCCACGATCAGGTCGATTCGCTAAAGAAGATGGCCGGAGCGGTCACGCTTGGTCATTAAATAGGCGTGGTTGTGGGGGTTGGCCGGCAGGGCGTGGGGAACACGCTCGGCCACGCGCACGCCCTCGGCCACCAGCGCGGCGACCTTGGCGGGGTTGTTGGTCATCAGGCGGATGGCGGGCACCTGCAATAGCGCGAGCATGCGGGCGGCAACCGGGAAGTCGCGGGCTTCATTGGGCAGGCCCAGCCGGTTGTTGGCGTCCACCGTATCAAATCCCTGATCCTGCAACTGATAGGCGCGCAGCTTGTTGACGAGGCCGATGCCGCGCCCTTCCTGCCGCAGATAGAGCAGCACGCCCCAGCCCCCCTTGCCCGCTTCCTCGGCCATAGCGGCCAGCGCGGCATCCAGCTGGGGTCCGCAATCGCATTTCAGGCTGTGCAGCACGTCGCCGGTCAGGCATTCGGAATGGAGCCGCACCAGCGGCAGCACATCGCCGCGCTGCTGGCCGATGACGAGGGCGACATGTTCGCGCAGATCGTTGGTGGAGCGGAAGGCGACGATTTCGGCCTGCTCGCAAGGGGCCACGGGCAGGCGGGCGCGGGTGGCGATGGCGAGGTGGGCGGTGTCGCTCCATTCCGCCAGATCGGCGGCTGACAGGCCTTGCGCCTCCTCGGCCGGGGCGGGGTCGACGAGGAAGGCCGGGAGGATGCCTGCCAGCCGGGCGAGTTCCATGGCGGCGCTGGCGGCGGCGGGATGGGTGATCGGTTCGGCCACGAAGGGGCCTTTCAGTGGCCAGACCAGGTCCAGCGAGGGGTCGGCCAGGGCGCGGGCGGTGGCCAGGTCGAAGGGTTCTGCCGCGCGAATCAGCACCGGCGATTCGGGGCCGGCGGCGTCGCGCTGGTTGGCCAGCTTCAGCGTGGCGGCACGGGCGGCGGAAATCAGCATGTGGCGCGCCGTGGCGCCGGGGGTGAAGCCGGTTTCGGCGGGCAGCAGGGTGAAGGCGCCCTCCCCCCCGTCTTCCAGCGCGATGGCCCAGCCGTGGCGCAGCGCATCCAGCGCCAGCGCGACCCGCCGTGAGCCAGAGGATGCCGGCGCGCTCAGAGATCGAACTCCGTGATCAGCGGCACATGGTCCGAGCATTTCTCCCAATCGCGGGTAGCCTCGATCACGCGGTGGCTGCGCGCCTTTGCCGCCAGCGAGGGCGAGGCCCACATATGGTCGAGCCGGCGGCCGCGGTCGCCCTCGCGCCAGTCCTTCGCGCGATAGCTCCACCAGCTATAGTAGCGCTGCGGGGCGGGGATGAGCTGGCGGCCGAGATCCACCCAGCCATGCGCGGCCTGAAAGCGGGCCAGCGTTTCCACCTCCAGCGGTGTGTGGCTGACGACTTTCAGCAGGCCCTTGTGGTTCCACACATCCGATTCGAGCGGGGCAATGTTGAAATCGCCGACGATCAGCGTGGGTTGGGCGACGGCGGCGGCCCAGTCGGTCATGCGGGCTAGGAAATCGAGCTTCTGGCCGAACTTGGGGTTTATTTCCCGGTCGGGCTCGTCGCCGCCGGCGGGGATATAGACATTGTCGATGATCACACCGGTATCGGCCAGTTCCACCGCGACATGGCGGGCCTCGCCATTGGCCTGCCAATCGTGCCGGGCGACCTCGCGCAGCGGCAGGCGGCTGATGGTGGCGACGCCGTGATAGCCTTTCTGCCCATGCACCGCGTGATAGGGATAGCCGGCCTCGGCGAAGGCCTCGTAGGGAAACAGTTCCGCCACGGTCTTGATTTCCTGCAGACACAGGACATCCGGCGCCTCCTCGGCGAGAAAGCGTTCTACCAGCGGTAGGCGCAGGCGTACCGAATTGATGTTCCAGGTGGCGATCGATATCATGCCCCGGCCTCTAGAGCATTTTCGCGGCGGGTGGAAACGCTGTTCCGCGCGGCTGACGGCAGGCCTACCTGGCGGCGGGCGCTCCAAGAAAAAACCCCCGTCCCCCGGGGGCGGGGGGACGAGGGTTTCGGTCTGCGTTCGTCACGCATGACAGGCAGGCCCTTGGGGGAGGGAGGCGGGCAACAGGGGGGAAACCCGCCTTGGCCTTGCCTGTCCTCACCCTTTTAGCGCCGCCGGCCTGACTGTGGCGTGAACGAGCTTGTCAGGAAAAAACGGGGTTTCGAAAATTTTATCGCAGCCAGGCCACGGTTGACGCCGGGCCGTGCCGCAGGGCCGACGGGCCGAAGGGCCGGGGCTGCAGCGAATCACCGGCCCGGAAGCACTGGCCCAGAAGCATCGGCCCAGAAGCATCGGCCCAGCATCACCCGATCAGTGGTGGGGGCCGGCCTGCGGGTTGGTCAGGCGAAACTGCGCGTCATCCAGCGGCACGCCATAGCGGTGGTTCGACAGGTGGATGCTGGTGCGGCGGTTTTGCGCATCGGCCGAAACCCAGCCGGCCAGTTCCAGCCCGCCGGGTGCGGCTGGCTTGTGCTCGAACAGCAGGGTGATGGTACCATATTCGGGGTGGGCGGAATCGCGCACCTCCACGGCCACCATGCCCGGCGCGAAATCGGGCAGCACCGTGCCGAAGCGCGTCACATCGCGCGAGGGATCCAGCAGGGCGCCGAGTGGGCTGTTGGCGATGGGCCAGCGCTGCATCTGGCGCAGTTCGGTATCGAGCAGGGTGAGGGCGCGGCCATCGGCGACGATGACCATCGGATAGCCGGGGGCGTATTGAAAGCGGATCCTGCCGCCGCGCTTCAGCGTCAGCACGCCGGAGACGCGGTGCCCGGCGCTGTCTGTCTGGGTGAAATCCGCGCGGAGCGAGCCGATGCCGCGCAGGGCGCCCACGGCCTGTTGCAGTTCGGCCTGGCTGTTCTGGGACGTGGCGGCGCGGGCGGGTGGGGCCAGGCCCACGCCAAGCCCCCAGGCGCCGACAAGCAAAAGGGCCGGCACGCCGATGGCGCGCAGCCCCTGCCTCATAAATCTTTGGGCGATAGTATTTCCGGTGCTGTTCATGCCGGCCGCCTAAAGGCTGGGGCGTGAACCAACCGTGAATTACTTGATCTTGGCTTCCTTGAACTCGACATGCTTGCGCACGACGGGATCATACTTGCGGAAGGTCATCTTCTCGGTCGTGTTGCGCGGGTTCTTCTTCGTGACGTAGAAGAAACCGGTATCGGCGGTGGAAACCAGCCGGATCTTGACTGTTGCGGGCTTTGCCATGACGCTTTCCTAAAATTCCCCGCAGTCCGATGGCCAGGGCCGGCGCACCCAAACCCTGGGTGGCGCGAAGCTGAGCGAATCGGGCTGCTCCAAAAACAGCAAGAGCGGCGCATGATCGCCGCCCCCGAAGGAGCGCCCCTTGGCGCAGGACCCGCGCAAAGTCAAGGCATCAGCGTGGCCGCGCCCCACCCCGCGGCGCCGTTGCCCGGGGCGATCACGCGGGCGGCGGGGTCTTGCGCGGGCGTTCCTGCCCAGCGCGCCAGACCATGTTCACCGCGCCCAGCAGCACCACTGTGCCCACGAAGGTGCCGCCCATGCTCTCCGGCGTGATGCCCTCCAGCATGGCAAGGCTGCTGGCCATGGCGCCGGATATCAGCGCGCCGGCCATGCCCACGGCGATATTCGCGGCCATGCCATGGCCCCAGGGGGTGGGCGTGAACCGGCAGGCCAGCCATCCGAGAATGGCTCCCATGGCGAGAATAACCAGAAGGTTCATGACGAAATCCTTTCTCGGCCCATAAAGGGGCAGAGTGGAAGCTATCGCCAAATGGTTCCCAAATGGTTCCGCCTCGGCACCCACCCCGCAGGTAGATGCCGCGTCCATGCCCGATGCCGGATTAACGGTGGCTGAGGAGCGGGCCGAGAATGATGAGCGCGGCAACGCCAACCACGATGCGGTACCAGGCAAAAGGCGCGAAGCCCGAGCGGCTGATATAGGCGACGAAGCCGCGAATCACCGCCAGCGCCACCACGAAGGCGACGACAAAGCCGATGCCGATCTCGCTCCAGCCGACCGGCCCCATGCCGGAGGCGAGCGCGTGGCGGTTGCTCCACAGTTGCAGGGTGGTGGCGCCCATCATGGTGGGAATGGCGAGGAAGAAGCTGAATTCCGCCGCGGTACGCCGGTTGATGCCCATGCACAGCGAACCCATGATGGTGGAACCCGAGCGCGACATGCCGGGAATCATCGCCAGGCACTGGAAGAAGCCCACGCCCAGCGCCTTGTGCCAGGGCAGCTGGCCAACGCCCTCGTAATCGCCCTGCTTCGAGAAGCGCTCCACCACCAGAATGGCGATGCCGCCCACCAGCAGCGCCCAGGCGACAACGCTGGCGCTGGTGAGCAGCACGTCGATCCGCTTCTTCAGCAGCACGCCCAGCACGGCGGCGGGCATGAAGGCAACGAGGACATTGCGGACGAAGGCGAAGGCCAGCGGCTCGCGGCGCAGCAGGCCGTGCCCCACCGCCCAGAAGGTGCGCCAGAACTGCACCACCACCGCCAGAATCGCGCCGAGCTGGATGACGATGTTGAACACGTTCCACTCGGTATCGTCGTAGCCGAAGATCTTGGTGGCCAGAATCAGGTGGCCGGTGGAGGAGACGGGCAGGAACTCGGTCAGTCCCTCGACAATGCCGAGAAGGATGGCGGTGATGGTGAGCGTCATGGCGGGGAGATCCTGTTGCGTCGGAAGTCAGGTTGCGGGGCGGAGGCTGGCGCCGTCATCGCCATCGGGGCCGAGAAGGATGGCGGTGATGGTGAGCGTCATGGCTGGCAGGTCCTTGGCGGTAGGGCTGGGTGTTGCTGGCAGGCGCTTTATGCGCAGCGGAACAAGGCGGGGTTAAACCTCGGCCGTCAGCCGCGTTTCGTCGAATTGCAGGGCGGCCAGGCGGGCGTAAAGGCCGCCGGCGCGGGTCAGTTCGTCGTGGGTGCCGGTCTCGACGATGCGCCCGGCCTCCATCACGACAATGCGGTTGGCCGCGCGCACCGTGGCAAAGCGGTGGGCGATGACCAGGGTGGTGCGGCCCGCCATCAGCCGCTCCAGCGCCTGTTGCACCTGCCGCTCGGCGGAGGCATCGAGCGCGCTGGTCGCCTCGTCGAGCAGCAGGATCGGCGCGTCGCGCAGTAGGGCGCGGGCAATGGCGATGCGCTGGCGCTGGCCGCCGGAGAGGCGGGCGCCATCTTCGCCAAGGAAGGTATCCAGCCCCTCGGGCAGGGCACGCAGGAAATCTTCCGCATTGGCATCGCGGGCCGCCTGCCAGATCGCCTCGTCGCCCGCATCCCAGTTGCCATAGCGCAGATTGTCGCGCGCGCTGGCGGCGAACAGCACGCCCTCTTGCGGCACCAGCGCGATGCGGCGGCGGATGTCGGCGGGGTCGGCGCCGGTCAGCGGCACGCCGTCCAGCTTGATGGTGCCGGCCTGTGGATCGTAAAACCGTTCGGCCAGCTGGAACAGGGTGCTCTTGCCGGCGCCCGAGGGGCCGACGATCGCCACGGTCTCGCCCGGCTCCACCGTCAGGCTGAAATCGGTCAGCGCTGCCACTTCGGGGCGCGAGGGATAGCGGAAGGTGACGTGGGCAAAGCTGAGGGCCCCGCGCGCCGGCACCGGCATCTCCAGCGGCCGGGCGGGCGGGGCGATGCCGGGGCGCTCGTTCAGCAGCTCTTCCAGCCGGCTGGCGGCGCCGGCGGCGCGCACCAGATCGCCATAGACTTCCGACAGCGAGCCAAAGGCCCCCGCGACTACGCCACCGGTGGCCACGAAAGCGGCGATGGTGCCGCCGGTGATCTCGCCGCGCGAGACCGCCAGCGCCCCGCGCCACACCAGCAGGTCTATCGCGGTGAAGATCAGCAGGATGACGATGGAAGTCATTACCGCGCGGATGGTGATGCGGCGCTTGGCGGTGGCAAAGGTGCGCTCCACCGTGACGGCAAAGCGGGCCGCCTCGCGCTTCTCCTGATTGAAGGCCTGCACGATGCGGATGGCGCCCAGAACCTCCGAGACCAGCACGCCGATGTCGGCCACGCGGTCCTGGCTGGAGCGCGAGACCTTGCGCAGGCGGCGCCCGAACCACACGATGGGAAATATCACCACCGGAATGCCGATGAGCAGCCATGCGGTCAGCGTCGGCGCCAGCCAGAACAGCACGGCCACGCCGCCGATCGCCGTGAGCGCGTTGCGCAAGGCCACCGAGACGGTGGTGCCCACCACCTGCTCGATCAGCGCGGTGTCGGAGGTCATGCGGCTGGAGATTTCGCGCGGGCTGTTTTCCTCGAAGAAGCTGGGCGGCATGCGCAGCATGTTGGCCTGCACCGCCAGGCGGATATCGGCCACCACCCGCTCGCCCAGCCACGAGACATTGTAGAAGCGGATCGCCGTGCCGATCGCCAGCGCGACGATGATGCCAAACAGCACCTCGAACCAGAAATTCACCGAAGCCGCGCCGCCGCTGGCGCCGTGCGAGAAGGCGCGGTCGATAATCGGGCGGAACACCGAGGTAATCGCCAGCGTCGCCGATGAGGTGACCAGCAGCGCCAGCCCGGCCAGCCCCACCCGGGTGGGATAGGCCATGGCCGCGCGCCAGATCATCCGCAGCGGACCCAGCTTGCGGGCGGCGGGGGCGGTGATTTCCGCTGCGGCGTCGGCCGCGATTTCAGAGGTGGGACAGGGGCTGGGCGCGGTCATACACCAGCCCTAAATGATTTTGTTGCTATAGGAAACCGCACCATTCGCAGGCGCGGCGAAGATTTTCGCCACGCCGCATTGCAACAAAGCCTGAATCACGCCATTTCGCCATGAACGCCCTGGATTGCCGGCCGGAGACGCGGCTGCGGGCAATCTGCCGAGGAACCATAATGTTATACAATGCCTATGAATTACAGCGGGCCTGGCTGACCGGCGCCAGCGCCTGGGCCTCGGTGGTTTCCGAGCTGGTGCAGAATCCGTCACTGCCCTCGGCGGCCACGGGCATGGGGTCCATGGTCTCGTCGGCGCTGGATGTCTTCGCACATGCGGCAATGGCGCGGGGCAAGCCGGCCTTTGCCATCGAGGCGGTGAACGTGGGCGGCAAGAGCTGGGGCGTGACCGAGGCGATCGTGCTGCGCCGGCCTTTCGGCAATCTGCTGCGCTTCAGCCACGATGGCCTGCCCGAGGATGCCCCCAAGCTGCTGATTGTGGCGCCGATGAGCGGGCATTTCGCCACGCTGCTGCGCGGCACGGTGGCGCGGCTGCTCGAAGGGGCTGTCGTCTACATCACCGACTGGGCCGATGCCAAAATGGTGCCGGTGGAGGCCGGGCGTTTCGATCTGGACGATTACATCGATTATGTGATCGGCTTTCTGGAGCATGCCGGGCCGGATACGCATGTGCTGGCGGTGTGCCAGCCCTCGGTGCCGGCGCTGGCGGCCACGGCGCTGATGGGGGCAAGCAACCACCCCTGCCGCCCGCTGACGCTGACCATGATGGGCGGGCCGATCGACACCCGCGAGGCGCCGACCACCGTCAACGACACCGCCATGACCCGCCCGCTGGCGTGGTTCAAGGGAAACGTCATCACCACCGTGCCGTTGCTCTATCCGGGCGCGGGCCGCAGGGTTTATCCCGGCTTCCTGCAGTTGGCCGGCTTCATGTCGATGAACCTGAAGGCCCACATGATGAGCCACTGGACCATGTTCAAGCATCTGGTGGAGGGCGATGGCGACAGCGCCGATGCCTCCAAGGCCTTCTACGAGGAATATCGCAGCGTCTGCGACCTGACCGCCGAGTTCTATCTGCAGACCATCGAGCACGTGTTCCAGCGCCACTCGCTGCCGCTGGGCGAATTCATGCATCGCGGGCAGCTGGTCGATCTGGGCGCGATTCGCGACACGCCGATTCTGTGCATCGAGGGCGAGCGGGACGATATTTCAGGCATCGGCCAGACCCGCGCCGCCCTGACGCTGGCCACCGGCCTGCCCGAGGCCGCCAAGCGCTATCATCTGGCGCCGGAGGTGGGCCATTACGGCATCTTCAACGGCGAGCGCTGGCGTAGCCGCATTGCGCCGGTGGTGGAGGAATGGTGGGCCCGGCATGCCAGCCGCCATTCTGTGGGCCGCAAACTGAAGGCAGTAAGCTAGGGATAGTCTTTGGGGGTGTTACACCCCCAAACCCCCATTACTGTATGGCTCTGCGCTGGCCTCGCCTTGGGGCGCCTTGCCGCGAAGCGGCTTTAAGGCCTGCGGCGCGGCGAGGTGAGGGTGAGACGGTGAGGCCATGCGCGGGCCTCTCGCCGGAAGACGTAATGGGGTGCAGGGGGTAACCCTCTGCGTCTGCACCTGAAATGCTTCCCTTAATCACCAACCACCCCGAACAAGCCGGCGATGTGGCGCCCCCCCGGCATCACACCGCGTGCTGGAGGATCCATTCTGCCAGCAGGGCGGGCTTGGGCTCGTCCTCGATTTCCACGGTCACTTCCAGCTTCTGCTGCCATTGGCCGGGGCGCTTTTCGGCCAGTTCCAGCAGCTTGAAGTGCCCGCGCACCCGCTTGCCGGATTTTACCGGGGCGAGGAAGCGGATCTTCTCGAAGCCATAGTTGACGGTCATCTTCACCGGCGGCTTCTCGAAGGCGGTGTGCATCATCGGCACCATCAGCGACAGCGAGAGGAAGCCGTGGGCAATGGTGCCGCCAAAGGGCGTGTCTTTGGCCAGTTCCGGGTCCATATGGATGAATTGCCGGTCCTCGGTGCATTCGGCGAAGGCATTGATCCGGTCCTGCCCCAGGGTAAACCAGGCGGAGGTGCCGAGGGTTTCACCGATGCGGGCTTGCAGATCTTCGAGCGTCATGCGCTGGGGCTCCTGATGGTGTGGCGACCCCTTCGTCATGGCCGACGCGCGGCGTGCGCGCAAGCTTTCGCCCGTTTGCCCGCGCGCCGCTTTGCCCGCGGGTCAGTTGACCGGCGCGACCGGGCGCAGGGGCGGCGTGGCGCCACCGCCGCGCGGGCCCACCGGAATGGCCATCTGGCGCTGGGCCTTGGGCCGGCGCTCGGCAACGCGGCGCTTCACCAGCTCGTTCAGCGCGATCTGCAGGCCGATCAGCATGTAGACGAAGGGCTGGTAGGCGATGCCCACGAAGGCCGCGCCGACCAGATAGCACAAGTGCCCCTCTTGCAGCGCGGTGAGCAGCGCGGCGTCGCTGCGGTCGCGCGGATCGTCGCTGCCCTTCAGCAGGCGGCGCGTGCCGCCCAGCTGGAACATGCCCCCGAAGTTCAGCACCAGCCACATGATCAGGCCCGGCCAGCCCTGTTCGCCCAGCATCTCGAAATAGGACGAGTGATAGGCGCGCTGATCGTCGGTGATGATGGTTTTTTCCAGCGCGGTGGTGTTGCCCGAACCCTTCGCGCTCATCAGCTCCAGCTTGATGTGGCTGCCAAGGTTGGCGTTGAACCCGCCGCCGAACGGGTGATCCGCGGCATAGCCCAGAGTCCATTGCCACATGGCGATTCGGGTGGAGGCGGACTGGTCGGACTGGTTGTTCTTGATGGTGTCCATGCGCATTGTATAGGTGGCCGGCAACAGCGGCACCGCGATCAGCAGGCCCACCGCCGTGCCCGCGATGTAGAGCGTCTTGTTCTTCACCGAGCGCAGCAGCACGATGCCCAGCACCGCGGCACAGATCAGGCCGGTGCGCTCCTCGGTGCCCACGGGAATGAGCAGGCAGGCAAAGCACAGCAGATTGGCAAACAGCTTCACCCGCTTGTCCGGCGGGAAGATCGTGCCATGCCGGGCCAGCCACTGGATGAGCGGAATGATGGCGATGGCCAGGCACGAGATGGTGGACCCCTCGTAGAGCCCGGTGTTGTCGTTGACGAACAGACGCAGCATGCCATAGCCGCCGCCGCCCAGCAGCGTCTTGATCGCGCCGCAGATGACGATGCCACCGGCCGACAGGCACATGATCAGAGCCGCCGATTCGATGCGCAGGCGGGTGCGCAGCGTCATCGGCAGGAACATGGCGAAAACCAGCGATTTCCACACCCACGACCACTTTTCGGCCGCCTCAGTCGGGAAGTCGGCCGTCTGGGTGGTGATGCCGCAATAGATCAGCAGCATCAGGATCAGCGTTTGGCGGAAGGTGAAGTGGACGTTTTCCTTGCGGTCGAAAATCAGCCAGCCCATCACCGCCAGAATGAACGCGATCAGCGAGATCGGGATCGAGTTCAGCATGTGATAGGTGATCTTCTGCGGCGAGACGATGTCGACGTAGAGATAGACCAGCACCCATACGAAGGGCCGGCGCATGCCGAACGCCAGGATGAGCATCACAAAGCTGGTGAGGGCAAGGTCAAGCACGGTTCAGGCGCACCTTTCGGCGGCCGGGGCGGCCAGACTTGGGTGTGGCGATGTCGTCGGGGCTGACATCGGGGCGGGCGACCGGCTCGGCATCGAGATCGAGGCGCGACAGCAGCCGCCAGATGGCCAGGGCCATCAGCGCATGGGTCAGGCCGATCGCGAAGTCGTCAATCATCGGTCCGGTGTCTCCAGGGGCTTGGCCGGCCGACGGCAGGGGCAGGCGCGGCTGTTCTGGCACTGCTCTAACAGCGAGTGGTTGACGCAATGTTAAGCCTTTTACCCTAGCGATTGGGGCCATGACAAAGGTTCTGCACGTCCTCGACCATTCGCTGCCGCTGCACAGCGGCTATACGTTTCGCACCCGTGCCATCCTGAAGGCCCAGCAGGCGCTGGGTATCGAGGTGCGCGGCATTACCGGCCTGCGCCACATGGCCCCGGGAGCGGATGGCGCGCCGGATTGCGAGGAGGCCGATGGCCTGTTGTTCAACCGCACGCGCGGGCAGGCCGATGGCCCGGCGGTGTGGCGCGAATGGCGCGAAATCGCGCTGTTTGCCGAGGCAATCGATGCGCTGTGCGAGGAATGGCAGCCTGATATACTGCATGCGCATTCGCCGGCCCTGTGCGGCATGGCGGCGCTGAAGGTGGCCCGGAAGCGGGGCATTCCGCTGGTCTACGAGATCCGCGCCTTCTGGGAAGACGCGGCGGTTGGCAATGGCGTGGGCCGCGAGAATTCGTTGAAATATCGCCTGACGCGCTCTCTGGAAAACCACGTGGTGGCGGGCGCCGATGCGGTGGTGACGATTTGCTCGGGTCTGCGGAACGACCTGATCGCGCGGGGCACTTCGCCATCGCGAATCACCATCATGCCCAATGGCGTGGACCTGGAGATGTTTGGCCAGCCGGTGCCGCCCGATGATGCGCTGGCCGCCGAGCTGGGCCTGCTGGGCGCGGATGGTGCCCGCGCGCCGGTGTTGGGCTTCATCGGCAGTTTCTATGATTACGAGGGGCTGGACGACCTTATCGCCGCCATGCCGATGCTGACCGCCGTGCAACCCGATGCGCGGCTGCTGCTGGTGGGTGGGGGGCCTTGCGCCGAAGCCCTGCGGGCGCAGGCCGCTGCTTCGCCGGCCGCCGGTGCCATCCATTTTGTCGGCCGGGTGCCGCACCACGAGGTGGAACGCTATTACGCGCTGACCGACATCATGGTATATCCGCGCAAGAAAAGCCGGCTGACCGATCTTGTCACGCCCCTGAAGCCGCTGGAGGCCATGGCGCAGGGCAAGTTGGTGGCCGCATCCGACGTGGGCGGGCACCGCGAGTTGATGAGCGATGGCGAGACCGGAACCCTGTTTACGCCCGATAACCCGGCGGCTTGCGCCCGGTCGCTGGCCAGCCTGCTGGCGGACCGGAGCGGTTGGGACGAGCGGCGGGCCCGGGCCCGCGCCCATGTGCTGGCCAACCATGATTGGGCGCGCAACGCGCAACGTTATCAACTTGTTTACCAAACCGTGTCACCACACGCGGTGGCTTCAGCGTTACCCGCCGCTGCCTGAGCCCGGCAGGGCAATGTTTCGGCGAAACCCGTATAAGGTATCTTGAACGTGACAGCGCAGTTTTCCTCGATGGTCTCCGGACCGTCCGCATCTTCGCTTTCCGGGCGACAGATTACCGCCCACCCGCTGTTCCCCACCGGGATTGGCGTGTGGTTCGCGGTGCTGTTCAGTCTGTCGAGCCTGGCGGTGCGCGGGTCGCTGCTGGAGTCGCTGGTTCTGGCCACCCACATCGATTACCTGATTCCCGCCGCAACGCCGCCGCTGGGCACCCTGCCGCGGGTGATCATGGCGCTGCTGATCGCGTGGGCGGGGTTTTCCATCGGCCGCAAGGTCGGCACGCGCATCGCGCAGGGCGAGGCCGAGGCTGATCGTGCGGTCGCCGAGCCCGTTTTCGGCGCGCCGCCGCGGCATGATTACGGCTATCCTGCCGATGCGGCTCCGCGTCGCCCGTTTCAGGTGAACGAAGAGGTTGGCGGGCATTACGGCGTGGCGCCGGGGAGTGCGGATGCCGCGGCGGCGATGCCGGCGGCCTGGGTGCATGACGGCAACGGCGCCTATGCGCTGGACCATGCCGGTGAATATCAGCCCGCTTACGCCGAGCCCTATGTCGGGCAGCATGCGGCTGCGTATCAGCAGCCCTATCCGGGCCAGTATCCGCATGAGCAGTATCCGCATGAGCAGCAGGCCTATCAGCCGGTGCCGGAGATGGCCTATCAGGCGGTTCACGAGGCAGGCTGGAATGCGCCCGCCCAGCCGAACTACGCGGCCGAATATCAGCCGCACTACCCGACCGACCATCAGCCAGCGGCGCCCTACGTGCCGCAGGCCGCCGGTTTCGCCCAGGCCGGCCATGAGCCGCTGCCGCTCGACGATTTCCCTGTGGACCACAGGCCCGCGGAGCCTTGGAATGGGCAAGCCGGGCAGTCGGCCCCGATTGCACCCGACCAGGCGTGGCCGACCCCCGTTCAGGACCCTTACGCCGCCAGCCTTCAGCCCGCTCCGGTGGAAGCCGTTCGGATGGAGGCTGAAGCGCCTTCGGTAGGGCAGCCCGCCGCGCCGGCTGCTCACGCCGCCGCGCCGTGGCCGTTTGGCGCCGTCGTGCTCGACAGCCGGGCCGCATCCGCTGCTGCCCCGCCGATGGCGCCCGCGCCTGTCGCGGAGCCGCAGACTGCTGCCGAACGCATCGCCGGCGGGACGCTGGAAAAGCTCTCCAGCGTGGAGTTGATGGAGCGGCTGGCCCTGGCCATGCAGCGCCGGGACAATGAACACCCTTCCGCTGCCCCGCAGGAAGACAATCGCGGCGCGCAGGCTGGCTGGAGCGCCGGCACGGCGGCGGTGCCGCAGGCGCGATCTGCCCTGGCCGCGCTGCGCGGGCTCAAGTAGGCCCATACCCGGCGATAGGCCTGAGCCAATTTCCGGGCCGCGGCATCCGCCGCCCGCTTTGCGCATTCCTATGCGGAGGCTCTTGATTGCCCATTGGGGCACCCCAAATTGTTTCGCGGTTGCAAAATTCGCGCTCGCCAGCCATGGGAAAGCTAGCGCAATTCGCGCCGCTTCGGCGGTAGATGATTCGCGTTTCATTTCAGGGATTGGGTGGGGGCTGGCTTCTTGCCGGTGTCTGCCCGTGTGCAGGGTTTATTATCGATGGGATTTCCAGAGCCCCAGGGTCTTTACGACGCGCGCAACGAGCATGATTCATGCGGCGTGGGTTTTGTTGCTCATATCAAGGGGCAGCAAAGCCATACGATTGTCACCCAAGCGCTGGAAATTCTGAAAAATCTGGATCATCGCGGCGCCGTGGGCGCGGATCCGCTGCTGGGCGATGGCGCGGGTATTCTTATCCAGCTGCCCGACGCGCTGTTTCGCGATTGGGCGGCGGGTGCCGGCGTGGCGCTGCCCGTGCCTGGCGATTATGCGGTGGCCATGTGCTTCCTGCCGCAGGACGAGGCCAGCCAGCAGTTCATCGTTGACACCTTCGAGAAGTTCATCGCCAAGGAAGGCCAGAGCCTGATCGGCTGGCGCGACGTGCCGGTGACCACCGAGGGCCTGGGCAAGACCGTGCGCGAATCCATGCCGGTGATCCGCCAGTGCTTCGTGGCCCGGGGCGAGAACTGCCCGGATCAGGACGCGTTCGAGCGCAAGATCCTCGCCATCCGCAAGCAGGTGCAGAACCCGCTGGAGGCGATGGCCGAAAAGCACGGGCTGCCGGGCATCACCCAACTGTACATGCCCAGCTTTTCCACCCGCACCATCGTGTACAAGGGGCTGCTGCTGGCCACGCAGGTGGGCGGTTTCTACGACGACTTGCGCAACCCGGCCTGCGTTTCGGCGCTGGGGCTGGTGCATCAGCGCTTTTCGACCAACACCTTCCCGAGCTGGAAGCTGGCGCATCCGTTCCGGTTCATCGCCCACAATGGCGAGATCAACACCGTGCGCGGTAATGTGAACTGGATGAATGCGCGCCGCCGCACGATGGAATCCGAACTGCTGGGGGCGGATCTCGACAAGATGTGGCCGCTGATTCCGCATGGCCAATCGGACACCGCCTGCCTGGATAACGCGCTGGAGCTGCTGCTGGCCGGCGGCTACAGCCTTGCCCATGCGGTGATGATGCTGATTCCCGAAGCCTGGACGGGCAACCCGCTGATGGATGCCAAGCGCCGCGCCTTCTACGAATTCCACGCCGCGCTGATGGAGCCGTGGGACGGCCCCGCCGCCGTTGCCTTCACCGATGGCCGCCAGATCGGCGCCACGCTGGACCGCAACGGGCTGCGCCCCGCCCGCTTCTGCGTGACCGATAGCGATCTGGTGGTGATGGCCTCCGAAAGCGGCGTGTTGCCGTTCAAGGAAGACAATATCGTTCGCAAGTGGCGCCTGCAGCCGGGCAAGATGCTGCTGATCGATTTTGCCGAAGGGCGGATCATCGAGGACGAGGAAATCAAGGCCAGCCTGGCGAATGCCGAGCCCTATGAGGAGTGGCTGGAGTCCGCGCAGTACAAGCTGAAGGATCTCGACCTGGTCGAGCCGGAGCTGGCGCAGCTGGCGGTGGAAACCACCAGCCTGCTCGATCGCCAGCAGGCCTTCGGTTATACGCAGGAGGATCTCTCCCGGTTCCTGGAGCCGATGGCGATCTATGCCGACGATCCGCTGGGCTCGATGGGCACCGACACGCCGATTGCCGTGCTGTCGCGCCGGCCGCGTCTGCTCTACGACTATTTCAAGCAGAACTTCGCGCAGGTCACCAATCCGCCGATCGACCCGATCCGCGAAGAGCTGGTGATGAGTCTGGTCTCGATGATCGGCCCGCGCCCCAACCTGCTGGGCCACGATGCCGGCGCGCACAAGCGGCTGGAGGTGGATCAGCCGATCCTGACCAACGAGGATATCGCCAAGATCCGCTCGGTGGAGGCCGCCCTGGACGGCGCCTTCCGCACCGAGACGATCGACATGACCTGGGATGCCGCCGCGGGCGCTGCCGGGCTGGAGCGGGCGATCAAGGAAATGTGCTGGGCGGCGACTGAAGCGGTGCTGGCCGACAAGAACATCCTGATCCTGTCGGACCGTGCGCAGGGGCCGAACCGTATCTCGATTCCCGCCGCGCTGGCGACGGCGGCGGTGCATCACCACCTGGTGCGGCAGGGCCTGCGCATGGAGGCCGGGCTGGTGGTGGAAACCGGCGAGGCGCGCGAGGTGCATCACTTCTGCGTGCTGGCTGGGTATGGCGCAGAGGCGATTAACCCCTATGTGGCCTTTGAAACGCTGGAAGACATCCGCGTGCGCAAGGCGCTGCCGCTGTCGGCCTATGAGGTTCAGAAGAACTATATCAAGGCCGTCGGCAAGGGCATCCTCAAGGTGATGTCCAAGATGGGTATCTCCACCTACCAGTCCTATTGCGGCGCGCAGATCTTTGACGCGGTGGGCCTGTCCTCCGCGCTGATCGCCGCCTATTTCACCGGCACCGCCACCACCATCGAGGGTGTGGGCATTGCCGAGGTGGCCGAGGAGACGGTGCGCCGCCATGCCGCCGCTTATGGCGACAACCCGATCTATCAGACCATGCTGGATGTGGGCGGCATGTATGGCCTGCGCCTGCGCGGCGAGGAGCACGCCTGGACGGCGGGCAACATTGCCTCCCTCCAGCATGCCGTGCGCGGCAATTTGCCCGAGAAGTACAAGGAATTCGCGGCCACGATCAACGATCAGGCGCAGCGCAACCTGACCATTCGCGGGCTGATGCAGCTGAAGAACGCGGAGCATCCGCTGGACATCAGCGAGGTGGAGCCGGCGTCCGAGATCGTGAAGCGCTTTGCCACTGGCGCGATGAGCTATGGCTCGATCAGCTGGGAGGCGCATACCACGCTGGCGATGGCGATGAACCGCATCGGTGCCAAGTCCAACACCGGCGAGGGCGGCGAGGACCCGGCGCGTTTCACGCCGCTGGCCAATGGCGATTCGATGCGTTCGGCGATCAAGCAGGTGGCTTCCGGCCGCTTTGGCGTCACCACCGAATATCTGGTCAATGCCGACGACATCCAGATCAAGATGGCGCAGGGCGCGAAGCCCGGCGAGGGCGGCCAGCTGCCCGGCCACAAGGTCGACAAAACCATTGGCAAGACCCGCCATTCGACGCCGGGCGTAGGCCTGATCAGCCCGCCGCCGCACCACGACATCTATTCCATCGAAGACATTGCCCAGCTGATCCACGACCTCAAGAACGTGAATCCGGGCGCGCGCGTCTCGGTGAAGCTGGTGAGCGAAGTGGGCGTGGGCACGGTCGCGGCCGGTGTTTCCAAGGCACGGGCCGACCATGTCACCATTTCGGGCTATGAGGGTGGCACGGGCGCTTCGCCGCTGACGTCGCTGACCCATGCGGGCTCGCCGTGGGAAATCGGCCTGGCCGAGACGCAGCAGACGCTGCTGCTGAACAATCTGCGCAGCCGTATTGCCGTGCAGGTCGATGGCGGCCTGCGCACCGGTCGTGACGTGGCGATTGGCGCGCTGCTGGGGGCCGACGAGTTCGGCTTTGCCACCGCGCCGCTGATTGCCGCCGGCTGCATCATGATGCGCAAGTGCCATCTGAACACCTGCCCGGTGGGCGTGGCCACACAAGACCCGGTGCTGCGCGCGCGGTTCACCGGCCAGCCGGAGCATGTGATCAACTACTTCTTCTTCGTCGCCGAAGAGCTGCGGGCGATCATGGCCGAGATGGGCTTCCGCACGCTGGCCGAGATGGTCGGCCGGGTCGATCGGTTGGACATGGCGCCGGCGATCCACCACTGGAAGGCGCAGGGCATCGATCTGTCGCGCCTGCTGCATCAGGTTCCGCCGGGGGATAGCCCCTCGCTGAACTGGAGCAGCACCCAGGATCACGGACTGGAGAACGCGCTGGACAACGACCTGATCGCTGCCTCTGCCGAGGCGCTGGAGAGTCAGGCGCCGGTGCGGATCGAGCGCAAGGTGATCAACGTCAACCGCACCGTGGGCGCGATGCTCTCGGGCGAGGTGGCGAAGCGCTATGGCCATGCCGGCCTGCCGGACAACACCATCCACATCCGCCTGACGGGTGTGGCCGGGCAGAGCTTCGGCGCCTTCCTGGCCCATGGCGTGACGCTGGAGCTGAGCGGCGACGGCAATGACTATGTTGGCAAGGGCCTGTCTGGCGGACGGGTGATCGTGCGCCAGCCGGCGCATGTGAACCGCGAGCCGACCGAGAACATCATTGTCGGCAACACGGTGCTCTATGGCGCCATTGCGGGCGAGGCTTACCTGAACGGCGTGGCGGGCGAGCGGTTTGCCGTGCGCAATTCGGGCGCGATCGCCGTGGTCGAGGGCACGGGTGATCATGGCTGCGAATAT
Source organism: uncultured Sphingomonadales bacterium (assembly GCA_903923465.1). GTDB lineage: Bacteria > Pseudomonadota > Alphaproteobacteria > Sphingomonadales > Sphingomonadaceae > Novosphingobium. The sequence goes on along the minus strand of CAIXXP010000247.1, from coordinate 9,924 downwards.
ATGACCGGCGGCGTGGTGGCGGTGCTGGGCAAGACCGGCCGCAACTTTGCCGCGGGCATGTCTGGCGGCGTGGCCTATGTCTATGACGAAGCGGGTAACTTTGCCGATCTCGTCAATAAGGCGCAGGTCGACCTGCTGCCCATTTCGGCGGAGCGCGACGAAGACGCCAATGACCTTGGGGGCGATGGCCGTCCGCAGCAGCGGGGCAATGGCGTGTATGACGCGGGCATGGGCGACATGCTGCGCCACGATGCCGAGCGCCTGCGCGTTCTGCTGGAGCGCCACCATCTGTATACTGGCAGCACGCGCGCGCGCGCCCTGCTGGACAATTGGGCGGAAGCGCTGACGAAATTCGTCAAGGTGATGCCGCGTGACTACGCGAATGCACTCAAGCAACTCGAGACCGAGCGGCTGGGAGCCGCCTCGGTGGCCGCGGAATAAGGGTAGTTAGACGATGGGCAAGGAAACCGGCTTTCTCGAGGTTGACCGCAAGGACCGCACCTATGCGGACCCCAAGGAGCGCGTGCACCACTACAAGGAGTTTGTGGTTCCCCTGGGCGAAGGGGCACTGCAGGTTCAGGCCTCGCGCTGCATGAACTGCGGCATTCCCTATTGCCACAACGGCTGTCCGGTGAACAACATCATCCCGGACTGGAACCATCTGACCTATGAGGGCAATTGGCGGGCGGCGCTGGATGTGCTGCATTCCACCAACAATTTCCCCGAATTCACCGGCCGCATCTGCCCCGCCCCCTGCGAGGCGGCCTGCACGCTGAACATCGTCGACCAGCCGGTCACCATCAAGTCGATCGAATGCGCGATTGTCGACAAGGGGTGGGAAGAGGGCTGGATCGTGCCCCAGGTGCCGGCCAAGCGCTCTGGCAAGAGCGTGGCCGTGGTCGGCTCTGGCCCGGCCGGGCTGGCCGCCGCCCAGCAACTGGCCCGCGCCGGGCATTCCGTGGTGGTGTTCGAGAAGAACGACCGCGTGGGTGGCCTGATGCGCTATGGCATCCCCGACTTCAAGATGGAGAAGCACCTGATCGCGCGCCGCATGGTGCAGATGCAGGCTGAAGGCGTCGAATTCCGCACCTCGGCTGAAGTCGGCCTGGCGATTTCGGTGGCCTCGTTGAAGGAAAACTTTGATGCCATCGTGTTTTCGGGTGGCGCGGAAGATCCGCGCCCGCTCGACATCCCCGGCTTCGAACTGCCCGGCATCCGTTTCGCCATGGAATTCCTGACGCAGCAGAACAAGCGCAACGCGGGCGATGATGAAATCCGCGCCGCGCCGCGCGGCTCGCTGCTGGCCACCGGCAAGCATGTGGTGGTGATCGGCGGCGGCGATACCGGGTCGGACTGCGTGGGCACCTCGATCCGCCAGGGCGCGGCCTCGGTCACGCAGCTGGAGATCATGCCCAGGCCGCCGGAGAAGGAGGACAAGGCGCTGAGCTGGCCAAACTGGCCGCTGAAGCTGCGGACCTCCACCAGCCACGACGAAGGCTGCGACCGCGACTGGGCGGTATTGACCAAGCGCGTCGAGAGCGAGAACGGCGTGGTCACCGGCCTCGAATGCGTTCGCGTGGAGTGGGTCGGTGGCAAGATGCAGGAAGTGGAGGGCAGCGCCTTCACGCTGCGGGCGGACCTCATTCTGCTGGCCATGGGCTTTCTGGGGCCGCGCAAGCAGGGCCTGCTCGACCAGTCTGGCGTGGCGCTGGATGCGCGTGGCAATGTGAAGGCCAACACCGAGGACTATACCACCAGCGATCCGCAGATCTTCGCCTGTGGTGACATGCGCCGTGGCCAGAGCCTGGTGGTGTGGGCCATCCGTGAAGGTCGCCAGGCGGCGCGGGCGGTGGACATGGCCTTGACGGGGGCGAGCGAGCTGCCGAGGTAATGCCCGGCCGCCGGGTTCCCGCGCAACCAATGTAGTATCGGGAGCGCGAGGGCGTAACGCCCTCGCACCCTTTTTCGGTTGTTTAGTCCACTCGCCAGTCGATCGCGCCGCGTCCGTGCTTTTCCAGAAAGGCGTTCGCCTGGCTGAAGTGGCGGCAACCGAAGAAGCCATTGTGCGCCGATAGCGGGCTGGGATGGGCGGCCTTCAGCACGAGGTGGCGTCCGTTCATCAGCCCGGGAACCCGCGCGGCTTTTTTCTGCGCATGGGCGCCCCACAACATGAATACGCAAGGCTTGTCGCCGGCCGCGACCGCTGCCACCGCCGCATCGGTGATCGCCTCCCAGCCGAGGTTCTGGTGGCTGCCGGCGCGGCCTTCCTCCACCGTCAGCGCGTTGTTGAGCAACAGCACGCCCTGCCGCGCCCAATGGGTGAGGGTGCCGTGGCTGGGGCGGGGCAGACCGAGGTCGGTCTCTATTTCCTTGTAGATATTCACCAGGCTGGGGGGCACCCGCACGCCGGGCTGCACCGAGAAACACAGGCCATGCGCCTGCCCGGGCCCGTGGTAGGGGTCCTGCCCGAGGATGACGACCTTCACCGCATCGAGCGGAGTGAGTTCCAGCGCGGCGAGGCGGGTGCCGCGTGGCGGGTAGATGTGCTTGCCGGCCTGTTCCTCGGCCTTCAGGAAGCCGCCCAGCCGCCGCGACTCGGGCGTGGAAAGGGCGGGTGTGAGCGCGGCGCTCCAGCTGGGTGGGGTGGGACTGTTCATTGGCGGCAGCCTATCGCAGCCTGTCGTTCCAGTGCAAGCCAGGCTGCGGTCGCAGACGATCCTTTGGCCAAGCGCCTTGTTCCACAATACAGATGCTGGCATACCGTCGCGCTGTGTGCTGACGGCAAAATTGCCCTGATGGCTGGGAGGTCCCGTGGACAATTTGAACCCTGCGCGTAAACATGTTCCCAGTTTGGACGGGTTGCGCGCACTCGCCATCCTGGGCGTCGTTGTCGTCCATTGCTACTATCGCGGGCCCAGTTCCGGACTTTCGGGCCTTGCTGCGCAATGTGTGATCTTGGGATGGACTGGTCTTGACCTTTCTTTCGTCCTTTCAGGATTTTTGGTTACCATGGCTCTTTTGGAGACAAAGGGAAGTGGTGGCTATTTTCGGAATTTCTATGTCAAGAAGATTGGCAGGGTGTTCCCGCTTTATTACGCCATCCTGATAGGATTTTTGGTCGTTAATTTGGTTCATATACCGAAAGTTACGGCGATGTTGGGCAATTATATTGGGCATTGGTGGGTTTATTTCATATTTATAAGCAACCTCGATGGAATGCTTGGATGGAATCTCAACAACCCACTCGGGCCGGCTTGGCCTATGGCTCTTGCGGCGCAATATTATTTGGTATGGCCGGCTCTGGTTTTGTTGCTCAATCGGCCGACGTTGAAGATCCTGCTTCCCACCCTTTTGATCGGCCTGGCAATTCTTCGGTTCGTTCTGACGCGGCATTACCAGCCGATTGCCATTTATCACTTCACCCTGACTCGCGCCGATGCCATTATCACCGGCTCGGCAGTGGCGGTGTATTGGGATGAAATTGTCAAGAGAGTAAAGTATTTTTACTTTACGCTTCCAGTTATTTCTGTGATTTTGGTGGTAATATTTTTAACGTCTGGCTCAACGCACTATGAAAATACCGAAGTTAAAAGGTACGGGTTGATATTTATAGCGGCATTTTATGGAAATATCTTGATTATATCTATTTTCAATCCTGTAGTTTCGCGCGCTCTTTCTGCAAAGCCACTGCGAGTGATTGGGAAGTACAGCTATTGTATATATTTAATCCACTGGCCTATGCTTCTGGTGGCTAGTCAGTTGCCACTGCCGGATGGGCCTCTGCCATGGCTTGCCTTCGTTGTGGTGTTCATTGCCCTGACAACCGGCTTGGCGGCGATCAGTTGGGTTGTGCTGGAAAAGCCGATGGCTGCATGGATCCGTCGCCTCGGGTTGGCCCATCAGGAGGTTTGAGGCCGATCCCGCGTTGCTGTTTGGCGCCTTTGCGCGTAAGCGGGCGCGCATGACTGTCTACCTCCATGAAGAAGATCTCCCGGCTGGCGTGCTGGCCGACGGCCCCATCGCTATCGACACCGAAACCATGGGGCTTATCACCCCGCGCGACCGGCTGTGCCTCGTCCAGATCGCTGATGGGCGGGGGGATGAGCATCTTGTGCGGTTCTCGCCCGGCAGCAGCTATGCCGCGCCGAACCTGAAGGCGGTGCTGGCTGATCCCGCCCGGCTGAAGCTCTATCACTTCGCCCGCTTCGATCTGGCCGCGCTCCAGCACTATATGGGCGTGGTCGCCGCGCCCGTGTTCTGCACCAAGATCGCCAGCAAGCTGGTGCGCACCTATACGGACCGGCACGGTTTGAAGGATCTGGTGCGCGAGTTGCTGGGCAAGGAATTGTCGAAGCAGCAACAATCCAGCGACTGGGGCGGGGCCGAGCTGTCGGACGCGCAGCGGGAATATGCCGCCAGCGACGTGCGCTATCTGCATGGCTGCCACGCCATTCTGGTGGAACGGCTGGCGCGCGAGGGGCGTGATCGGCTGGCGCAGGCCTGTTTCGATTTTCTGCCGCACCGGGCCGCTCTGGACCTTGCCGGCTGGCCCGAGCACGACATTTTCAGCCACGAATCGGCGTGACCGCGCAGGCCGACCTTATCCGGGACCGCCGCCGGGCCTATGCGGCGCCGGGCGGATTCCACGACAGGATGGTGCGGGTGCTGGCCCGGGGCCTGCCCGCGGTGGTGGGCGTGATTGTGGCGGTGATGATGATCACGCCGCTGTTTCCGCGCAACGAGGTCAGCTTCCTGCTCGATCGCAACAAGGTGGCGATCACCTCCGACAGGCTGAAGGTGAGCGATGCCACCTATCGCGGCGAGGACAACCGCGGACGGACCTTCACTGTAACCGCCGGCCAGGCCGTGCAGCATTCCGCGCGGGTGCCCATTGTCGAGATGCACAATTTTGTCGCGCAGTTGACGTTGGACGACGGCAATGCCCAGGTTTTCGCCCCCACCGGCGACTATCATATCAACGAGGACCGGATGTTGGCCGAGGGACCGGTCGATTTCAGGGCTAGGGACGGTTACCGCATGGTGACCAGCGGCGTTGCCATAGATCTCAAGAATCGCCGCGCATTCGGCGAGGGCGGGGTTACCGGGAACGTGCCCACCGGCCATTTCAGCGCCGACAGGATCTCCGCTGACCTGGCTAACCGTTCGGTGAGCCTGGACGGTCACGCGCGGCTGCATATGGAGCAGGGCAAGTTCAGCTTCCGGCGCTGACGCTGGATTGCAGGATCGACGCGCGCAGACTGTAGCGCCAGTGCGGTTGGCCCATTGCGGTTGGGTGACGCTCCCCCTAAAGAACGGCAATGTCGCTCATCCATATGCCTCAGCGCCCCGCCCGTTTGCCCAGCGCCCGTTGGGGTGCGCGCCTGCTTTCTGCTGCCGCCGCTGTCGGCCTGGGCATGGCCGCCCACGCGGCCGGGCTCTCCGGGCATAACAGCGATGCGCCGGTGAATTATGCGGCGGATCACATCGAGCTGCTCGACAAGGAGAATCGGGTGCTGTTGTCGGGCAATGTCGACATCACGCAGGACGACCTGCGCATGCGCGCCGCGCGCGGCACGGTTGCCTATTCCAATGATGGCGGCGTGAAGATTCAGCGGCTGGATGCCAGCGGCGATGTGATCGTGACGCGTGGTGAGCAAACCGCACGGGGGGATGTCGCGACCTATGATTTCAATCGGCGCATCATCACCATGGTGGGCAATGTCGTGCTGCACCGCGGCGGCGATTCGCTGAACGGCGCGCGGATGGTGATCGATCTCAACACCGGCCTTTCCACGGTCGATGGCCGCGGCATGGGCGGCGCGCGGCGTGGCATGGGCCCGGCAGGCCGGGTTTCCGGCAGCTTTGCGGTGCCCAAGAAAAAGAGCTGAGGCCGCCGGTTTCCCGTTACCGGGTGGCCGCTATCAAATAGGCTGTTGCCCTTAGCCGGAACTGCGCTAGAACCTCTCTTCGCAACTGCACAATGCATGGCATTGCCAAAAGAGATGGGTTACCCGACAGCCATGACTTCTACAGCGAATCAAAAAACCGCATTGGTTACAGGCGTTACCGGACAAGACGGCGCTTATCTTACCCGGCTGTTGCTGGAAAAAGGTTACGTTGTTCATGGCATTAAACGGCGCTCCTCATCGTTCAACACTGGCAGGATCGACGAGATCTATGAAGATCCCCATGATCCCGATCCGCGCCTGACGCTGCATTATGGCGACATGACGGACGCCACCAATCTGATTCGCATCGTTCAGGAAACCCAGCCGGACGAGATTTACAACCTCGCCGCGCAGAGCCACGTGCAGGTCAGCTTCGAAACGCCCGAGTATACCGCCAATGCCGACGGTATCGGCACGCTGCGCCTGCTGGAGGCAATCCGCATTCTCGGGCTCGAGAAGAAGACGCGCTTCTATCAGGCCTCCACCTCGGAACTGTATGGTTTGGTGCAGGAAGTGCCCCAGCGCGAGACCACGCCGTTCTATCCGCGCAGCCCCTATGCCGCCGCCAAGCTTTACGCCTATTGGATCGTGGTCAATTACCGCGAGGCCTATGGCATGCATGCCTCCAACGGCATCCTGTTCAACCACGAGAGCCCGCTGCGCGGCGAAACCTTCGTGACGCGCAAGATCACCCGCGCCGCCGCCGCCATTGCGCTCGGCCGCCAGGAAACCCTCTATCTCGGCAACCTCGACGCCCAGCGCGACTGGGGCCACGCGCGGGAATATGTGCGCGGCATGTGGCTGATGCTGCAGCAGGAAGTCCCCGAAGACTATGTTCTCGCCACGGGCATCACCACGCGGGTGCGCACCTTTGTGGAGTGGGCCTTCGAGGACGCAGGGATCGCGCTGGAATGGCGCGGGCAGGGCGTTGATGAGAAGGGCTATTGCAAGGCCACCGGCCAGCTGCGTGTGGCGATTGATCCGCGCTATTTCCGCCCCACCGAAGTGGAGCTGCTGATTGGCGACCCCGCCAAGGCGCACGACAAGCTGGGCTGGCGCCACGAAACCTCGCCGCGCGACCTCGCGCGCGAAATGGTGCTGGCTGATCTGGAAGTGATGCGCACCGCCGCGGTGGGCAAGGGAACCTGACCGGCCATGTTCGAACTGTCGGGGAAGCGCGTATGGGTCGCCGGCCATCGCGGCATGGTCGGGGCGGCGGTGGTGCGCCGGCTGGCGGCCGAATCCTGCGAGGTGATTACCGTCGGGCGCGACCGGCTTGATCTGCGCGATCAGGGCGCGGTGCGCGACTGGCTGGCGCAAGAGCGGCCGCAGGCGGTGGTGCTGGCCGCCGCCAAGGTGGGCGGCATCCTCGCCAATGATACGTTGCCGGTGGACTTCCTGCTCGACAATCTGCTGATCGAGGCCGCCATCATCGCCGGCGCGCATGCGGCGGGGGTGGAAAAGCTGCTTTTCCTCGGCTCTTCCTGCATCTATCCCAAATTCGCGCCGCAGCCGATTGTGGAAGACGCCCTGCTGACCGGGCCGCTGGAGCCGACCAACGAGTGGTATGCGATTGCCAAGATCGCGGGCATCAAGCTGGCTCAGGCCTATCGCAAGCAATATGGCGCGGATTACATCTCGGCTATGCCCACGAACCTGTATGGTCCGGGCGATAATTACGACCTTTCCAGCAGCCACGTCATGCCGGCACTCATTCGCAAGGTACACAATGCCAAGCAGGCCGGTGGGGCAGTGGAAGTCTGGGGTACAGGCACGCCCCGGCGCGAGTTCCTCCACGTTGACGACTGCGCGGACGCTTGCGTCCACTTGCTGAAGACCTATTCCGGCGACAGCCATGTCAACGTAGGTTCCGGCAGCGACGTTTCGATCATGGAACTGACGCGGATGGTGATGGAGGTCATCGGCTATGACGGGCCCGTGATCACCGATCCTTCGAAGCCCGATGGCACGCCGCGCAAGCTCATGGACTCAAGCCGCCTGGCCGCGCTTGGCTGGCAGTCGCGCATCGGTTTGCGTGAGGGCATTGCCGACGCCTACCGTCATTTTCTGGCCGAGGTCAGCTAGAGCATCGTGCCCAAAAGCGGCAATCGGCTTTTGGTTGAAACGATGCGGCGATGAGCTGCTCCAAGTCGGGATTCTCAGAATGCGCCTTGCCATAATCGGCATCAATTACGCTCCCGAAGAGATCGGTATAGCCCGTTATACCACTGATATGGCGGTGTGGCTGGCTGAAAGGGGTCACGACGTCGCTGTCATCGCGGGCAAGCCCTACTATCCGCAATGGTCGGTCTATCCAGACTTTCGCGGGGGAGGCTGGCGGCAGACGCGGGAGCGCGGCGTGACGGTGACCCGCTGCCCGCATTATGTGCCGGCAAAGCCTGGTGGCCTGAAGCGCATCATCCACCTCGCCAGTTTTGGCGTCAGCGCGCTGGTGCCCGTACTGGGCCTGTTGCGGCGGCCGCATGCCCAGCGCCCACAGGTGGTGCTGTGTATCGTTCCCGCGCTGCTCAGTGTGCCAGCCGCATGGCTCGCCGCGCGCCTGTGCGGAGCAAAGCTGTGGATCCATGTACAGGATTTTGAGGTGGAGGCGGCCTTGGCCACCGGGCTGGTGGTAAGCCATGGCTTGCGCCGCAGTTTGGGCCGATGGCTGGAAAACCAACTGTTGGGGCTGGCGGACCGCGTTTCGACGATCAGCCCGCAAATGTGCGTCAAGCTGGCGGAAAAGGGCGTCGCGCAGTCGCGGATCCGCGAAGTGCGCAATTGGGCCGACCAGCAGTTCGGCGCCTTGCCGGTATCCCGCGATGCTTATCGCGCCCAGTGGGGCGTGGGGCCGCGGCATGTCGCGCTTTATTCGGGCAACATCTCGAACAAGCAGGGGATCGATGTTCTCGTGCGCGCCGCGCGACTGTTGCAGGAACGCGATGATATACTGATCATCATCTGCGGGCAGGGGCCGAACCGTGCCGTTCTGGAGGGTATCGCGCAGGGTCTCACCAATATTCAGTTCCACAACCTCCAGCCAGCTGAGCGCATGGGGGAGATGCTGAGCCTGGCGAGTGTGCACCTGTTGCCCCAGATCAAGGGCGCGGCCGACCTCGTCCTGCCGTCCAAGCTGACCAATATTCTCGCATCTGGCCGGCCTGTGGTGGCGACGGCAGAGCCGGGTACCGGTCTTCACGCGGAGGTGGAGGGATGCGGCATTGCCGTCTCTCCTGACGACCCGCAAGCGCTTGCCGACGCCATCATGCGCCTGATTGATGATGCGGAATTGCGGGCTCGATTGGGAGACAGCGCGCGGACAAGGGCTCGCGAACGCTGGCACGCGGCCTCCATTCTCGGCCGCCTTCAAGACGACCTGGTGGAATTGACAGCGGGCGCCCGGGCCAACGAAGCGTAGCCCGAAAATTCCGGCTAATTCCGCTCCAGCACCGCAGCTAAGCGCTTTTGATTGAGGGATTTAACCATCGCATCACCATCCAACGGAATGGAGCCACGCCGATTTGGTCAATAAGGCTTGCGGTGATAGTGTCGAATGACCGGGAGCGCGTCGGTGAGCCTTATCCGCTTGTCGGGCGTGGCGCGCATCCGAGTGCGTTCAATGAGTGGGTGCGGAAGAAGAAAGTGGGTGGCTTATGGAGGATACTACGCAGACGCCCCCTTCGCTCCGCAAAAGGCGGGTTCGGAAAAAGCGGCCCCGCGAGCGGACCACCGCTCTCCATTCGGGAAGGTTGAGCGTAGCGCGCCGCGTCCACATTCTGATGCTGGTATGCGGCGCCCTTTATTGCATCGGCATCTTTTACCAAGTTTGTACGGCCGTCGGCCCCATACAGGGCGTTTCGTTGGGCATGGAGGGGCAGGACGTCCGCTACCGCCTGGGGTCGCCGCTGACCAGCGCACTGTCCCCCGTCAGCACCAATGGCACAGATTTGAGGTTGTGATTTAAGGAGGGTTGGGG
>CAIXXP010000246.1 GCA_903923465.1 uncultured Sphingomonadales bacterium | reverse complement strand
AGAGGTGGCCTGGCAAAACTGCACACGGGGATGAGTAGATTTTCTGCCTGACGGCGGCCATCTTGCCGCATGACAGGAGATCAGATGAGCAGACGACCACGCCGGAACCACAGCCCGGCATTCAAGGCGAAGGTGGCATTGGCTGCCGTGAAGGGCGAGAAGACGCTGGCCGAGTTGGCGCAGTTGTATGACGTTCACCCGAACCAGATCACGACATGGCGGACGCAGTTGCAGGAGGGTGCAGCTGGAGTTTTCGGCGCGGACAATACCGCCGAAGCGGCGGAGCCGGCGATCGACGTGAAGACGTTGCATGCCAAGATCGGCGAGTTGACTCTCGTGAACGATTTTTTGGCCGGCGCGCTCGGGAAGGCGGGACTGTTGCCGAGCGCAAAACGATGATCGACCGTTCGCACACGTTGCCGCTGGTGCGGCAGGCGCGGGAGTTGGGGATCAGCCGCGGCAGCATTTACTATCTGCCCAGGCCGGTGTCGCCCGCCGACCTCGCCATCATGCGGAGGATCGACGAGTTGCACCTGGAGTTCCCGTTTGCCGGCAGCCGGATGCTGCGCGACCTACTTCGGCAGGAAGGCATCGAGATCGGCCGCCAGCATGTCGCGACGCTGATGAAGAAGATGGCGATCGAGGCGATCTACCGTCGCCCGAACACGTCGAAGCCGGCGCCGGGGCACAAGATCTACCCTTATTTGCTGCGCAAGATGGCGATCGTGCAACCCAACCAGGTCTGGGCAACGGACATCAGCTACATCCCGATGGCGAAGGGGTTCGTCTACCTCGTGGCCATCGTCGACTGGTTCAGCCGCAAGGTGCTGGCTTGGCGGGTATCGATCACGATGGAGGCCGATTTCTGTGTCGAGGCTCTGGAGGAAGCACTGGCGCGCTACGGCAAGCCGCAGATATTCAACACCGACCAAGGCAGTCAGTTCACCAGCATGGCGTTCACCGGCGTGCTGCTGCGCGAGGAAATCGCTATCAGTATGGACGGCAGAGGCGCGTGGCGCGACAATGTCATCGTCGAGCGCCTGTGGCGTTCGGTCAAATACGAAGAGGTCTATCTGAAAGCCTATAACACGGTGAGCGTGGCCCGCGCCTCGCTCGGCTCTTACCTGACCTTCTACAACAGCCGCAGGCCACACTCGAGCTTGGCCGCAAGGACGCCGGATCAAACGTACTTTGACAACCTGCCGATGGTGATGGCAGCATGAATTTGGCCGCCGATATGGGGCATCACTTCGGTCGGGCTACGCCCTCCCTGCGTGACGCCCCATATCGGCAATTCGAGAAAGCAACCGGCAGACCATCCACTTATCCGTTGCCAATCGCTGTGCAGACAAACCCGGCCACCTCTGTCGATCTTGGTAAATTCCCTCAGAAAGCAATAACTTATAGTAAATACCGCGGGCGGTGCCGTTCGCTTCGCCCTGCGGCAGGGGGCGATTCGCCGCCTTTTTCGCGCATGGACGCGCCCCTTTGCGCCGGGCGATGGGGCAAATCTTAAGCACTGGCGGCCTATGCTGTCCGCCCTATGGCACCCGAATTTCCTCATGCCGGCCCACTGGCCGCCGCACTGGCCGCCCCACTGGCCGCCCCACTGGCCGCCCCACTGGCCGCCGCCGCCCCGTGCGCTGGGACGGGCGGCGTGTTTGGCGCGGGCGGGCCGGCGATATCGGTCATCACCAGCGTCTATAATGGCGCGGCCTATCTGGCCGAGGCCATCGACAGCGTGCTGCGGCAGAGTTTCGCCGATTTCGAGTTCCTCATCCTCGATGACGGATCGACCGACGCCAGCCCGGCGATCATCCGCGAGCATGCCGCGCGCGATGCCCGCATCCGCCCGATCTTCCGCGAGAACCAGGGGCTGGTGGCCAGCCTCAACCAGCTTTTGGCCGAGGCCCGCGCTCCGCTGGTGGCCCGCATGGATGCCGATGACATCTGCCACCCCGAACGGTTTCGCCAGCAAAAGCAGTTCCTCGACGAGCATGGCGACTATGGCGCGCTGGGCACCCGCTGCGAGGATATCGACCAGCATGGCCAGCCCTGGCCGCTGGCCTATCCGCCGCACCCGCTGACGCATGACGCATTCCTCCTCGCGATAGAGCGGGGCGAGCCGCTGCTGTGCCATCCCTCGGCGATGTACCGGCGCGAGCTGGTGCTGGGCATCGGCGGCTATCGGCCCGCCTTTCGCCATTGCGAGGACTATGACCTGTGGCTGCGGCTGGCCCGGGTGACGCGACTGGGCAATCTGGCGCAGCCGCTGCTGCGCTATCGCCACTATTCGGATCAGGTCTCCAGCCGCCATGCAACCGCCATCCAGACCGGCGCGGCCATTGCCAAATTGTGCTATGACGAGGCGCGGTCCGCCCGGCCGGACCCGGTGGCCACCCTGCCCGCCCTGCCCGCCGTCGACGATCTCGACACGGTGTTTGGCCGCGAGGGGGTGGCGCGCGCGGTGCGCGCCGTGGTGGCGCCCCGCCTGCTCCATGCGCCCACGGCCCTGCGCGACGAGGGCTTTGGGCTGATCTTGCGGCATGTGCGCGATGGCCAGCGCCCCGAGGGGATCTGGCGCACCGTGGCCCGCCTGCTGCGGCTGGGCGAGCCCTGGCGCGCGGTGCGGCTGGCTGTGTGTTTGGCGTTGGTGTGAGGGCGGGGTAGGTTTCAGGGGAGGATTGAAGGGGTAGGTGCGAGGGGCCGGGAGTATCGTGTGAAACACGATGCGACCCACAGACACGCCCCCTCGCGCTTCCGGGCCTTGGCGTATTCAGTTCGGCTGAGGCACCATCCGCACCCTCAGGGGGAAACGAACACCGACCGCGCTCGTGCCATTGAGAAGCGTCGCCCCCACCTTCACGCTCAGGAAGGCTTGCCGGGCAAAGTCTGCGAAATAGGGCGCATTCTCTGGAGGATCAAACGCAGCTTGGTGGCAGATTACGGAAAGGTCGGCCTGCACCTGACACTCCAAAGTCAATCTCCCCGCCTTGCTCTCCCTCAAAGCGCGAAGCGGATAGTCGTCAGAACCAATATGAGCTTTGCCCGACTGTATGGCATCCATTATTGCTGGAATCTGAAGCAAATTAACCAGTGGGCCAGCCCCCAGATCAACTTGCGGCGGGGGATCAAACTGATCAATATGTGCGGTCATATGAACCAAACGATAGAATTTTAGCGCCTGTGTCGGCCCCCAGCTGCCCGCCACTGGGCGCACGAACGGCATGACCCGCCCATCAACCATCGGCACTGAATGGTTAACCGTCCTGTCTATCACGCTAAACCGAGACACTCCCTCAAGTTGCGCCGCTCGTATCCTAAGCGCGACCGAGCCATCGCCCGTCGGATCAAGTGGCACACAGGCCCACGGCTGCACAACGCCGTCGTCACCTATTTCGCATTCCACGGCCGCATCACTGGCTGGCACCGGCTCGTTGCGCCCGCCCGCCAGATAATATCGCTTGGCAATAGACATCGCGGGAAAATGGGCGGCTACCTTGCCGCCGTCGAAATCCTGTGTTTGAAACGGGCGCCCGTTCATATCGTTCTGAGTGATGACCGGCGGATCCTTCCCGCCATCGCGCGCCTGCGCGATCAGCGGCACAGCCGCTATCGCTACGACAATGACGACCGCTCTCGCAAAGACAAACGCCCCCCTCACACCCTCACCTCAACCCGGCCCTCGATCAGCGCATCCACCACGCTGGGGTCGGCGAGGGTGGAGGTGTCGCCTAGCGTCGAGACGTCGCCTTCGGCGATCTTGCGCAGGATGCGGCGCATGATTTTGCCGCTGCGGGTTTTGGGCAGGGCGGGGGTGAAGT
>CAIXXP010000245.1 GCA_903923465.1 uncultured Sphingomonadales bacterium | reverse complement strand
CCCCGTGCCGCGCGCGCCTTGCACCGCTTTCGCCGGGGCGGCCCTCGCCACCTTGCGCGCGCCGGCCACGGGCGGAGCGATAAAATAGCCTCCCGAAGGTGCCGTCTGGACGATACCGGCCAGTCCGACGAATTCCAGCTTGCTGCGCAACCGGCTGGCATGCACCGCGATGGAATTGGTCTCGGGCATATGATTGAGGTGCCACACGTCGCGCAGCAGGGCGATCTTGTCCACCTGCTCGCCGGGGGCCTCCAGCAGGCGCCACAGCAAGGCGAACTCGCGCGGGTGCAGGCCCAGCGCCTTGCCGCCGACAAAGCCTTCCCGCCCCAGCAGATCCAGCCGCAGCGGGCCATAGCCACGATAACGCGGCAGCACATCGCCCAGCCCGACGATGCGGCTGGCCCGGGCATCCACCTCGGCCAGCGTGGCCTGCCCGCCCAGCACATCGCCCACGCCCAGCGCGAGCAGCCGCGCCCGCTCCGCCGGCGCGGCTACCCCCAGCACCAGCGCCCAGCGACGGTGCGCCACCGCCGATTCATCCTCCAGCCAGCGCATCGCCGGCCGGTGCCCGGCATCGACCAGCAACAGGAATTGCTCGGCACCATCCACGTCCGCTTCCGGCCCGTAAGTGGCCCGCGCCCGCAACTGCCATCCGCGCCGGCGCAGGTCTGCCGACGCCGGGACGGTGCCCGGTCCTACCCATCCAAAACGCCGCATGCCCCCGCTCAGCCCCCCACAGCCGCCGGAAGGCGGTTGATACGAAAGGGGATAATCGAAGAAAACCATGACCCGGCCGTAACCGTTAAGGGTTAGCCGCGATTAACCGAGACTTCGAGGCGCCGAAGCAACGCCGACAAAGATGCCGCGCGCGGGGGGTGGGACAGACGAGGTGGGGGAGGAGACCACGGCGACGCGGGCCCCACCCGCGCGGCCATTCAGGGCCGGGCGACCGCTGCCACCCGGCGTCACGCCCTTGTCAGCCGGCCTTGTCAGCCGGCGGTCTCAGCCGCAGGTTGACGAGGCGGCGTTGACGCCCATGCTGGTGAGGTAGCGCTTGATGTTGCGCGCGGCCTGCCGCAGGCGCTGCTCGTTTTCCACCATGGCGATGCGCACAAAGCCCTCGCCCTCCTCGCCATAGCCCACGCCCGGTGCCACGGCGACGGCCGCATGGGTGAGGAGCTGCTTGGAGAACTCCAGCGAACCCATATCCTTCAATGCCGGGGGCAGCGGCGCCCAGGCGAACATGCTGGCCTTGGGGCTCGGAATGTCCCAGCCGGCGCGGCCGAAGCTTTCCACCATCACATCGCGGCGCTTCTGATAGAGTTCGCGGTTCTTCTCCACGATGTCCTGCGGGCCATTGAGCGCGGCGCAGGCCGCGGCCTGAATCGGCGTGAAGGCGCCATAATCAAGGTAGGACTTCACCCGCTTCAGCGCAGCGATCAGCCGCTTGTTGCCCACGGCAAAGCCGACGCGCCAGCCGGCCATGGAGAAGGTCTTCGACATGCTGGTGAATTCGACCGCGATATCCTTGGCGCCGGGCACCTGCAGAATGGAGGGCGTCGGGTTGCCGTCGTAATAAAGCTCGGAATAGGCGAGGTCCGACAGAACCCAAACCTTGTTTTCCTTCGCCCAGGCCACCAGCCGCTCGTAAAAGGCAAGGTCCACCGTCTCGGCCGTGGGATTGCCGGGATAGTTGACGATCAGGATGGAAGGGCGCGGCACGGTGAAGGCCATCGCGCGGTCCAGCGATTCCCAATAATGCTCATCAGGCGTGGTGGGCACCGCGCGAATGGTGGCACCGGCGATGATGAAGCCGAAGGTGTGGATCGGATAGCTGGGGTTGGGCGCCAGCACCACGTCACCGGGCGCGGTGATGGCGGTGGCAAGGCTGGCGAGGCCTTCCTTGCTGCCCATGGTCATCACCACTTCGGTATCGGGGTCAAGCTCCACGCCAAAGCGGCGGGCGTAATAATTGGCCTGCGCCTTGCGCACGCCGGGAATGCCGGAGGAGGCGGAATAGCCATGGGCGTCCGGCTTCATCGCCACCTCGCACAGCTTGTCGATCACATGCTGGGGGGGCGGAAGATCGGGGTTGCCCATGCCAAGGTCGATGATGTCCCTGCCGGCGGCGCGGGCCGCTGCCCGCATGCCGTTGACTTCGGCGATGACGTAGGGCGGCAGGCGCTTGATGCGGTAGAACTCGTCTTCCATGACTTTGAGCTTTTTATCCGTGTTTGGCGCGGCAGGATCGCCGCAAGCTTGTCTCTAGGCGCCATTTCCCGGCATGGCAAATTGGGGGAGCAAAGCGGGCGCAAATAGGACTTGGCGTCGGGTGCAGGGAGTGCGTAGATGGCAGCGAGGCCAGCGCGCCGCAGCGGTGCACCGGCCGGGGATTGGGAGTAGCAATATGGCCGACAACGACACCCCGTCTGATGGCCACCGCGGTGATCTGGCTGGCATTTTTGCCGAAATGATGAAGCTGCCCACGCAGATTGCGCAAGCCGCGATGGGCCAGATGCTGCCCGAACAATTAGCCACCGCCGTGGCCCCCGCGATCACCAATCCCGAGGACGCCGCCCATTGGGCCAGCGTGGCCGCCCGGCTGCAGGCGATGTGGGTGGAACTGCAAAGCGAGCAGGCGCTGAAGGCGACCATGCCGGCCAACCCCGCCCAGTGGCTATCGGAACTCGAAGGCTGGTATCAGCGCATGCCCCATGCCAAGCCCGAGGCGATGCAGAAGCTGTGGGAGGATGGCGCCAGCCTGTGGCAGAGCCTGCTCAGCCAGACCGGCGCGGAACAGGCCGCCGAATCGCCCCAGTTGCGCCACGACAAGCGCTTTGCCGACCCCCGGTGGCAGCAGCAGCCCTATTTCGCCCTCGTCCACCAGACCTATCTGATGCTGGCCGAGCGAATCGTGGCGCTGGCCGATTCGGTGGAGGGCATAGACCCGGCCAAGCGCGAGCAGTTGCGCTTTGCCACCCGCACGCTGGTGGATGCCTTCAGCCCGGACCATTTCCCCACCACCAACCCGCTGGTCATCGAGCGCGCCATCGAAACCCGCGGCGAGAGCCTCATTTCGGGCATGGAGCACCTGATCGCCGACATCCGGCGCGGCCAGCTCACCCATTCCGACCCCGAAGCCTTCCGCGTCGGCGAGAATATCGCCATCACCCCCGGCAAGGTGATCCACGAGACGCCGCTGTATCAGCTGATCCAGTATACCCCGACCACGCCCAAGGTGATGACCACGCCGCTGCTGATCTTCCCGCCGTGGATCAACCGCTTCTACATCCTTGACCTGAACCCCAAGAAAAGCTTCGTGCGCTGGGCGGTGGAACAGGGCGTCAGCGTGTTCATCGTCAGCTGGAAATCGGCCGACGCCAGCATGGCCGAGGTGATCTGGGACGATTACATCGCCGCCCAGATCGAGGCGATAGATCTGGTGCGCGCGCGGCTGAAGGTGCCCGCGGTGCACACTATCGGCTATTGCGTGGCCGGCACCACCCTGGCCGCCACGCTGGCGGTGCTGGCGCGCCGGGGCGAGGCCGACAGGGTGGCCAGCGCCACCTTCTTTACCGCGCAGGTCGATTTCGAAAAAGCCGGCGACCTGAAGAACTTCATCGACGACCAGCAACTCGCCGCCATTCCCGCCATGGCACCGGACGGCTATCTGGATGGGCGGGTGATGGCGGCCACCTTCAATTTGCTGCGCGGTAACGATCTGATCTGGTCCTATGTGGTGAAAAACTACCTGCTGGGCGAGGGCTATCAGCCGTTCGACCTGCTGCACTGGAACGGCGATGTCACCAATCTGCCGATCAAGTGGCACACCGAATATCTGCGCGATCTCTATCGCAACAACCGGCTGGTGGAGCCCGATTCGCTGTCGGTGCTGGGCACGCCGATAGACCTGACCCGCATCACCACGCCCTGCTTCATCCAGGCCGGGCGCGAGGACCATATCGCCCCGCCCGAGAGCGTATGGCGCCTGACCCGACACCTGCATCAGGCACCGTGGAATTTCGTGCTGGCCGGCTCCGGGCATATCGCCGGGGTGGTCAATCCGCCGTCGGCCAACAAATACCAGTATTGGACCAACCCGGGCCCGGCCATCTCGCTCGACGAATTCATCTCCGGCGCACAGGAACACCCGGGAAGCTGGTGGCCGTGCTGGCTGGACTGGTTGCGCGGGCAGGATGGCACGCAGGTGGCCGCCAGGGGCAAGCGGGTGCCCGGCGGGCGGGGCGATTCGGCAATTGAGGACGCGCCGGGCCGCTACGTCAAAACACGCTGACGGTGGCGAAGCCGGTGGGCAGGGTTTTTGGCCGTTTCCGTGCAATATTACGCTTTTGCTGCACTGCAACATAATGCTTGACGCATCGCATGGCTTTGCTATTGTGCAATGCAGCAGAGCATTTTGTGCGCATAGTGCAGGAACACGCCCCCATGGCCGCAAAGACGAAACCCGCTGCAAGCAAGGCCAAGGCCCCGGCAACGCCCAAGGCAACGCCCAAGGCGAAGCCCGCGCTGGCTGAACCCGCCATGCCGGTGGAAGAAACCCTCGCCGAGGTGGCCGAGGCCCCCTTGGCCGAACCTGCCGCGACCTTCGCGGAAGCGCCGGTGGCCGAGCCGGAAGTGGCCGTGGCCGAGCCGGAATTACCCGCCATCGAGATTGCAGCCCCGCTGGCCGAGGTGGCGGAAACCCCGCCCGCCGGCGCACCCGAGATTACCCCAACTGAAACCCCTCCCGTTCCCCAGAAGGAAAAGCCCATGACCACCCTCCCCACCTTCGATTTCTCCGTTTTCCAGACCGCTTTCTCGGACATCCAGGCCAAGTCCAAGGCTGCCCTCGAGAAGAGCACCGCCGCTTTCGGTGAGTACAACACCCTCGCCAAGGGCAACGTCGAAGCCCTGGTCGAAGCCGGCAAGATCCTTTCCGCCGGCCTGCAGGAACTGGGCACCGGCGCCGTGGCCGAGAGCCGCGCCGCTTTCGAAACCCTCACCGCCGAAGTGAAGGAACTGGCTTCCGCCAAGTCGCCCACCGAGTTCCTGCGCCTGCAGAGCGAACTGGCCAAGAAGCACATCGACCACGCCGTCGCGCTCGGTTCGAAGCAGAGCGAAGCCGTGCTGAAGCTGGCCAGCGACGTTGCCGCGCCGGTTTCGAACCGTGTCGCCGTGGCGGTTGAGAAGCTGCACAAGGCTGCCTGAACTTAAAAGGTTCCGCCGGGGTTGATCGCAGCCCCGGCGACCCTTGCCGAGCGCGCGAGGGGCAAATCACCCCCATTCGTCCGACATCGGCACGGAATTTTGGCTGTTAGTTCCGCCAGCAGGCGCGACGATGGCTTGCCGAGCCCCCCCGATTCGCGGTATTCTTGCCGAATGTCGCACTCTGAAATTTTTTCTGGCACGCCGGTGTCCCGTGTTCGCGCGGGCCAAGATGATGATTCCGACACCGGCCCCGGCCAGGTCGGCCTCGCCACCCGCGCCCGGGCCAAGCCCAAAAAACCCAGCCAGTTCAAGGTCCTGCTGCTGAATGACGATTACACGCCGATGGAATTCGTTGTGATGGTCCTCAAGCGTTTCTTCGGCATGGATCTCGAAGCGGCGACTCGGGTGATGCTGCATGTGCACCAGAAGGGCGTGGGCGTCTGCGGCGTGTTCCCCTATGAAATCGCCGAGACCAAGGTCAATCTGGTGATGGATTTCGCCCGCGAGCACCAGCACCCCCTGCAGTGCACGCTCGAAAAGGCGTGAACCCGCGCGATGCCTTGGGCGTCTTGATTCGCGCTGGCGGCATCACCTGTCTCATCTTTGGCTTGCTTGATATTCTTGGCGCACTGGCCATCGCCGCCGGATTGCCCTCTCACCAGGCCATACCATTCCGAAGGTGCTAACCGGGGCGGGGCTATACGTCGCCGCGGGAATTTTGTGCTGATCGCAGCCCGGCCTTTGTCGGGCCTGCTCTATCCCGACAAGCGCGGGGACGATTGAGGCCAAGCTCTGAACTTCGCCAATCCCTGCAGCTTGCGACGATTTGATACCTTGTGCCAGAGGGACACGCGTCGATCCCTTCTTGCCCCGGCCCGCTCCTGCCCTTACGAGGCGGCACGTGCGCATATTCACCGCCATTGACCGCTATCTCTTCCGGCTGGTGCTGATGCCGATGCTGGCCGTGTTCCTGCTGGCCGCGTCGCTCCTCGTGCTCGACAAGATGCTCCGCCTGTTCGACTTCGTCGCCACCGAGGGGGGGCCGGTGTCGGTGGTGTTCAAGATGCTGGCCGATCTGCTGCCCGAATACGCGAGCCTGGCCATCCCGCTGGGCCTGATGCTGGGCACGCTGCTGGCCTTCCGCAAGCTGGCGGTGTCCAGCGAACTCGACGCATTGCGCTCGGTGGGCCTCAGCTACACGCGGCTGCTGCGGGTGCCTTATCTTTTCGCGATTGGCCTGGCGGTGCTCAATCTGGCCATCGTCAGCTATGTGCAGCCGCTCTCGCGCTATTACTACGAGCAGCTGGAGTTCCAGCTGCGCTCGGGGGCCCTTGGCGCGTCGATCAAGATGGGCGAGTTCAACACGCTGAAGGACCGGATGAGCCTGCGCATCGAGCAGAGCCGCGACGATGGCCGCCTGCTGCTCGGCATCTTCGCGCGCGTGGCGGAAGCGGACGGGCAGGTGCTGACCATCTCGGCGCGCTCCGGCCGGTTCCTCGCGCTGAAAGAGAACCCCGACACGATCATCCTGCGCCTCAACGACGGACAGATGGTGCAGGATTCGCCGCATCTGACCCCCCGCGTCCTGGGCTTCAGCCAGCACGATCTGCCGATAGAGCTGCCCGCACTGGAGAAATTCCGCCAGCGCGGCGGGCGCGAGCGCGAGTATTTCCTGCCCGAGCTGCTGCGCATCGGCTGGTCCGACCGTACCTCGCAGGCCGATCGCGCGGTGGTGAAGGCCAGCCTCAATTTCCGCCTGGCCGAGGTGGTGATGATCCTGATGCTGCCGCTGCTGGCGGTGGCGCTGGCCGTGCCGCCGAAGCGATCCACCTCGTCGCTGGGCGTGTTCATCTCCATCGTGATGGTGGTGGCCTATCACAAGGTCAATGAATACGGGCAATCGGTGGCGGCACTGGGGCGGGTCGATCCGGCGCTGGCGCTGTGGGGGCCTTTCGCGGTGTTCGCCGCCATCATCGGCTGGATGTACTGGACAATCGCCTATGTGCCCGGCGGCCAGCCGATCGGCGCGCTGGAGCGCTTCTTCGGCATCGTCTCCAAGCGGGTGCTGGCGCTGTTCGGTGGCCGGCGCCTGCGCGCAAATGGCGCGGCCGCGCAGTAAGGGCCCCGACTGATGCCGACCGAATTCTTCCCCTCGCGCACCATCAGCCTGTATCTGTCGCGCCTGTTCATCGGCCGCATCGTGTCGGTGCTGGTGATGCTGGTGATGGTGCTGCAATTGCTCGACCTGTTGAGCGAAAGCGGCCGCAT
>CAIXXP010000244.1 GCA_903923465.1 uncultured Sphingomonadales bacterium | reverse complement strand
TGATCTTCCTCACCAGCAAGGATACCGAACCCGACGAGGCGCTGGGCCTGGCCATGGGTGCGGATGATTACATCGCCAAGCCCTTCTCGCTGCGGCTGCTGGTGGCGCGCATCCGCGCCATCCTGCGCCGGCTGGACGCCGTCCGGGCCGATGGCGCCGGCGGTGAGGCCGGGGCGCCGCTGCCCGAACCCATCCGCCGCGGCCGCCTGACGATGGACCCCACCCGCCACGCCGTGGAATGGAATGGCGAGGCGGTCAGCCTTACCGTCACCGAATTCCTCATACTGGAAGCGCTGGCCCAGCGGCCGGGCGTAATCAAGAGCCGCAACCAGCTGATGGACGCCGCCTATAGCGACGACATCTATGTTGATGACCGGACGATAGACAGCCATATCAAACGGTTGCGCCGCAAGTTTCGCAAGGCCGATGCCGAATTCAAGGCCATCGAAACGCTCTATGGCGCCGGCTATTCCTTTACCGATGGGTAATGCCGCGCCATGATCGAGGGAGAAGACATCTCGCTGCCGCTGGTGTCGCGGCGCGGGGTTTCGCTGACCACGCGCATTCTGGCGGTGAATGTGTTTGTGCTGGGGCTTATCGCCGCCAGCCTGCTCTACCTCGATTCCTATCGCAACGAGCTGGTGGCCGAACGCATGCGCCAGGCCGGCGCGGAGGCCGAGATAACCGCGCTGGCCCTAGCGCGTGCGCCGATAACGGCAGGGTCGCGAGCGCCGAATATGGCAGGGTCGCGCACGCCGATGCCGGCGCGCGCCACCGCCGAAACGACCGACCTGATGGTGCGCATCGGCACGGCGCGGCGGACGCGGCTGCGCCTGTTCGACGCCCATGGCACGCTGCTGGCCGACAGCTTCGCCCTCAGCCCGCACGGGCCTGCCTTCACCCTGGCCGACCCCGCGCGCGACCGCCTGTTCATCAAGGCCGCCCGCCTGCTGGATCGCGGCATGGACGCGCTGCTGGGCAGCAAGCCGGTGGCCGAGTGGCATGAGCCGGGGCCGGGGGCCTCGGCAGCCTTGTGGCCCGAGGTCGCCACCGCCGCCCGCAGCGAGGTCATTGCCGTGCGCGAACGCTACGCCCCCGATCGCACGCCGATCCTCACCGCCGCCATAGCCTTGCCCGTGGCGGGCGAACCGGCTGTGCTGCTGACCGAGCGCAACGACCGCGACATCACCACAAAAGTGCGCGACGCCCGCCAGAGCATCGCCGATATCGTCGGGGTGGCGCTGCTGGTCTCGGTGGCGCTGTCGCTGTTTCTGGCGCGCACCATCGTGAACCCGCTGCGCCTGCTGGTGCGGGCGGCGGTGCGCGGGCGGCTGGGGCGCGAGCGGGCGGTGGTGGTGCCCCGCCTGCCCGAGCGGCGCGACGAGATCGGCCTGCTGGCCCGCGCCTTTTCCGACATGACCACCGCCCTGCGCCAGCGCATCGACGCGGTGGAAAGCTTTGCCGCCGATGTTGCCCACGAGATCAAGAACCCGCTGGCCAGCTTGCGCAACGCGCTCGATGTGCTGGAAAAGGTGGACGATCCAGACCTGCGCCGCCAGCTCAACGACATTGCCGCCCACGACGTCCAGCGCATCGACCGGCTGATAACCGAGATCGCCGATGCCAGCCGCATCGACGCCGAACTGTCGCGCACCACGTTCGTGCCGGTGGATGTTCTGGCGCTGGCCGCGGGGCTTGTCGGCGCGCGCGAGCGGTTGCCCCGCAGGCCCGGCGGCCCCGAGGCCCTGAGCCCCGCCGCCGAAACGCCGGCCAGCGCCCCCGTGCGGCTGCATGTTCGCCTGGATGGCGAGGAGGCCCCGGTGGTGCCGGGAGACCCCGCCCGGCTGGAGCGCGTGCTGGAAAACCTGCTGGACAATGCCGTGTCCTTCTCGCCGCCGGGCGGTGTGGTCGATGTGGTGGTCACCGCCCACGGCGGCCGGGTATGCGTGGAGGTCTCCGACGATGGCCCCGGCATTCCTTTCGAGGCGCGCGAGCGGGTTTTTGACCGGTTTCACTCGCTGCGCCCGGCCGACGAGGACTTTGGGCGCCATTCCGGCCTGGGCTTGGCCATCGCCCGCACCATTGTCGAGGCACATCACGGCACGCTGACCGCCCGCGACCCGCAAGGCAACCACCATGGCGCGAGGCTGGTGGTGGACCTGCCGGCGCTGAAACGATGAGCGGTGAGGCGATGACCTCCCCCGGCTGCTTGCGGCAGGCGACATGCGTGGCCATCGGCAACCGGGCCATCCTCATCGAGGGCGCGGCTGGCGTGGGCAAATCCAGTCTCGCACTCGCCCTGATCGACCGCGGCGCGATGCTCATCGGCGACGATGGCGTGGCTCTGGCGGTGCGGGAGGGCCACCTGCTGGCCAGCCCGGCGCCGGCCACGCGCGGCTTGCTGGAGGTGCGGGGGCTCGGGCTGCTGCCCTTTGCCGCCCGCGAGGCGGTGCCGGTGGCCCTGCTGCTGCGCCTGGATGCCGCCGCGCCGCGCTACATTGAGGAGGCCGGGCGCGAAACCATCGCGGGCGTGGCCCTGCCGCTGATAACGCTGTGGCCCGGCAGCCCGGTGCTGGCCCTGCGCGCGGAACTTGCGCTCTCCCATTATGGCCTGCCGGAAGGGTGAACGCCAAGGCGCCAAAACCCGGCCAAATGCCCCGGAATGCGACGGGACAGCCGCGCAAGAGGCGCGCAAGCCCTTCCCTTTTGCGCGCGACAGGCGCACAGGGCAGTGCCGATGGTTGCTGAGTCCCCCCCCTTTTCCGGCCCCTCTTCCGCCGCCCCCGCCGCGTCCGCACCCGATACGGACGCGCGGCAACGCGTGCTGCTGGTCACCGGCGTGCTGGGTGCCGGCAAGACCACCGCGCTGCACGCGCTGGAGGATCTGGGCTGGGAGGCCATCGACAATTTCCCCATCCGCCTGCTCGAACGCCTGATCGACAGCCCGGAACAGGCCCGGCAGTCCCAACACGGCGACAGCGGGCCAGACCTGCAGGCCCCGCTGGCCATCGGTTTCGATTCGCGCACCCGCGGCTTCAACCCTCACCTGATCATCGAGCTGGTGAAGCGCCTGTCGCAGCGCGACGATCTGCAGATCACCACCCTCTACCTCGATTGCTCGGCCGAGGAACTGCAACGCCGCTATAACGAGACCCGCCGCCGCCACCCGCTGGCCGCCGACATGCCCGTGGCCACCGGCATCGCCGCCGAGCGCGAGCTGATGGAGCCGCTGCGCCGCTGGGCCGATATTGTGGTGAACACCACCGCCTTTTCCAGCAACCTGCTGTCCCACGCCATCCGCGAGCAATTCACGCCGGACAAGGGCGCGGCGATGACGGTCACCGTCACCAGCTTCGGCTTTGCCCGTGGCATGCCGCCGGTGGCCGATTTCATCTTCGACATGCGGTTTCTCGATAACCCGCACTGGAACCCGCATCTGCGCCCGCAAACCGGCAAGGACCCCGAGGTTGGCGCCTTCGTTCGCCGCGATCCGGCCTATGCCGATGCCTTCGCCCGCATCCGCGATCTGCTGCTCACGCTGCTTCCGCGCTTCCGGGCGCAGGGCAAGGCCTATGTCACCATTGCCTTTGGCTGCACGGGCGGGCGGCACCGCTCGGTGTTCGTGGCCGAGGAAATCGCGGCGGCCTTGCGCGAGGCGGGATTTTCGCCCACATTGCTGCATCGCAACCTGGCCTCGCGCGCGGCGGATCTCGTCGAGGGTGGGGCCACTCGATGACGCGGGCGACTTCGCCCGGCGCGGCT
The DNA here is from genome assembly GCA_903923465.1 of uncultured Sphingomonadales bacterium. Taxonomy (GTDB): domain Bacteria; phylum Pseudomonadota; class Alphaproteobacteria; order Sphingomonadales; family Sphingomonadaceae; genus Novosphingobium. Next base: position 1,536 of record CAIXXP010000244.1, on the reverse strand, counting down.
GAGTGCGAGATAGTTCGGAGCCCATTGTCCGCATGATCGGTTTGATCCTTGTTACCCACGGCAATCTCGCCGCGGAATTCGTCCATGCGATGGAACATGTGGTGGGCCGGCAAGAGGCGATCGCCACCGTGTGCATCGGCCCCAACGACGACGTCGAACGCCGCCGCAAGGACATCGCCGAGGCCATCCGCACCGTGGATAGCGGCGGCGGGGCGATCATCCTTACGGACCTGTTCGGTGGCACCCCCTCGAACCTGGCCATTTCGCTGATGGAAGCGGGCCGGGTCGAGGTCATCGCCGGCATCAACCTGCCCATGCTGATCCGCCTGGCCGGCGCGCGCAAGGCGGGCGACGTGCATGCCGTGGCGGTGGCCGCGCGCGATGCCGGGCGCAACTACATCACCATCGCCTCCGAATTCCTCGGGCAGGACGCCTGACATCGGCGCGGCAAACGGGGGCGCCGATACTGCCCGAAACAATACGACAACGAAAAACAGGAGGGTGCGATGACTGAGCTGAAAGAGACGGTCACCATCGTCAATGCCAAGGGCTTGCATGCGCGGGCCAGCGCCAAATTCGTCAACATGGTCGTCACCCTGCCTGGCGAGCCCAGCGTGCGGGTGGAAAAAGACGGCGCGGATGCCGGCGGCGGGTCGATTTTGGGGCTGATGATGCTGGGCGCAGCCAAGGGCGATACCATCGACATCATCGTCTCGGGTGAAGGCGCCGAGGCGGCACTGGCCAAGCTGACCGGCCTCGTGCTTGACGGTTTCGGCGAGGATTGAGCGGGCGCCGCTTGCAGGACACGACCATGCGCCGCACCATCACCGGCTTTTCCAATCCCACCGTCAAGTTTCTGCGCTCGCTGCGCGACAAGAAACACCGCCGCAGCGAGAAGCGCTTCCTGGCCGAGGGCCTGCGCCTGCTCACCGATGCGCGCGAGACCGGCCGCCTGCCGGAAATGCTGGTGATGGCGCAGGGGCGCGAGGCGCATCCGCTGCTGGGCGAGCTGGAAGCGGCCGTGGCGGCGGCCGGCGGCGAGATCCTCGAAATGCCTGAGGATATTCTCGCCAAAGTGACCGGCAAGGACAACCCGCAGGCCGTGTGCGGCGTCTTCGCCGAATTCGACACATCGCTGGCAGGGGTGGATCGCAAGGCCGCGCCCATCTGGCTGGTGGCGCAGGCCATGCGCGACCCCGGCAACCTCGGCACCATGCTGCGCACCGGCGATGCCGTGGGCGCGGGCGGGCTCATCCTGCTCGATGATTGCGTCGACCCGTTCAGCGTTGAGGCCGTGCGCGCCAGCATGGGCGCCATCTTTACGCAGCGCGTGGTGCAGGCCCGCTGGGACGAATTCATCGCCTGGCTGCGGGCTGGAGAGGGCCAGCTCGTCGCCGCGTCGCTGCGTGAGGCCGTGCCCTATCGCGGCGCGCCCTATCTGGCGCCGTGCTTCATCATGATCGGTAACGAATCGCGCGGGCTGCCGGAAGAATACGAAATGGCCTGCGACCTGCGGGTGACCATGCCGATGAAGGG
>CAIXXP010000243.1 GCA_903923465.1 uncultured Sphingomonadales bacterium | reverse complement strand
ACGCCGGTGGCGCTGGTGTCGCCCATGTTGCCGAACACCATCGCCTGCACGTTGACCGCCGTGCCCCAGTCGCCCGGGATGTCATTCAGGCGGCGGTAGACCTTGGCGCGGTCGCTGTCCCAGCTGTCGAAGACGGCGGCGATGGCGCCCCAAAGTTGATGAAACACATCCTGTGGGAAGGGTTGCCCGAGGGCCTTCTCAACGATTACCTTGTAGGTGGCGACGAGGGCCTGCCAGTGTTCGGCCTCCATCTCAATATCAGCAAAGAAGCCATTGTCTTCCTTGATGATTTCGAGTTCGTCCTCGAACAGATGATGGTCGAGGCCGAGTACCACGTCGGAGTACATCTGGATGAAGCGGCGGTAGCTGTCCCAGGCGAAGCGGGCGTCGCCGCTGGTGGTGGACAGGCCCTGCACCGTGGCGTCGTTGAGGCCGAGGTTCAGCACCGTGTCCATCATGCCGGGCATGGACACGCGGGCGCCCGAGCGCACCGAAACCAGCAGTGGATTGCCCGCGTCGCCGAAATTCTTGCCGACGGCGGTTTCAATATGGGTGAGCGCCTCGGCGACATCGGCGCGCAGGGCGTCTGAGAAGTTGGCGCCTTCCTTCAGATAGCGCACGCATTCTTCGGTGGTGATGGTGAAGCCCGGGGGCACCGGCAGGCCGATGCCGGCCATTTCGGCGAGGTTGGCGCCCTTGCCACCGACGATGGTTTTATCGCGTGAGCGGGGATCAGTTGAGTTCGCGCCGCCGCCGAAGGTGTAGACTTGGCTCATCACCATACCCCTGAAATAAAACGTCAAAATCTTGGCGCTACGCACCGTATCGGGGGCTGGATCACCCCTCGATACGGCTGAAATCCGCCACTTTGTGCACCGCAGCGCGGAAAGCGTCAAGCAAGCCGAGGCGCGCCGCGCGTTTGATCGCGTCGGCGTCATTTACGGTGACGGCGGTGAAGAATTCGTCGACAGCCGCGCGCAGGGTGGAGAGCGCCGCCATCGCGCCGGCGAAGTCTTCGGCGGCGATGGCGGCCTCTGCCTGCGGGGTGGCGGCGGCCAGCGCGGCGATGAGCGCGGCCTCGGCGGGTTCGGGCGCGGGGTTGGTGACGCCCGCCTCCCAGCCGGTTTTGGTTTCAGCCTTGAGGATGTTGGCGGCGCGCTTGTAGCCGGCGAGGAGGTTCGCGCCGTCGGGCGTGGCGATGAAGGATTGGAGGGCGTGGACGCGGGCGAGCAGACGGACGAGGTCGTCCTCGCCGCCGAGGGCAAACACCGCGTCGATCAGGTCGTGGCGGACGCCGGCCTCGCGTTGCTGGACTTTCAGGCGGTCGGCGAGAAATTCCATCACAATTGCCGCATCCAACCTTGCATCGGCCTGCATCCAAGCAAATTCTTCGGCGCCGGGCACATACACCCCCAAGAAATTGATCAGGACATTTACATCTTCATGCTGTAAAACGGATTTCGCACGAATGATCTCTCGCATTTTTGCCACATGCTCATCCCGAGCGGATTCCCACTGAAGATCGCCCATCAATTTCGCGAGCAAATCGCTTAGGTTCACTCGAAGGCTGTTGCTGGTAATCAGCGAGATCACAGAAAGACCGGCGCGGCGCAACGCAAATGGATCCTTGGAGCCCGTTGGTGGCATCCGATGGTAAAAGAACCCAGCCAGCGTATCCAGCTTGTCCGCCAGCGCCACGCACACCGTCACGGGATCGGTGGGGACATCATCGCCCTGCCCAACCGGCTTGTAGTGATCGCGGATGGCGTTGGCCACGGCGTCGGGCAGGCCTTCGGCGTGGGCGTAGTAGCCACCCATCAGGCCTTGGAGTTCGGGGAACTCGCCGACCATTTCGGTGGTGAGGTCGGCTTTGCACAGTTCGGCGGCCAGTTCGGCTTGCTCGGGGCTCGCGCCGGGCACGATGCCTTCTTCCGCCAGCCAGCGGGCGAGTTTGGCGACGCGGGCGACCTTATCCGCCACGGTGCCCAGTTTCTCGTGGAAGGTGATGCGCGAGAGGCCGGCGGCGTGCTCGCGCAGGCTCTTCTTGCGGTCTTGTTGCCAGAAGAAGCGGGCGTCTGAAAGGCGGGCGGCCAGCACCTTGCGGTTGCCGGCGACGATGCCGAGGCCGCCATCCACCGCAACGATATTCGCCGTGCAGACGAAGGCGTTGGCCAGCGCGCCATCGGCATCGCGGCAGATGAAGTACTTCTGGTTGGTGCGGGCGGTGAGCTGGATGGTCTCGGGCGGCACTTCCAGAAACGCCTCGTCGAAGCGGCCCAGCAGCGGCACCGGCCATTCGGTGAGGCCGGCGTTTTCGACCACCAGCCCCTCGTCCTCCACCAGGGTGAGGCCGGCATGGGCGGCCGCCTCGCGGGCGCCTTCGCGCACCAGCGCCTCGCGGGCGGTGTGATCGACGATGACGTGGTGGTGGCGCAAATCCGCCTCATAGGTGGCGGCGGAGGTAATCTCGACGGGGCCGTGGCTGTGGAAGCGGTGGCCCATGGTGATGCGGCCGGAGGCGATGCCTTCCACGCCCAGCGGCACGATGTCCTCGCCGACGAGCGCGACGATGCCCTGCAGCGGGCGCACCCAGCGCAAGCTCTCGGTGGAGAGCGAAGCGGCGCCCCAGCGTTGCGATTTGGGCCAGTTGAAGCCGCGAATGATGGCGGGGATCGCCTCGGCCAGAACTTCGGCAGTGGCGCGGCCGGGCTTGTCGATAACCGCGAACCACACGCCATCCCGGTCGGTGAGCTGGTCCTTCGACAGGCCGGTCTTGCGCAGGAAGCCCTCCACCGCCTGCTCGGGCGCGGAGGTGCGGGGGCCTTTGAGTTCCTCGCTAACCGCTTGCGTGGCGGCGGGCAGGCCCGGCACAATCACCGCGAGGCGGCGGGGGGTGGAGAAGGCCTTTATGCTGGCCGCGGACACCGGCAGCCCGGCAGCGGACAGGGCGGCGGCCAGATCGGACGCAAGCTGGGCGCGGGCGGCGGCCTGCATCCGCGCGGGGATTTCTTCGCTGCGCAGTTCGAGAAGGAAGTCCATCACGTTCTTGGTTTCCGCGTCAGCCCCGCTCACGTTCTTGGTTTCCGCGTCAGCCCCGCTCATTTTGTCCACCCCGGGTATTTCGCCGTCCACTCGACCTCGTTTTTCTCGATCCACGCCTCGCAGGCGCCCTTGGCCAGATCGCGCACGCGGCCGATGTAGCTGGCGCGCTCCTGCACCGAGATGACGCCGCGCGCCTGCAGCAGGTTGAACAAATGCGAGGCCTCGATCGCCTGATCATAGGCGGCGAGCGGGATGTTGGCGGCGATGCAGGCCTGCGCTTCCCTCTCGGCATGCTGGAAGCCGAGGAAAAGCTGGTCGGTGTCGGCAATCTCGAAATTGTATTTCGACAGTTCCTGCTCGTTCTTCAGGAACACATCGCCATAGCTCACGCCGTGATCGTTGAAGCGCAGGTCGTAAACCCGGTCCACGCCCTGAATGTACATGGCGAGGCGTTCGAGGCCGTAGGTCAGTTCGCCGGCCACCGGCTTGCAATCGAACCCGCCGACCTGCTGGAAATAAGTGAACTGCGTCACCTCCATGCCGTCGCACCACACTTCCCAGCCGAGGCCCCAGGCGCCCAGCGTCGGGCTTTCCCAGTCGTCCTCCACGAAGCGGATGTCGTGGGCCAGCGGATCAACGCCGATCGCGGCCAGCGACTGCAGGTAAAGCTCCTGAAGGTTCTCCGGGCTGGGCTTCAGGATCACCTGATACTGGTAATAGTGCTGAAGCCGGTTCGGGTTCTCGCCATAGCGGCCATCGGTTGGCCGGCGGCTGGGCTGGACATAGGCGGCCTTCCACGGTTCCGGCCCCAGCGCGCGCAGGGTGGTGGCGGGGTGAAACGTGCCCGCGCCCATGCGCATGTCGTAAGGCTGCAGGATCAGGCAGCCATGCTCGCTCCAGAAGGCATGGAGGGCCAGGATCATGTCCTGAAAACTGAGAGCCTGAGGGCTGGGCGCCTGAAGGCTGTGGAGGGTGGCCGTAGTGTCGCTCATGGCTGGCGCTTTGGCCGATGGGCGCGGGCCGGTCAATGCCAAGATGGGGGAAGAGCCAGCCAGGCGGCAAGCCGGTCGCCAGCCGGGGCAAAAAGGCGACGACGACGGCGAAATTACCGGGACACATCCCAAACAATCGAGTGCATACAGGCTTTTATTCATACACTGTATCAGTTCTCCCGTTATAGGGGCGGCATGAAGCGCCTGCCCCCTTTCCGCTTTTGCGGATTGCTGCCCGGTGCGCGGGCCTTCTCGCTGTGCCTCTCGGCGGCGATGCTGGCCTTCGCGTGGCCGGCGCTGGCCTGCGCAGCGGCTGGCCCTGCCGATACCAGCCCCGGGGCCGAGGCGGCCGCGCGCCCGGCCGACCCCATGCCGCCTGCGGAAGCCATCGCGCCCACCAATCTTGGTGCCACCGATGTGGTGCCAGCGGCCATTGCCGCTACGACCCGGCCGGGTGCCGTCGCGCATCCGGCCTTGTGGCGGCTGAGCCGGGGGGCGACCACGATCTATCTGTTTGGCACCGTGCATGCCCTGCCCGCCGGTGTGGACTGGTTTGCCGGCCCGGTGGCGCGGGCCTATGGTGCTTCCGGCGAACTGGTGACCGAGATCATCGACCGCAGCCCGGCCGAAATGCGCGCCATCGTCGTTGCCCGCGCGCGGTTGCCGCCGGGGCAGAATTTGCGTGAGATGCTGGCCCGCCCATTCCGCGCCCGCTTTGAACAGACGCTGCGCACAAGCGGGCTGCCGGTGAATGCTTTTGATGGCTTTCGCCCATGGTATGCAGCGGTGGTGCTGTCGACCCGGCCGCTGCTCGCCTCGGGCTTCGATCCCGCGCTGGGGGCTGACGCGGAACTGGCCGCCCGCGCCACCCGCGAGGCGCGCAAGCACGAGGCGCTGGAGACGGCCGAGTATCAGCTTGGCCTGTTTGCCACGCTACCCAGTGCCACCCAGTTGCGCTATCTGCGCGAAGTGGTGCGCGACATGCCCTCGATCCAGCGCGAGCTGCACGCGATGGTTCACGCCTGGGAAGCCGGCGACGCCCCACACCTTGCCCGGCTGATGAATGAGGACAATGATGACCCCCACATGCGCGAACTGCTATTGGTGGATCGCAACAAGGCCTGGGCACAGTGGATAAGCGCAAGGCTCAGCCGGCCGGGCACGGTGTTTGTGGCGGTGGGCGCGGGGCATCTGGCCGGGCCGGAGAGCGTGCAGGCGCAACTGGCGGCCATGGGCATCAGCGCAACGCGGATTCAGTAGGTCGACCCGGGTTTATGGTCCGGGTGCTGGAGGCCCGGTCTCTGGCGCTTGCGGCGCTGTGCCTCGCCGCCTGTTCGCCGCGGCCGGACCCGGCCAACCCCGCCCTGTGGGAAATATCCGGGCCGGCGGGTGCGCATGGCTGGCTGTTTGGCACCATCCACGCCCTGCCCCGCCCGGCCCTGTGGCGCACCCCGCGCGTGGCCGCCGCGCTGAATTCCTCGGACGTGCTGGTGGTGGAAATTGCCGCGCTGAATGATGACGGCGCAACGGCGCGGACGTTTCAGGCCCTGTCGCGCCAACCGGGTGCCGGGCCGCTGTCGGCGCGGGTGACGGCGGACTTGCGCCCCGCCTTGGCGCAAGCGGAGACCAAGGCCGACAAGCGGGACAGCGATTTCGCCGACACCGAAACCTGGGCCGCCGCGCTCATTCTGGCGCAGGCGGACCAGAAGGGCGAGGATACCGGCAACGGCATAGATCGCGCGCTGTTGCGCGAGGCCGGCAGCAAACCGGTGGCCGAACTGGAGGGCGCCACGCGGCAACTGGGCCTGTTTCACGCGCTGCCCGAGAGGAGCCAGCGCGCCTTGCTGGCGGCCGTGCTGCGCGGAGGTGCAACGGCGGAGGCGGATTCAACCGCGATGGCCGAGGCGTGGCGCCACGGCGATATGGCGGCAATTGAGCGCGAGGCACGCAGCGGCATGCTGGCCGACCCCACCCTGAGGCAGGTGCTGTTCACCGCGCGCAACCGGGCCTGGGCGGCGGACATAGCCGCGCGGCTGGGGCACGGCGCCCATCCCTTCGTCGCCGTGGGGGCGGCGCATATGGCCGGGCCGGAGGGCTTGCCGGCGCTGCTGGCGGCGCGGGGGTTTGTGGTGCGGCGGGTGGAGTAGCGCCAGGGAGGTTTGTCGCTTGGTGGCCGTGTCGTTGTTATTATGGCAGGGCACAGGCTCAAGCGTCGGCTGGAGGCCTCTCGTCCCAGCGACCTTTAGGCAAGGCCCTGCTCGACTGGGGCGGGGCGCCGAGCGTGGTCGCTGAACTTTTCGCCGCCAACCCGTTCAGTGCGGATGCCGTTGGCTTTCCACGGCTTGCATAACTTGCAGCCTGCGCGCTGGTTGCGGGCGCGTCCGCGTTTATGGGGCATCGAGGCCTCCTATGCCTTGCGGCAAGCATACAGGAGGCGCGGCCGGATTGCGCCAGGGATCGCGAGGAAATTCAAGCCGGGGCACCGCTGACCTGCCACAAGCCTTGCCTTTTGGCGCCATTGCCGCTAGGGGCGCGCGCTTCGCGGCATGGTCATCCCTGGAGGCGTGTCGCGAGCGGGAGGGGCCGGTTCGCGGTTTTTCCCGTTACCAAAATCCGTTTTCGAAAGGTAGCATCATGAGCGATACGCTTTATCTGCCGGCCGAGGCGCGCGATCGGGCTGGCAAGGGAGCCTCCCGTTCCCTGCGCCGCGAAGGTCGCGTTCCCGCCGTTGTCTATGGTGGCAAGGAAGCCCCCGTCTCGATCCACGTCGAGCAGAAGGAACTGGTTCGCCTGCTGGGTACCGGCCACTTCTTCAACTCGGTCGTCGAGATCACCGTTGACGGCAAGACCGTGCAGACGCTGCCCAAGGATGTTGCCTTTCATCCCGTGAACGACCGCCCGCTGCATGTCGACTTCCTCCGCCTGTCGGGTGGGGCCAAGGTGCATGTGCGCGTGCCCGTGGTGTTCACCAACGAGGCGCTGAGCCCCGGCATCAAGCGCGGCGGTGTGCTGAACATCGTGCATCACGAACTCGACCTGGTGGTGCCGGCGGACAAGATCCCCGACGACATCCAGATCGACCTGACCGGGCTGGAAATCGGTCACGCGATCCACATCAGGGACATCCAGCTGCCCGACGCCTCGGTGGACGGCAGCCACGAGCATGACCTGGTCATCGCCACCATCGTGGCCCCTTCCGCGCTGAAGAGCGACGAAGGCGACACGACCGTCGGCTGAATGATCTCTGCTCCCTTCGGGGTTGCAGGCACAGGCGGGCAGGGGCGCTTCGGAAACGGGGCCCCTGCCCTGCTTGTTTTGGCGACCTTGTGGTTTATGCATAGTGTAAGGGCCTGCTGGGGGACTGGCGCCCCCCAAACCCCATAAACGTCTTCCAGCGAGAGGACGCGTCAAGGGTGAGGCCGGGCACCACACAGGCACCGGGAGACAGCAAGGGGTACGGGGGCTAGCCTCCTGCTATTGACCGCCTTGTTCTGGTGGGGCCGATTTTGACAGGGTTGTTTTAGCAAGGTGGGGCGCGATGCAGCTGTGGGTGGGCCTTGGCAATCCGGGCACGCAATATGCGCTGAACCGGCATAACGTCGGCTTCATGGCGGCGGACGCCATCGCTGAAAGCTGGCGCTTTGGCCCGGTGCAGAAGAAATTCCAGGGCTGGCTGCGCGATGGGCGAATTGGCTCGGAACGCGTTATCCTGCTGAAACCCGCCACCTTCATGAACGAGAGCGGCCGGGCCGTCGCCGAGGCCATGCGCTTCTACAAGCTGGAGCTGTCGGCCCTCACCGTGTGGCACGACGAGCTGGATCTGGCGCCGTTCAAGGTGAAGGTGAAGCAGGGTGGCGGCACGGCGGGGCATAATGGGTTGCGTTCCATCGACCAGCACCTGGGCGCGGATTTCCGCCGGGTGCGGCTGGGCATCGGTCACCCCGGGCACAAGGATCGCGTGACGGGCTATGTGCTGGGCAATTACGCCAAGGCGGAAATGGATCCGCTGGCCGATATGCTGGGCGCAGTAGCGGCAGAGGCCGAGTGGCTGGCGAAGGGCGATGACGCGCGGTTCATGAATGACGTGGCGTTGCGGTTGTCATGAGGGCAGACCACGGAAAGGTGAGGGTGTGACAAAATCGGAAAGAATCGTCCGCCTTTGGGTCGATCGCTTCAACGCCGCCGATGCCGACGGACTGGCCTGCCTTTACCATGCCGATGCCGTCAACCATCAGGTGGTGCGTGAGCCGGTGGTGGGGCGCGAGGCCATCCGCGCGATGTTCGCCGCCGAATTTGGCGCCGCCACCATGGTGTGCCTGATCGAGGCCATCCATGTGGCGCCCGCCGCCGTTACGCTGGAGTGGCGCGACCCATTGGGTTTGCGTGGCTGCGGCATTTTCACTATCGAGCACGGCCTGATCCGCTATCAGCGCGGCTATTGGGATCGCATGGCCTTCCTTGAACAACACGCCAGAGGGACTGATTAATGGGTTTTCGTTGCGGTATTGTCGGGCTACCTAACGTGGGCAAGTCCACCCTGTTCAACGCGCTGACCGAGACGCAGGCGGCGCAGGCGGCTAATTATCCGTTTTGCACCATTGAGCCCAATGTGGGGAATGTCGGCGTACCCGACGCGCGCCTCGATGAACTGGCGCGGATCGCCGGCAGCCAGAAGATCATCCCGACGCAGCTTGGCTTTGTGGATATTGCCGGGCTGGTGCGCGGGGCCAGCAAGGGCGAAGGGCTTGGCAACCAGTTCCTCGGCAATATCCGCGAGGTGGACGCCATCGTCCATGTGCTGCGCTGCTTCGAGAATGTCGACATCCAGCATGTCGAAAACAAGATCGATCCGATTTCCGATGCCGACACGGTGGAGACAGAGTTGATGCTCTCCGATCTGGAAAGCCTCGAAAAGCGCGTGCCCGCGGCGCAGAAGAAGGCGGCTCAGGGCGACAAGGAAGCCAAGACCACCGCCAGTGTGCTGGGTCAGGCGCTGGAACTGCTGCGCGAGGGCAAGCCGGCGCGGCTTACCGTGCCGAAGGACGAGGACGAGGCGCGCGTGTTCAAGCAGGCGCAGTTGCTCACCGCCAAGCCGGTGCTCTATGTCTGCAATGTCGAGGAAGAGGCCGCCGCCACCGGCAATGCTTTTTCCGCCCGCGTGTTTGAGAAGGCCAAGGCCGAAGGCGCCAATGCGGTGATCGTCTCCGCCGCCATCGAGGCCGAGCTGATCGGCATGGACCCGGAGGAGCGCATGGTGTTTCTGGAGGAGTTGGGCCTGCACGAGACCGGCCTCGCCCGCATCATCCGCTCAGGCTATGAACTGCTGCACCTGCTGACCTTCTTCACCGTGGGGCCGAAAGAGGCGCGCGCCTGGACGGTGTATCAGGGGGCGACCGCGCCCAATGCCGCCGGCGAAATCCACTCCGATTTCGAAAAGGGCTTCATCCGCGCCGAAACCATCGCCTACGACGACTTTGTTTCGCTGGGCGGCGAGGCGAAGGCCCGCGAGGCTGGCAAGCTACGCGCCGAAGGCAAGGCCTATGTGGTGCGCGACGGCGACGTGATGCACTTCCTGCACAATTGAAAGACGGCATGATGAGCGACGATCTGATCCACTTCGAGGACATCGTGGTCGGCACGGAGAAACGCTTTGGCCATTACGAGGTCACCCGCGAGGAGGTGATCGCCTATGCGCAAAAATTCGATCCCCAGCCGTTCCACCTCGACGACGAGGCGGCGGCCCAGACCCACTTCGGGCGCCTGGCGGCCAGCGGGCTGCACACAGCGGCGATGATGAACCGCATGATGATTGACGGCGATACCGGCCTCACCGCCAGCCTGGGCGGCGGCGGCATGGATCAGTTGCGTTTCGCCCACCCCGTCTACCCCGGCGACACGCTGAGCATCGTCAAGAAGGTGCTCGGCAAGCGGCGCAGTACATCCCGCCCGGACATGGGGATCGAGCAGCATGAAATTTCGGTGCTGAATCAGGATGGCGTGCTGGTGATGCGCCATATCGGCATCGGCTTCATCCGCGTGCGCCATCCCGAGGCGCCGGTTGAGGAGTGAGGGAGGCTAGCGCCGCCCGAATAGCTTCTCGATATCGGCATGGGCCAGCTTTACCCATGTCGGCCGGCCATGGTTACATTGGCCGGAGCGGGGGGTGACTTCCATTTCGCGCAGCAGGGCGTTCATTTCGGCCACACTCAGCGCGCGGCCGGAGCGGACCGAGCCGTGGCAGGCCATGGTCCCCAGCACGGCATCGAGACGCTCCGGCAGCAGCAGCGCGGCGCCGTTTTTGGCGAGGTCGTCGGCGATGTCGCGCAGCAGGGCCGAGGCGTCTCCGCCCGCCAGCGCCGTGGGCAGGCTGCGCACCAGCACCGCCGAGGGGCCGAAGCGTTCCAGCGACAGGCCATGCACCGCCAGCGTCGACGCGGCCTCCTCCAGCCGGTCGCAGTCCGGCTCGTCCAGTTCCACCACCTCGGGCAGCAGCAGCACCTGGGCGGCGGCCAGCGCATCGCCGGTGCCGGCGGCGCGCAGGCGTTCGAGGGTGATGCGTTCATGCGCGGCGTGCTGGTCCACGATGACGAGGCCGTCTTCGGCTTCGGCGACGATATAGGCCCCGGCCACCTGCCCGCGCGCCACGCCGAGCGGGTGGGCAATAGCATCGGGCGCCACGGCATCCGCCGCTTCGGCCCGGGCGGCGGGTTGCATGTCGGCGGGGGCCATGACGGCCGCCTCATGGCCACGCCACGCCTGCCCGGCCTCGTTCACCCGGTTCGGCGCCCAATGGCCCGCGTAGGCGCCGCCGCCCGAGGGTGGCGAACTCTGGCGGGCGAACAGGCTGGCGAGGGTGGGCTGGCCGGCAGGGTTCACCTCGATGGGCTCGGCCTGCCAACTGGCCATGGCCGGGGCGGCGGCCCCCGCGGTGAACCGCGACTGGGCGCTGCGCCCTCCGCCGGCGTCCAGCGCGTGGCGCAGGCCAGAGACGATGAAACCGCGAATGAAGGCCGGATCGCGAAAGCGCACCTCGGTTTTGGCCGGGTGAACGTTCACATCCACCTCCTCGGGGGGCAGTTCGAGGAACAGCGCCAGCACCGCGTGGCGATCGCGGCTGAGCATTTCGGCATAGGCGCCGCGAACCGCGCCGATCAGCAATTTGTCGCGCACCGGGCGGCCGTTGACGAAGAGATACTGATGGTCGGCCACGCCCCGGTTGAAGGTGGGCAGGCCTGCCAGCCCCGTAAGCCGGACGGCGCCGGCCGGACCGCCGCGTTCCAGATCTATCAGCACCCCGTCCTCGGCCAATTCGCGCGCGACGATGCGGGCGACGCGCTGCGCCATGGTCTCGCCCGGCTGCACCGCCAGCACCCGGCGCCCGTCGTGTTCCAGCGTGAAGCCGACCTCGGGCCGGGCCATGGCCAGGCGGCGGACGATATCGAGGCAGGCGGCATATTCGGCGCGGGCGCTGCGCAGAAACTTGCGGCGGGCGGGCACCTGCGCGAACAGCCGCTCCACCCGGATGCGCGTGCCCGGCGGCAGGGCGGCAGGCCCCTCGCCCGCCAGCGCGCCATGATCGACGACGCGGCGCCAGCCTTCGGGCGCGTTGGGCTCCCGGCTTTCACCAACCGGTGCGGGCTGATGGGGCCGACTCTCGATAGTCAATCGAGAAACGCTGGCGATGGAGGGCAGCGCCTCGCCGCGAAAGCCCAGCGTCACCACCTGCTCGATATTCTCGTCCGGCAGCTTGGAGGTGGCATGGCGCTCCAGCGCGAGGGCCATGGCATCGGGGCCCATGCCGCAGCCATCGTCGGTGACCTCGATGCCCTCCAGCCCACCCTCGGTCAGGCGGATGGCGATGCCGCGGGCTCCCGAATCGATGGCGTTCTCGACCAGTTCCTTCAGCGCGGAAGCGGGGCGCTCGACAACCTCGCCGGCGGCGATGCGGTTGATCAGCGTGTCTGGCAGGCGGCGGATGGTGGCCATGGCCGCACTATAGCCACTTGGCCCGCCGCCAACAGGGGCAAACCCCAAGCTTTCCACCGGAATGGAGCAAGCCGGGAAGCGTCCGGAAGGACGGTCTGGGCCGCTCGCGCGGGGAATATCGCGGTTGCAACACCGGCTGTCACAAAGGCTTGGCCTTTGCCGGGAGCTTGCGGTAAGGAGCGCCCATTCCCTTACCCCATCCGGAGATGATCTCTCGCATTTGCGCGGGAAAAGCCGGAAAAGATTACGGATTTTTCGATGGCATCGTTTTTGTCGCGATTCTTGCAGTTCGGTTCCCAGAATATGGCCATCGATCTGGGCACGGCCAATACCCTGGTCTATGTTCAGCATCGGGGCATTGTCCTCAACGAGCCTTCGGTAGTGGCGATTGAAACCATCGGCGGACACAAGACCGTGCGGGCCGTGGGCGACGATGCCAAGATGATGATGGGCAAGACCCCCTCGAATATCGAGGCCATT
>CAIXXP010000242.1 GCA_903923465.1 uncultured Sphingomonadales bacterium | reverse complement strand
TCCCGTGCTTCGCATGCTCGTGGTGTCGGTCGCCTTCTATGGCATGTCGACCTTCGAAGGCCCGGTCATGTCGATCAAGTCGGTGAACGCTCTCTCGCACTACACCAACTGGACCATCGGCCATGTGCACTCCGGCGCTCTCGGCTGGAACGGCATGGTGACGTTCGGCGCGCTGTATTACCTGACGCCGCGCCTGTGGGGCCGCACCCGCATGTATTCGCTGCGCATGGTGAACTGGCACTTCTGGTTGGCCACGCTGGGTATCGTTTTCTACACCGCCTCGATGTGGGTGGCGGGCATTACCCAGGGCCTGATGTGGCGTGAATATGGTGCCGACGGCTATCTGGTGAACAGCTTTGCCGATGCGGTTGCCGCGATCCACCCGATGTATGTGCTGCGCTGCGTGGGCGGGGCACTCTATCTGTCCGGCGCCGTGTTCATGACCATCAACATCTGGCGCACGATCCTCGGGCATCTGCGGGAAGAGGCACCTCTGCACTCTGCCCACTACGATCCCGCGGTCGACCATCCGCTTGTTGCGGCCCAAGTTGCGGCCCAAGTTCCGGCTAAGTGAGGGCTAACCCATGAGCACTGAGAAGAAAGGTTTTCTGGCTCGCCACGGGCAGCTGGAACGCAATGTCACCCTGTTGGCGGTCTTCGCCTTCATCGCCGTGATCTTTGGCGGCATCATCGAGATCGCGCCGCTGTTCTGGATCGATAACACGATCGAGAAGGTGAAAGGGGTTCGCCCCTACACCCCGCTCGAACAGGCAGGGCGCGACATCTACATCCGCGAGGGCTGCTATCTGTGCCACAGCCAGATGATCCGCCCCTTCCGCGACGAGGTGGAACGCTATGGCCACTACAGCCTCGCGGCGGAATCGATGTACGATCATCCGTTCCAGTGGGGTTCGGAGCGGACCGGGCCGGATCTGGCCCGCGTCGGCGGCAAATACTCGGATGCCTGGCATGTCCAGCACCTGAGCGACCCGCGCAGCGTGGTGCCGGAATCGATCATGCCGCCCTACGCCTTCATGCGGGATCGCCCGCTGGATGCCGGCGACATGCGCGCCGAGCTGAAGGCGCTGAAGATCACCGGCGTGCCCTACACGGCGGACGACATCGCCAAGGCCAACGATGACCTGAAGGCCCAGGCGACCGACACCCCCGGCGACCTCGCCATCCGCTATCCCAAGGCGCAGAACCGCGACTTCGATGGCCAGCCCGACAGACTGACCGAGATGGATGCGCTGATCGCCTATCTGCAGGTTCTGGGCACCATGGTGGACGTGGAATCCGCCGCCGCGCAGGAACAGCTGGCCAAGGAGACCGGACGGTGAACGACGCCCAAACCTATGAATCGCTGCGGCAATTCGTGGATAGCTGGGGCCTGCTGGCCACAACCATCCTGTTCCTGGTGCTGGTCGCCTGGCCCTTCCGGCCCGGCGCCCGCAAAACCAACGACGCCGCGGCCCGCATGATCTTTGAGGAGGACGACAATGGCTGAGTCCGACAACACGCCCTCCGGCGCCGGCGGCAAAACGCCGCCCTCGGGTGGAAGGCGCATCGACCAGTCCACTGGCACCGAAACGGTTGGCCACGAGTGGGACGGCATCGAGGAACTGAATACGCCGCTGCCGCGCTGGTGGGTGCTCACCTTCTACGCCTGCATCCTCTTCGCCATCGGCTATGTCATCTGCTACCCGGCCATTCCGCTGGGTGACCACGGCACGCGTGGCCTGCTCGGGTGGACCAGCCGGGGCCAGCTGGCCAGGGAAACCGCCGCCGCCAATGGCGCCCGCTCGGGCACGCTGGCGGCGCTGGCCGCCACGCCGATCGAGGACCTGCCCAAGAACCCGGATCTGATGCGGGCGGCGATCGCCGGCGGCAAGGCGGCGTTCAAGGTCAACTGCGTGCAGTGCCACGGCTCGGGCGCGGCGGGCAGCATCGGCTATCCCAACCTCAACGACGACGATTGGCTGTGGGGCGGCAATCTCACCGAGATCCAGACCACGATCACCCATGGCATCCGCTATCCGGGTGACGCTGAAACGCGCATGAGCCTGATGCCCAACTTCGGCGCGGACAAGATCCTCACCGCCGATCAGGTGCAGGATGCCGCCAGCTTCGTGCGCAGCCTCTCGGGCCTGGAGCCCAAGGGCGCGGCGGCGCAGCGCGGGGCCGCGATCTTCGCCGCCAATTGCGCGGTGTGTCACGGGCCGGAGGGCAAGGGTGGCCGCATGGTCGGCGCGCCCAACCTCACCGACAAGATCTGGCTCTATGGCGGCTCGCGCGATCAGGTGGCCGGCTCGATCAGCAATGCCCACCACGGCGTCATGCCGGCGTGGGGGCAGCGGCTTGATCCGGTGACGATCAAGATGCTGGCGGCCTATGTCCACTCGCTGGGTGGTGGCGAGGACTTCGCGCCCGCCGCCCCTGCCGAGGCAACCGCCCCGGCAACCGGAGCGCCCGCGGCCAAGCCATGACCAACCTCGCACCCCAGCGTCAGCCCCGGAAGCATCTGGCCAAAGCCATCGCCTCGGCCCCGGCCCCGGCAAAGCTCTACGAGAAGCGCAAACCCGTCTGCCCCAAACCGGTAGACGGCCGCTTCCGCCGGCTCAAATGGGCGGTGATGGTGCTATGCCTCGCGGTATACTACATCACCCCCTGGCTGCGCTGGGATCGCGGGCCCTGGTCGCCGCATCAGGCGGTGCTGATCGATCTGGCGCATCGCCGGTTCTACATGTTCGCCATCGAGATCTGGCCTCAGGAGTTCTACTTCGTGGCGGGGCTGCTGATCATGGCGGGCATCGGCCTGTTCCTGATCACCAGCGCAGTGGGCCGGGCATGGTGCGGCTATGCCTGCCCGCAAACGGTGTGGACCGATCTGTTCCAGCATATCGACCGTCTGATCGATGGTGACCGCAACGCCCAGTTGCGGCTGGATGCCGCGCCGTGGACCGCGAGCAAGACCGCGCGCCGCCTGGGCAAATGGTCGATCTTTCTGGCCATCGCCTTTGCCACCGGCGGCGCATGGATCCTCTATTTCGCCGATGCACCCACGCTGTTCCGCCAGTTCTGGGCCGGCGACGCGCCATCGGTCGCCTATGCCACCGTGGCGGTGCTCACCGGCACCACCTTCTGGCTCGGCGGCTTCATGCGCGAGCAGGTGTGCATCTACATGTGCCCCTGGCCGCGCATCCAGTCGGCCATGCTCGACGAGAAGTCGCTGACCGTCACCTATAAATTCTGGCGGGGCGAGCCGCGCGGCAGCGTCAAGGCCGCGCAAAACGCCACCGTGCCCACGGGAGACTGCGTGGATTGCGGCATGTGCACCGCCGTCTGCCCCACCGGCATCGACATCCGCACCGGCTCGCAGATCGGCTGCATCACCTGCGGCCTCTGCGTCGATGCCTGCGACAATGTCATGGCCCAGCTCGGCCGCCCGCGCGGGCTGATCGATTACGCCACGCTGGAGGATTCCGCCGCCGAGCAGTCCGGCGCGACGCCGACGCCGCACTGGAAGCTGATCTGGCACCCGCGCACGCTGGTCTATCTCGGCATCTGGTCGCTCATCGGCCTCGGGCTGCTGTTTGCCCTGGGCACCCGCCAGCACATGGCGATGTCCGTCGCCAAGGATCGCAACCCGCCCTACATGCTGCTCAGCGATGGCGAGTTGCGCAATGCCTACACGGTGAAGCTGCGCAACATGGAAGACCGCCCGCGGCCGATGGCGCTGAGCCTCGTCGGCGTGCCGGGCGCGAAAATGTGGGCCGACGACATGGCCAAGACCGACGCCTCGCGCCAGCTGGTCCGCACCGTCGCCGCCGACCAGACCGATCCTTTGCGCATCTATGTGCTGGCCCCGGCGGGCACCGCGCCGCAAGCGCTGAGCTTTGCCCTGCGCGCGCTGGATGCCGAGGGCGGCGCGGCCAGCTATGCCACCCGCCTCGACGCACCAGATCCCCAAGTCCCCCAATAAGGCCCGCAAAGCCCCCAATAAGGCCAAAACCCATGACCACCGCCTCCCCCCTGCCTGCCACCGGACGCGCCCCGTTCCGCTTCACCGGCCGGCATATGCTGTCGCTGCTGGTGTTCTTCTTCGGGCTGGTGATCGTGGTGAATGTCTACATGGCGCATCTGGCCACCAGCACCTTCACCGGCGAAGTCACGGAAAACGGCTATGTCGCCAGCCAGAACTTCAACCGCTGGCTGGATGCGGCGGCAAAGGAAAAGGCGCTGGGCTGGAATGCCGTGGTTGCCCGTCAGGCTGACGGAAGGCTGGTGGTCACCGTCACCGGCAAGGGCACCGAGCAGGCGACGCTCAGCGCTCAAGCGGATCGCCCGCTGGGCACCGGCGTGGCCGTCATCCACGACATCGCCTTCAAGCGCGGCACCGGAGCCAGCTTCGTCTCGGACGTGAAGCTGGCCGGCGGCCGCTGGCGCCTGCGCCTCACCCTCACCGCCGGGCGCCAGCAGTGGCATAGCCTGGACGTGATCTGATGGCACAGTCCGCCGTACCCGCGGCAAAGACTACCGCGCCTGCCGCCGGGCCGGCGGTGGAAACGACGGTACTGGTCGTGCCGGGCATGCACTGCGCCGGCTGCATGGGCAAGGTCGAGAAAGGCCTCGCCGCGATTGCCGGCGTGCGCGCGGCGCGGGTGAACCTGACGGCGCGGCAGGTGCGGGTGGAACATGACGCCACCGTCACCGTGCCCGCTCTGGTGGAGGCGCTGTCCCGCATCGGCTTCCCCGCCCAGCCGCGCGGGCCGGAATTGGCCGCGCCACCCTCGGCGGTAAGGCCGTTGCTGGCTCCGCTGGGCGTGGCCGCCTTTGCCGCGATGAATGTGATGCTGCTGTCGGTCAGCATCTGGTCGGGGGCTGATGGCGCCACGCGCGATCTGTTTCACTGGCTGTCGGCGCTGATCGGCGTGCCGGCGGTGGTCTATTCCGGCCGGGTGTTCTTCGCCTCGGCATGGGGCGCGCTGAAACGCGGGCGCACCAACATGGATGTGCCGATCTCGATTGGCGTATCGCTGGCCACCGGCCTGTCCTTCTACGAAACCCTGACGCACGGCCACGAGGCGTGGTTCGATGGCACGCTGATGCTGCTGCTGTTCCTGCTGGCGGGCCGCGCGCTGGATGCGATGATGCGCGACCGCGCCCGCACCGGGGTGGATGCGCTGCTGCGCCAGGCCGCCCCCGGCGCGATGGTCGTCGCCGCGAATGGCGCGGTGGAATGGCTCGCCGCCGCCGATCTGGTGCCCGGCATGGTGATGCGCGTGGCGACGGGCGAGCGCCTCGCCGCCGATGGCACCATCGCCGCCGGCGCCTCCAGCTTCGACCGCAGCCTGCTCACCGGCGAGAGCGCCCCCGTGCCCACCATCCCGGGCGATGCCGTGGTCGCCGGCATGCTCAACCTCGGCGGCCCGGTGGACGTCACCGTCACCGCCACCGGTCAGGACACCTCGCTGGCCGAGATCGCCCGGCTGATGGAGAGCGCCGGGCAACACCGCAGCGCCTATGTCCGCATCGCCGACCGCGCCAGCCGGCTCTATGCCCCATGTGTGCACACGCTGGCGCTGGCCAGTTTCATCGGCTGGATGGCGGCCGGGGCGGGCTGGCACCAGTCGCTGGTCATCGCCATTGCCGTGCTGATCATCACCTGCCCCTGCGCGCTGGGCCTCGCCGTGCCGGTGGCGCAGGTCGTGGCCGCCGGCGCCCTGATGCGCCTGGGCGTGATGGTGAAGGACGGCTCCGCGCTGGAGCGTATGGCGAAGGTAGACCGCGCGCTGATCGACAAGACCGGCACGCTGACCATGGGGCGCCCGCTGCCCGATCCCGCCGTCCTCTCCCGCCTGCCGGCCGATGCCGCGGGCGTGGCGCTGGCGCTGGCCTCGCACAGCCGCCACCCGCTCAGCCGCGCGCTGGTCGAGGCCCTCGCCGGCAAGGGCGCGCGCGCGGCCGAACTCACCGATGTGCGCGAAGTGCCCGGCGAAGGCATGCGCGCGGTCTGGCACGACAGGCTGGGGCGGGCCACGCGCGTGGCGCTGCGCCGGCCCGAAATCTCGGTAGCCCATGTGAGCGGGGGCAATGGCATGGCTAACGGCAACGGCAACGGCCACGCCGCACCCGCCGCACCCGCCGCACCCGCCGAGGCGGGCGGCATGTCCTGCGTGCTCGACATTGCCGGCCATGCCGCGTGGCTCATCCCCTTCGCGGACCGTCTGCGCCCCGATGCCGCCGAAGCCCTGGGCTGGCTCGCCAGGCAGAATGTCGAATCATCCATCCTCTCTGGCGACAATATCGGCGCCGTGGCGGAAGTCGCGCGCCGCACCGGCCTCACCGCGCAAAGCTGTGCCAGCCCGACCGACAAGCAGGAGGCCATCACCCGCCTGCAGGCGGGCGGCCGGCAGGTGATGATGGCCGGCGACGGGCTGAACGATGGCCCGGCGCTGTCCGCGGCCAACGCCTCCATCGCACCGGGCACCGCCAGCGACGTTGGCCGCCAGGCGGCGGATTTCGTGTTCCTCGGCGATTCGCTGCTGGCCCTCCCCCGGGCGGTGGCCGTCTCCCGCGCGACGATGCGGGTGGTGCGGCAGAATTTCGCGCTGGCGATAGGCTATAACGCGCTGGCGGTGCCGCTGGCGATTGCCGGTAAGGTGACGCCGCTGCTGGCCGCTGTGGCCATGTCCAGCAGTTCGCTGCTGGTTATCGCCAATTCGCTGCGGTTGGCCATCGGCCCGCGCGGCCCCGCCGGCGCGGAAGGGAAGGGGGCATGACCGGCCTCGCCCTGCTCATCCCGCTGGCCCTGATGATGGGGCTGGTCGGGCTGGTGGCGTTTTTCTGGGCGCTGCGCCGGGGCCAGTTCGAGGATCTCGAAGGCGCGGCCAACCGCATCCTCATCGATGACGAGGACGAACCCGCCACCCCGCCCGCCACCCCGCCCGCCGACAAGCCCGCCGGCTCCGAAGGTGCCGCCCGATGAAGCCGGCCGCCATCTTCGGCATCCTCGCGCTGCTGCCGGCGGCGCTGAACACCACCCCGGCCATGGCGCATGGCCGGCTGGCCGCACCGCTGTGCATGGGCGATGGCATCGCGCGCACGGTCAGCGTTCCGCTGGGGCCATCGGGCCTGCCGGGATCGGAGCCACCCGGCTGCTGCACCAAGGGCTGCCACTCGGGCGGCGCGCGAAAGCGTTCGGGCAAGCGGCTTGATCCCGCGCAATGAAGCCGGCCGCGCGACCAGCGATAACCCAGCTCATGTGGCCCTATTTCCCCGAACTGCTGGAGCGGCCGGTACCGCGCTATACCAGCTTCCCCACCGCGGCAGAGTTCGGCTCGCAGGTGGATGCGGCCATGCTGGATGCGGCCCTGCGCGGCACCCATGGCGATGTGTCGCTCTATGTCCACATCCCCTTTTGCGAGAAGATCTGCTGGTATTGCGGCTGCAACACCGGCGCCGCCAACAAGACCAAGCGGCTGGAAAGCTACCTCGATTCGCTGCATCAGGAAATTGCGCTGGTCGGCGCGCGGCTGCGCGGCAACGGTGGCACGCGCGCCCGGGTGCGGCGCGTGGCCTTCGGTGGGGGCAGCCCCAATGCCATCCAGCCGCGCGATTTCGTCCGGCTGGTGGACGCGCTGACCCTGCATTTTGCGCTCGATTCGCTGGAATGGTCGATCGAACTCGATCCCCGCACCCTCACGGCCAACTGGGGCATGGTGCTGGGGGCCGTGGGGGTCACCCGCGCCAGCATGGGCGTGCAGACCTTCGCGCCGCACCTGCAGGCCGCCATCGGCCGCGTGCAGCACGAGAGCATGATCGAGGCCGGCACCCAATTGCTGCGGCGGGCGGGCATCACCTCGCTGAACTACGACCTGATGTATGGCCTGCCCGGGCAAAGCCGCGCCGATCTGGAAGACAGCCTGCGCCGCACCGTGGCGCTGGGGGCGGATCGCATCGCCCTGTTCGGTTATGCCCATGTGCCGCATCTGCTGCCCCGCCAGCGGCGGATCGACGGCTCGGCCCTGCCCGATCAGGCCGAGCGTTTCGCCATGGCAGCCATGGGCCACGATCTGCTGGTGGACGAAGGCTATGTGCCCGTCGGCTTCGACCATTTCGCCAAGCCCGGCGATGCCATTGCCCAGGCGACGGTGGCGGGCCGGCTGCGGCGCAATTTCCAGGGTTTTACCGAGGATCAGGCGCCGGTGCTCATCGGCCTTGGCGCCTCGGCGATTTCCAGTTTCCCCGCGCTGCTGGTGCAGAACGAGAAGAACGCCGGGCGCTATGCCATGCTGCTGTCGCAAGACCGGCTGCCGGTCTCGGTGGGCGTGGCGCGCACCGGGGCGGACCGTGAGATCGGCGCCCTGATCAACGCGCTCCTGTGCCAGGGCACGGTGGTGCTCCCGCGCGACCAGATCGCGATCGTCGCCGACGAATTGCGCCCGTTCCTTGACCATGGCCTGGCGGCGCTGGATCGCCGGCGGCTGACCATTCTGCCAGCCGGGCTCCCCTATGCGCGCACTATTGCCGCGCTGTTCGATCCCTATCGCCAACACAGCGACCGGCGCTTCAGCTCGGCGGTCTGACCGCCTCCCCGCCGCATTCCCCCGCAGCCTGCCGCTCGCAAACGCCAAAAAAAACGAGCGGCTGTCACAAGGACAAGCCGCTCGAGGTCGGGAGAATCTGAGGTGCCGAACACCGGGGCCGCAACCATCGCATGGGGGGCTGCTTTCCCGGTGGCCGAAGGCGGATCGAGTGACCTTTCCGCCTTGCCTGAAACCTTCCTAGGGCGGCGGCGGCCCATCCTCTTTGATCCCCATCAAATCGCCGGAAAAAACCGACATATTGTCGGAAAAATTTTGCCATGCCCGCGCGGCGCCCGATTGCGGGCCTTCAGCGCCCGCCCGGCTGCGGGCGGGGCAGGCCGGCCAGCAGCGCCGGCGAGAGAATCTGCGGCAACTGCACCGCCGCGCCGCCCGCCGGATACCAGATATACAGCGGCACCCCGCCCGCCCCCATGGCGTTCAGATAGCGGGTGATCGCCGGGTCGCGCCGGGTCCAGTCGCCCTTCAGCACCACCACCCCTGCCGCCGCGAAGGCGTCGCGGGTCTCCGGCCGTTCGATGGCGACGGCCTCGTTCACCTTGCAGGTCAGGCACCAGTCGGCGGTGAAATAGGCAAACACCGGATGCCCCGAGGCCCGGGCCGCATCCAGCGCGCCCTGGGAGAAGGGCCGCGAGGGCAGGACCTCGCCGCCGCCCGCCGCACCGTCAGCCCCGGGGGCACTGGCCGGTTGATAGGCGCGCGGCAGGGCAATCGCCGCCGCCACCGCCAGCACCACCGCCACCACGCCCACGCGCAGCCTCACCGCGGCCCCGACCCTCTGCCCGGCGCCAACCCAGGCCAGCGCCAGCACCAGCACCACAGCCAGCACACCCGCGGCAACCGCAAAGCTTTCGCCCCCCAGCCGCCCGGCCAGCCAGATCAGCGCCAGCCCGGTCAGCCCCAGCGGCAAAGCCATCGCCCTTCGAAACCACACCATCCACGCGCCGGGCCGGGGCAGCAGGCGGCGCAGCGGCGGCAGCCAGGCAATGCCCAGAAACGGCAGCGCCAGCCCCAGCCCCAGCGTGGCAAACAGCGCCAGCCCCTGCGCCGTGGGCAGCAACAGCGCCGCCCCCATGGCGCTGGCCATGAACGGCCCGGTGCAGGGTGTCGCCACAAAGGCCGCCAGCAGCCCGGTGGCAAAGGCCCCCTTCCAGCTATCCCCCGGCCGAGCACCGGGCCCCCCGCCGCCACGCCCCCCGCCACCACGCCCGCCGCCGATGCCGCCCTGCACAAAGCCCGGCACGGCGAATTCGAACACCCCGGCCAGATTGGCGGTCAGGCCCCAGGCCAGCAGCATCAGCGCCACCACCACGCCGGGCTCCTGCAACTGGAACGCCCAGCCCAGCTGATGCCCCCCGGCGCGCAGCCCCAGCAGCAACCCGCCAAGCCCGGTACACGCGATGATGACCCCGGCACTATAGGCCAGCCCCTCGCTGCGCGCCTCGGCCTCGCTTTCGCCGGCCCGGGCCAGACTCAGCGCCTTCAGGCTGAGGATGGGAAACACGCAGGGCATCACATTCAGCAACAACCCGCCCGCCAGCGCCGCCAGCAGCAACAGCGGCAGGGAGGGCAGGTCCGGACGGGTGGCATCGCTCAGCGGCACGCCCCCTGCGGGCACCACGCCGGGCGTCGCCTCCAGGCTCAGCCCGTCACCCGCGGCATCCATCCGCAGCACCGCCGCAATCGTCGCGGGCAGGGGTGTCGCGGGCAGGGGCGGGGGAAACTTCGCCCGCGCCAGCCGCACCACCAGCGTATCCCCCGCCCGCGAAAACCCTTGCGGGGCGGCGGCATCCACCACCGCGTCATTGGCCACGAACAGGTGCGGGCCAGCCAGCGGCGTGCTGGCGGGCAGGGGGATGGCCAGGCTCAAGCCCTGCGGCGTCACGGCGAAATGCGCCGGTGCCCCCAGCGGCGCGGGCAGGGCGGCCCGCCAGCGGTCAAAGCGCGGATCGGCCGTGGCGCCCGGCGCCAGCACCGTGCTCAACTCGGCCTGCTCCGGCACGCAGACCGTGGCGCTGCACGCCAGCCACTGCGCGCTCACGCCAATGGGCACGCCGGTGCGCACTTTGGCCCGCACCCCCACCGGCAGCCGCATATCGGCCAGCACCGCATAGTCGTGCTCGAACACATGGTTCATCAGCCCGGCCACCAGCAGGGTCTGCGGCACGGGATAGCGCGGCTGGCCCACGCTCGCACCCGCCGGCAGGTGCCAGTTCAGCCGCATGGGAAAGCCCGCGTCGCCCGGTTGCAGCCAATAGCCATGCCAGCCGGGCGCCGGCGTCATGTGCAGCGCCAGCGTCGCCGGCCCGCCCGGCGTGGTGGGCCCCTGCGCCACCAGCTCGGCGGTGATGTGGTTGGGCGGCGTGGGCGCCTGCGCGCTGGCGGGTGCGCCAAGCACCAAGGTGGCAAACACCATCGTCGCCCCAATCGCCGCCACGACAAGGTTTTGCCACAATACCGCAACGTGGCGGACATAAACACCACACCGAAAAGCGCGGGGGGCCAATGCCGGGAGGCCATTGCGGTGCATAGGTCATCTCCGAGGGGCGATGCGCGCCACCCCTTGCGCCAGACACCAAGGCCTGTCGATAAGGTCCCGCCGAAAGGGCCGCGTCGAAAATGGCCCGATCGATATTTCTCCGTCGCGCGAGGCTGTGCCGCCAATGCGGCCGATTTGCAAGGAAGCTGTCTGTGGTGAACCAATCCCGATTCCTTTCCCCCACCACCCTTCGCCGTCTGGCGCTGGGCGCGGCCGCCCTGACGGCAACCATGGCGGCAGGGCTGGCCGGAACACTGGTCGCGGCCGCCCCCGCCGCCGCCGATGCCCCGGTGGCCCAGGCCGCCCCGGCCAATCCGCCCAAGCTGCTCGTCGCCATCGCGGTAGACCAGTATTCCGCCGATCTTTTCGCGCAATATCGCCAGCACTACACCGGCGGTCTGGCGCGGCTGCTCACCGGCGCGGTGTTCCCCTCGGCCTATCAAAGCCATTCCGCCACCGAGACCTGCCCCGGCCACTCAACCATCCTCACCGGCGTCCACCCGTCGCGCAGCGGCATCATCGCCAACAACTGGTATGATTTCACCATCGCCCGCGCCGACAAGCGGGTCTATTGTTCCGAGGAGGAGAGCGACCCGAACAGCTCGTCGTCGCTGCCCGTGGTCTCGGCCCACCACCTGCGCGTGCCGACCCTGGGCGAGCGGATGAAGCAGGCCTTCCCCGGCAGCCGCAACGTCGCCGTCTCCGCCAAGGATCGCGCGGTGATGATGATGGGCGGGCACGACATCGACGAGGCCTATTGGTGGCAGGCGCGCGGCTTCTCCTCGCTGAACGGCCGCACCCTGGCCGACGCCGCCTTCGCCGAGAACACCACCATTCTGGCCGAGCTGCGCAAAGGCGCCCCGGGCCTGCCCGTGCCCGCATGGTGCCGCCCGATGGCCCGCGCCATCGCCGCCCACCCGGTGGCCTCCGATTTCGGCCCGCCGCCGCCGCTGGTGGTGGGCGTCGGCAATTTCCCGCTCACCGTGGATGATGCCGACAGCTACCGCGTCTCCCCCCGCGTCGACGCGGCCACGCTGGACCTCGCCGCCGCGCTGGTGGCCGACATGAAGCTGGGCAAGGGCGCCGTGCCAGACATGCTGTCGATCAGCCTTTCCGCCACCGACTACATCGGCCACGCCTATGGCACGGAAGGGCAGGAAATGTGCGTGCAGATGCACGAGATGGACCAGTCGTTGGGCACCTTCTTCGCCCGCCTCGACAAGCTGGGCATCGACTATGCCGTGGTGCTCACCGCCGACCACGGCGGGCTGGACCTGCCCGAGCGGCTGGACGAACAGGCCGCGCCCGACGCCGCCCGTGCCAGCAAGGCGCTCACCGCCCAGGCGCTCAGCGACGAGATCACCGCGAGACTGGGCCTGCCCGCCGGCACGCCGAAGCTGGTCTACGCCGAGTCGGCCTTTGGCGATTACTACGTGCCGCGCGACCTGCCCGCCGATACCCGCGCCAGGGTGCTGGCCACGCTGGAGGCCCTGCTGAAGGCCAGCCCGCAGGTGGAAGCGGTGTGGACCAAGGCCGAAATCGCCGCCAGCCCCATGCCCCACGGCGGTCCGCAGGAATGGACCCTGCTGCAACGCGCCCGCGCCTCCTTCGATGCCGAGCGCTCGGGCGACGTGTTCTCCGTGCTGAAGCGCACCGTGGTGCCCATCCCGGAGGCGCGCCCCGGCTACACCGCCACCCATGGCAGCCCGTGGGACTATGACCGCCGCGTGCCGCTGCTGTTCTGGCGCCGTGGTCTCACCGGCTTCGAGCAGCCCCAGCCGGTGGAGACGGTCGACATCGCCCCCACGCTGGCCGCGCTGATCGGCCTGCCGGTGCCGGCCGGCGCCTTCGATGGCCGCTGCCTCGATATCGATGGTGGCCCCGCCGACACCTGCGCGGTGAAGGCGGTTCAGCCCTGAGGCTGGGGATAGGGTAGGGAGAAGGGAGAAGAGATTAGCAGCAGGGGCTAGCCCCTGCACCCCTGAACGTCTCCCGGCGGGAGGGGAGGGCCAACCGCTTCGTCCCGCCCAACCTCACCGGGCCGCAGGCTATCAAAAGCCGCTGCGCGGCAGGGCGCGGCGCTGCCGATCACGCGCCACGCCGACAGTGATGGGGGTTTGGGGAGCCAACCGATTTGCATCGGCAAATCGGCACATTAAACGCCGCCCCCAAGTCTGCCCCTTTCTCTTCCGCCCCATTTGCAAATCACCCCATCCCCTTTTACAAGCCCCCATCATGACCACCACCGCCAACGCCCTCACCGACCGCCGCGATCTCGTCATCCTCGGCGGTGGTCTGGTCGGCATGACGCTGGCCTTGGCGGCGGCGAAAATGGGCATCACCGCCCATGTTGTCGACAAGGCCGACGCCGCCGAACTGACCGCGGAGGGCGCCGATGGCCGCGCCTCGGCGATTTCCTCGGCAAGCTGGAACCTGTTCTGCAACATCGGGCTGGCGCCGATGCTCGCCCCGCTCGGCTGCCCCATAGATTCCATCGCCGTCACCGACCAGATGAAGCCCGGCCGCATCGATTTCCGCCCCGGCCCCGAGGACGGCTCTTTGGGCCGCATGTATGCCAACCGCGACATCCGCCTCGCCCTGTTCGAGGCCGCCCGCCAGCAACCCTCCATCGCCTGGCACACCGGCGTCGAACCCGTCCGCCGCACACGCGGGCCCCATGGCGCCGAGGTCGAGCTGTCCGATGGCCGCACCCTGTCGGGCAGCCTGCTGGTCGCCGCCGAGGGCCGCCGCAGCCCCACCCGCGACGAGGAGGGCATCGGGCTGGTTGCGTGGGATTACCAGCACACCGCCATCGTCTGCGGCCTGTCGCATGAGAAGCCCCACGACAACACCGCCTGGGAGATCTTCTACTCCGCCGGCCCCTTCGCCCTGCTGCCCTTGCTGGATGACGCTGAAGGCCGCCACCGCTCGGCTCTGGTGTGGACGGTGCCCACCCGCAACGCCAAGGGCGCCATGGCGATGGGCGACGCGATGTTCATCGCCGAAGTCGCCGCGCGCATGGATGGCCTCTATGGCAAGGTGGAACTCACCGCCCGCCGCATGGCCTATCCGCTCACCTACCAGAACGCCGGCCGCATCATCGGCGAGCGGCTGGCGCTGGTGGGCGACGCCGCCCACGGCATGCACCCCATCGCCGGGCAGGGGCTGAACCTGGGCCTGCGCGATGTCGGCGCACTGGTGGAGGTGCTGGCCGAGGGCATGCGGCTGGGGCTGGAGCCGGGCGACGCCCAATTGCTCAAGCGCTACGAAAACTGGCGCGCGCTCGACAATTTCACCACCATGAGCGTGATGGACGGCATCGTCCGCCTGTTCGGCGTGCCGGGCCGCACGGCCTCGGCGGTGCGGCGGCTGGGCATGGGCGCGGTGCAGCGCATCCCCGCGCTCAAGCAAACCTTCATGAACGAGGCACGCGGCCTCAGCGGCAAGCTGCCCAGCCTGTTGCAGGCGGGGGGAGGGCAGCAGGGCGGAGATTAGCAGGGGCTAGCCCCTGCACCCCTGAACGTCTTCCGCCGAGAGGCGGTGAATGCCTCACCGAAAGCGCTTCACCTCACCGCGCCGCAGGCCTTAAAGCCGCTTCGCGGCAAGGCGCGACGCCGCAAATCCCGCGCCACGCCGACAGTAATGGGGGTTTGGGGGTATAACACCCCCAAGACTTATCCCTTTTACCTCAAATCCCTAATGCCCCACCGGTGTCGCGCTCGCCTGCGTCCCCAATTGCGGCGGCGCCAGCGGGCTGGGTTGGGAAACCTTGCGTCCGGTGCCATCGCCCAGCGTATGCGGCTCCAGCAGGGCGGCGGTTTCGATGCGATCCAGCGCGTTTTCCGCCTCGGCATAGCGGTGGGCATCGGCGGTCCACGCCGCCGTTTCGCGGGTGGCGGGCAGGCGCTGCACATCGGCAACGGCGACATCGACCGCCCCCTCGCGCAGCGCTGTCAGCGCATGGTCGAGGCGGGCGGTGGGGGTGGGGCCGCTGGCGCTGTCGCGGCGGATAATCAGCATGTCGGAAAGTTCGCGGCGGGTGCGATCCCACAGCGTTTCGCTGGCCGGGGCGGTGGCGATGTGGCTGGCCATGCCCTGCAACCGCGCGGTCAGCAGGTCCAGGGTGACGGGGCTGCGGGCCGTGGCGATCAGCGTGGCCACCGCGCGCGGCTGGGCATCGCCAAAGCGCAGCTTCAGTTGGTCCTCGAGATAGCCGAGCGTCGCGCCCCGCTCGATCACGCGGCGGGCGGCAAAGGCGACCAGCAGCCCCTCGGCGCGGGCGGCGTTGCCGGCGGCGGCGGCGGCCTGCATGTCGAGCCGGTCGAGCCGCTGCTCGGCGGTGAGGATGCGGGCATCGAGCGCGGTCTGGCTGGCCAGCAGGCCCGCCGGCAGCGCGTCCGGCGCGGCCGGAGCGGAGGCGGTGGCCATGGGTGTGGGGGGGCTCAACAGCTGGTGCCAGCCGCCGGGCGCGGCACGCCCGTCGCCGCGCAGCACCATCCAGCCCACGGCGCCGCCACCCGCGCCAAAGCCCACCAGCGCCATCAGCAGCATGGCACCCCAGCGGCCGGAGCTTCGGCCGGGGTTTGATGACGCATCGCGGCGGTTCAGAAGATCGTCAGGCATGCGGGCTTCTTGCTTTTGTGTCCATCTCCGCCGCCTATTGGCACAATTGCCGGCACAGGGCCAGCAGCGCCACATCGGTGGGCCGGGGGGCGGTGCTCAGCTGCGCCCAGCCTGGCCCGCCAGCCGCCGCGATGCGCGGGCCCAGCGCCGCCAGATGGATGCGCGCGCGCGGGATGCCAAGCCGGTCCACTTCGGCGGCGAAGTGCCGCGCGGCCTCGGCGGAATGCAGCAACACGAGGCTCTGCGGCAGGGCCTGCGCGGTCAGCAGCAGGGCGAGGGCGCCGGGCAGGGGCAGCGGCTCGCTGGCATAGACCACGCGCTCGGTCAGGATAATGCCATCGCCCGGCACCAGATCCACCCGCTCGCGTCCGCTCAGGCGCAGCAGGCGGCGGTGCGCCGGGGCGATGGCGCCCATCACGCTGGCAAGGCCGCCTTCACCGGTCGCCACCACCGTCAGCCCGGCGGCGCGCGCGGCCTCGGCGGTGGCCTCGCCCACCACATAGGCGGGCTTGCCGGCATAGCGGGCCAGCGCCGCCCCGGCATGGCGCGGGGCATTGGCGCTGCCGATCAACAGCGCATCCACCGTGGCCGGCTCGGGCGACTGCCAGGCCAGCGGGCCTACGGCAAACAGCGGAAAACCATGCGCCTCCAGCCCCAGCGCCCGCGCTGCCGCCACCGTGGCGGCGCAGCCCGGCTCCGGCCGGATAATGATGACGGGAGGCGTCATGCGCGGCTGACGATCACCGGCGGGGTCACGCCGAATACAGGCCCGGCCCGGCGAAATGGTCGGCGATGGCGGGGGGCGCCTCGGCCAGCAACCGCTCCGCCAGAGCCGCCGGGCCAGCGGCATCGCCCACCGGGAAATGGGCGGTGGCGGCGATCCGCTCGGCGCCATCGGGGCTGAACAGCGCGGCCCGCATCGTCAGCTCCAGCCCCGCCACGGTGCAGAGCACGGCGACCGGGCTGTGGCAATTGCCCCCCAGCGCGGCCAGCAGCGCGCGCTCCGCCATCAGCGTCGCGCGGCTCTCGGCATGGTCGATGCGGGCGAGGGCGGCGCAGGTGGCGCTGTCGTTCGTGCGCGCCTCGATGACGATGGCCCCCTGTCCCGGCGCGGGCAGCCACGCGGTCGCCTCCAGCGGATGGCCGACGCCATGCTGGCCCAGC
The DNA here is from genome assembly GCA_903923465.1 of uncultured Sphingomonadales bacterium. Taxonomy (GTDB): domain Bacteria; phylum Pseudomonadota; class Alphaproteobacteria; order Sphingomonadales; family Sphingomonadaceae; genus Novosphingobium. The sequence goes on along the minus strand of CAIXXP010000242.1, from coordinate 5,442 downwards.
CGGTTCAGCCCCGCCACCGCCAGCAGCGTCGCATCGGCCTCATCGGCGGCCAGCCGCGCCAGCCGGGTTCCGACATTGCCGCGAAACGGCAGGATGGTGCAATCTGGCCGGGCGTGCAGCAGTTGCGCGGCGCGGCGCGGGGCGCTGGTGCCCACCCGGGCGCCCTGCGGCAGGGTGGCGATGGAGGCGGCCCCCACCAGACAATCCCGCACATCCTCGCGCGGCAGCACGGCGGCGATGGTCAGCCCCTCGGGCCGCAGCGTCTCGACATCCTTGGCCGAATGCACGGCCAGATCGATCTCGCCGGCCAGCAGCCAGGCATCCAGCTCCTTGGTCCACAAGGCCTTGCCGCCGATGTCGGCCAGCGGCCGGTCCTGAATCCGGTCGCCACTGGCGGTAACCGGCACGATCTTGATCGCATCCACATGCCAGCCCAGCGCGGCGGCCAGCGTGGCCCGCGCCTCCTGCGCCTGCGCCACGGCCAGCGGCGAACGGCGCGTACCCAGCCTTAAGCCGTCGGGTCTCAAGCCATTCGGGCGCAATCCATCGCGCTGCAATTGGCCGCTGGTGGAAAACGGTTCGCGGGGGTTGTCTGTGGGCAAGGGCATCGGCGCTTGTGCTAACGGGCAATGTCGTTAAGGGAAAGGCACAAGTTTGTCGGGAGCCAACTTGGCGTTTTCCGGGGGTTTTTGGCGCGGGCTTCGTGTGGGCGCAGGGTTGGTTTTTGGCTAAGGGTAGGCGTTTGGCTACGGTATTGGGCATAGAATCGTCTTGCGACGAAACCGCTGCGGCGGTGGTGACCGATGGCCGGGTGATCCTTGCGCAGCATATCGCCTCGCAGGATGATGCGCATCGCCCCTATGGCGGCGTGGTGCCAGAGATCGCCGCCCGCGCCCATGTCGAGCGCCTCACCCCGCTCATCGCCGCCACGCTGGCTGACGCCGGTCTCACCCTGGCCGATATGGACGCGATCGCCGCCACCGCCGGGCCGGGCCTAATCGGCGGGGTCATGGTCGGGCTGGTTTCCGCCAAGGCGCTGGCCATGGCAAGCGACAAGCCGCTCATCGCCATCAACCATCTGGAAGGGCACGCCCTGTCGCCGCGGCTGGCCGATGCCACGCTGGCCTTCCCCTATCTGCTGCTGCTGGCCAGCGGCGGCCATTGCCAGCTGCTGCGGGTGGATGGCGTCGGCCGCTATCGCCGGCTTGCCACCACCATCGACGACGCGCTGGGCGAGGCCTTCGACAAGACCGCCAAGATTCTCGGCCTCGGCTATCCCGGCGGCCCGGCGGTGGAGCGGCTGGCGGCCACTGGCGACCCGAAGGCGGTAAAGCTGCCCCGCCCGCTGCTCGGCTCCCCCGAACCCCATTTCTCCTTCGCCGGCCTGAAAAGCGCGGTGCTGCGGGCCAAGCAGGCGGGCGCCCACGCCGATGCCGACATCGCCGCCGCCTTCCAGCAGGCCGCCGTTGATTGCGTGCTGGACCGCACCGCCCGCGGCATCGCCGCCGCCCATGGCCCCGACCAGCCGCCCATCACCGCGCTGGTCGTCGCCGGTGGTGTCGCCGCCAACCGCGCCATCCGCGCCGCGCTGGAATCCCTCGCCGCCGCCCATGGCCTGCGCTTCGTCGCCCCGCCGCTGGCCCTGTGCACCGACAATGCCGCGATGATCGCCTGGGCCGGGCTGGAGCATCTGGCGCTCGGCGGCCGGGAAGCTGTGGCCGACGGCCTCGACGCCGTCGCCCGCCCACGCTGGCCGCTGGACCCCGAAGCCGAACCCGCGCGCGGCGCCGGGGTGAAGGCATGAGCGGCGCATCCGGTGTAACGCCGATCGGCGTCATCGGCGGGGGCGCCTGGGGCACCGCGCTTGCGCAAATGCTCGCCAGCGACGGCACGCCGGTCACCCTGTGGGCGCGCGAGGCCGATCTGGTCGCCGAAATCAACACCGCCCACACCAATGCACTGTATCTGCCCGGTGTGCCGCTGGCCGCGTCGATCACCGCGACGGGCGATCTGGCCGATCTGGCGGCGCTGCCCGTGCTGCTGGTGGTGGTGCCGGCGCAACATCTCGCCCGCGTGCTCGCCGGCCTGCCCGCCTGTTCCCCAGCCGAATCCGGCGCCGCCACCCGCGACATCGTGCTCTGCGCCAAGGGCATCGAGGCCGGCACCGGCCGGATGATGGCCGATGTCGCCCGCGACCTCGCCGGGGGCGCCGAACTGGCGGTGCTCTCCGGCCCCACCTTCGCGCGCGAGGTCGCCCTCGGCCTGCCCACCGCCGTCACCCTGGCCTGCGGCGGCGGCGAGGCGCAGTGGCAAAGGCTCAGTGCCGCCATCGCCCGGCCCACGTTTCGCCCCTATTACTCCGACGATGTGATCGGCGCGGAGATCGGCGGCTCGGTCAAGAACGTGCTGGCCATCGCCTGCGGCGTGGTCGAGGGGCTGGGGCTGGGCGAAAACGCCCGCGCCGCGCTCATCGCCCGGGGTTTTGCCGAAATGCTGCGCTTTGGCGAGGCGCGCGGCGGCCGGGCCGAAACCCTCTCCGGCCTGTGCGGCCTCGGCGATCTCGTGCTCACCTGCGCCTCCACCGCCAGCCGCAACTATTCGCTGGGCAAGGCGCTGGGGCAGGGGCAGAGCGCCGCCGAGGCCCTCTCCGGCAAGGCCAGCGTGGCCGAGGGCGCCGCCACCGCCCCGGTGCTGGCCCAGCTCGCCGCCCGCGATGGCATCGCCATGCCCATCGTCGATGCCGTGTGCCGCCTGCTCGCCGGCGAGGCCCCGGCCCGCGTCGTTGTCTCCGAACTGCTCGCCCGCCCGCTGAAAGCCGAGCAACAGGGCGCCTCGCCCCTTTCCGAACCCCGGAGCACCCCTGCGTGACCGAGGCGGCTACCGACATCAGCAGCCAGCGCGACATCGCCGCCCTCGCCAAGGGCGGGCGCACGAACTTCTTCGGCTTCCTGCTGCGCCTCGCCGCCCGCCTGCCGTTCCTGCTGATTGCCGGGCGCCTGTATGGGCCGGATGCGCTGGGCCGCTTCGCCTATGCACTGGTGATTGTCGAACTGGTCGGGCAATTGTGCACCCTCGGGCAAAAGCGGGGCCTCGCCCAGCGCCTCTCGGCCGACAGCCGCCACGCCGCCAATATCATCGCCGATGGCATGCTGCTCACGGTGCTGATCGCGCTGCCCGCCTCGGTGGCGCTCTATTTCTGTCCCTCGCCGATGTTCCCCGCCGCCCATTTCACCCAGGTGGACCGGCTGCTGGTGACAACCATCATCCCCACCTCGCTCACCGACATCGCGCTGGCGGCGCTGGCCTATCGCTACGACATCGCCGCCACCGTCCGCGCCCGCTCGGTGGTGGAACCGTGGAGCCTGTCGATCGCGGCGGGCGTCGTGTGGTTCATCCCGCCCCTGCGCTCCAGCGGCCTCTCCATTGCCTATATCGTCTCGATCTTCGCCTCGGCGGGGGCGGCGCTGCATCCGCTGTGGCGCTCCTATGGCCTGCCCCGCGTCTGGCGCCCGCATCCCTTGGTGATCGCAAAGCTCGCCCTCTCCACCATGCCGCTGGCCGTGGCCGACGCGGTGGAATGGGGCACCCGCAAGCTGGATATCGCCATCCTCGGCCAGTTCGCCAGCCCCACCTCGGTCGGCGTCTATTATGTCGCGCAACAGGTGGCCAGCCTGCCGCAAAAGCTGAAAACCAGCTTCGAGCCGATCCTCGGCCCGGTCATCACCCGCAACCTGAAGGAGGGCAACTACGTCGCCATCGCCCGGCAGGTGTGTCAGGTCGGCTTCTGGATCACCGCCGCGCAGGCGGGCATCGCCATGGCGCTGGGCATCCCCGGCAAGGGCGTGCTGGGGCTGGTCGGCCCGCAATTCGTCGGCGGAGACCTCGCGCTCGCCTTCCTGCTGGCGGCCGAGGTGGGCGCCGCCACCGCCGTGGTCAGCGAGGCCGCGCTGATCTACATCGCCCCGGTCAAGAACCTGCTCGTCTCGCTGTTCACCATCGGCCTGCAGGCGGCGCTCACCGTGGCGGGCATGTATGTCGCCACCGGCTTCGGGCTCGACCAGCTTGATCGCGCCTCCTCGGCCGCCGGCGCGCTGCTGGTCACGCTGTGCATCGCCTCGCTGGTCAAATCCTGGCTGCTGTCGGCCTATCTGGAAAAGCGCATCACCAATTGGCGCTGGTCACTCATCGGCGCGGCGGTGCCGGCCGCGGCAGTGGGCTGGGCGGCCACGCGCTTCCTGCCGGAATGGGCCGAGATCACATTCGGCATCCCGGCGATTTTGGGTGTATACAGTTGGGTTATCTGGAACTTCGGCTTCGGGCCGGACGACCGGGTGCTGTTCCGCCGGGATCCGCAGGCGGCGGTGGTGGCCCCTCAATAGCGGGTCGGCAAATGGGAGGTTGAGGCATGATACAAGTAATCCACGAGAACTGGCTGGCCTTCGCGGCGGCACTGGCCCTCGGCCTGATCGTCGTGTGGTGGCTGTGGGGCCGCAAGGGCAGCGCGCCCGAACGCCACCACGCGCCCGACGCGCTGGATGAAGGCGCCGCCCCGGCCCGCCGCAACCAGGCGCTGATCGACGCGCCCAGAGATTTCGGGAGCGCCGCCGCGCGCCAAACCACCATCTCGCAAAGAACCGCCACCGCCGCCGCCACCGGCCCGGGCATCTTTGGCGGCATCGGCGAACTCGTCGCCGCCGCCGCCGCCAGCGAAGTCACCGCCGCCACCGACACCGGCGAGGCAACAGAAGCCACCGCCGTCGCCCCCGCCGCGCCCCCCGCCGCCGGCGACGACCTCACCAAACTCAAAGGCGTCGGCCCCAAACTCTCCGCCCGCCTCGCCGAGTTGGGAGTGACCAGCTACGCCCAGATCGCCGCGTGGACAGATGCCGACATCGCCACCATGGACGCCCAACTCGGCACCTTCGCCGGCCGCGCCACGCGCGACAACTGGGTCGAGCAAGCCGGGTTTCTGGCCTTTGGCGATCATGCCGGTTATGAGGCGAAGTTCGGTAAGCTCTAAGCGGGGCTTAAGGGCACCTTAAAGGGGGATTAAAAGGGGGGGGTGAAAGGGAAAGCCTTGGGGCCTTAGGCCCCAAACCCCCGGAACGTCTCCCGGCGAGAGATCGCACCCGCCCTCACCCAAAGCGCGACATCTCCCCGCCGAAGGCATCAAAAGCCTGCGGCGCCGCAACCCCGCGCAAGGCCGAACCCAAGACGCAACACCGACAGTATGGGGAGCGCGAGGGCGATGGCCCTCGCATCTATTTCTTCCACCTGCTCAATCCAATCATCCCGAGGACGACCGGCAACAGGGTCAAATCGTGATTGGCAAAGTCGAGAGGGTACCCGGGGCAGATTTCCTGGTGGGGGGGCTTTTCAAGGACCCTGGTTTGTGATTCAAGCTCGGGATGGGGTTACGTCCTGAATCAGCTAAAGAAATTG
>CAIXXP010000241.1 GCA_903923465.1 uncultured Sphingomonadales bacterium | reverse complement strand
GGTGGAGTAGCGCACCACCGGCACCATCGTGTCGCCATGGCCGCCGAGCACGAAGGTGTTCACGTCCTTGACCGAAACGTTGAATTCATCGGCGATGAAGTGGCTGAAGCGCGCAGAATCGAGCACGCCGGCCATGCCGACGACCTTGTTGTGCGGCAGGCCGGAGAATTCGCGCAGCGCCCACACCATCGCGTCGAGCGGGTTGGTGATGCAGATGACGAAAGCGTCGGGCGCGTTGGCCTTGATGCCCTCGCCGACGGCCTTCATCACCTTCAGGTTGATGCCCAGCAGGTCGTCGCGGCTCATGCCCGGCTTGCGGGCAACACCGGCGGTGACGATGATGACATCCGCGCCGGCGATGTCGGCATAGTCGTTGGTGCCGGTGATCCTGGCGTCGAAGCCTTCAACCGGGCCGCACTGCGACAGATCCAGCGCCTTGCCCTGAGGCACGCCCTCGACCACGTCAAACAGGACGATATCACCCAGTTCCTTCTGAGCGGCGAGGTGGGCGAGGGTGCCGCCGATGTTACCGGCGCCGATCAGGGCAATCTTCTTGCGTGCCATGGCTGAGCAATATCCTTAAAGCTGTTGCGGGGTTTCCGCCATGGGCCGGACCATGAGGCCAGACCCGCGCCGGAAGCGCGAAGTGGACGGGGCGGGCCCGCATAGTCCCGCAAGCGCGCGGGGCCCCAGTGGTGCAGTCAGGTATTGGCCGTTTGCTATTTTCCGGGGCCCTATTCCTCTCCGGCGGCCAACGCAAGGCCAGAAACGGCGGTTTTGGCAAAGAATGTTTGCACATCATTCGCAATAGTAACTGTAGGACAAATGTGCCGATTTTCAGCGCCGCCGGGCAGGTGCCGCCGGGGCGATTGCGCCGGTTTCCTTAGGGTTTGTGCTCAGGCGCTGAGTTGGCGCCGTGCGATGCCGGCCGGGTGAGCGGCGCGATTGGCGGCGATAAGGGCGGCGGCATCCCCGGCGCAAACCGCGCGGGAGAAGTGCCAGCCCTGCCCCAGCGTGCAGCCGGCCTCGCGAACCGTTTGCACCTGGCTGGCGGTCTCCAGCCCCTCGGCGACGATTTCCATGCCCAGCGCCGAGCCCATGCTGGCGACCGCGTGGATGATCGCCGTGTGCCGGCCGTCGGTATCGGCGCCCGAGACGAAGCTGCGGTCGACCTTGATCTTGCTGAACGGATAGCGCGCGAGATAGGCGAGCGACGAATAGCCGGTGCCGAAATCATCGAGGGCGAAGCGCACGCCGGCCTGCGTCAGTTCGTCCATGAAGGATTCGGTGGTGGCGCTGTTTTCGAGCAGCACGCGCTCGGTCATTTCCAGTTCGAGCCGGTGGGCCGGAAGGCCGGCGGCGCGGGCGGCGGCGAGAATGGACATGGCAGCGCCCGGCACGCGGATCTGCAGCGGCGAGAGGTTTACCGCCAGGGTGATGTCATCCGGCCACTGCGCGGCAACCCGCGCGGCCTGGCCGGTGAGCCAGTTGCCCAGCGTGATGATGGCGCCGGTCTCCTCGGCGATGGGGATGAAGACGTCGGGGGGGATCTCGCCCTTTTCCGGGTGGAACCAGCGCACCAGCGCCTCGAAGCTGCGGATGCGCCCGGTGGCCAGATCGAGGATCGGCTGGTAATGCACCGAGAGTTCGTCGCGGCGCATGGCCTGGCGCAGTTCGGCCTCCACCTCCTTGCGGTGGTTCAGCGCGCGCGTCATCGCCGGGGTGAAGAAGCACACCTGTTTGCGGCCGTTCAGCTTGGCGTGATACAGCGCCAGATCGGCGCCGCGCATGACCGTGTCGATGTCGGGGCCATCCTCGGGCAGCATGGCGATGCCGATCGAGGCGCCGACTTCCAGCAGCTTCTCGTCGATGCGGGTGGGCCGGGTGATGTCGGCGAGCAGGGTCTGGGCCAGGGCCGTGACCTCGGCGCGGTCGCGGGCCTCGCAGGCGATGATGAATTCGTCGCCGCCGAAGCGCGCGACACAGGCGCCGGCCGGGGCGCTTTTGCGCAGGCGTACGCCCACCTCGCACAGCAGGCGATCGCCCCACTGGTGGCCCAGCGTGTCGTTGACCTCCTTGAAGTGGTCGAGATCGATCCAGATCAGCGCCATCTCGTGGCCGGGCAGCAGGGTTATCGACCGCTCGACCAGCTCGTGGTTGAGGCCGGCGCGGTTGACCAGGCCGGTGACGACATCGGTGCGGGCGAGGCGCTGCATCTTGTCGGCGATGCGGGCGCTGGTATCGGCGGCGGTGAGGGAATCGCGCAGCACATGCAGGATGTCGCGGGTGGTGGCATACATGCCCAGCAGCATCAGCACGCCGGCGGGCGCCAGCAGGCGGCTGTCGAAATCGGATTTCAGCGCCGAGGCGATGATGAGCGGCGCGATGACCAGCACCAGCTGGCTGACGGCGATGATCGGCCGGCCAGCATAGCGCGCGCTGGTGGAGGCGCCATAGCCGACGGCGAAGACCACCGCCGCCGTGCGGGCCGCCGCCGGAATCTCGTAGGTGATGGCCAGCGCCGCCAGCAGACCCGACAGCAGCGCGTAGCTGAGCGCGCCCACCGCGAACAGGCGCTCTAGCGGGCGGGTATCCTGCCCGGCAACGCGGGGCAGCAGGAACAGCAGCAGGATGCGGGTGGTCGCCACCGCCGCCATGGCAATCACCACCGCCGTGAGGGCCGGGCGATGGGCATGCAGCGCGGCGGGCAGGCTGAGCATCACGCCGGTGACGCTGGCCGCCGCGATGCACAGCACCTGCGACAGGGTGGAGCCGACAAGCATGGTGCCCGCGCCCCGGCCGGCGCAGCCGGTGCTGAACAAGACCCATAGAATGTGGCGGATACGAGAGATGTCGGGCCTCCGGTGACTTTGGAGGCGTTGGTAAATACCAAGTGTCACCGAATGGTTAACGGATTGGCTAACGGATTGGCTGCTGGGCGGAGTCTGGTCCCGGTCAGGCTCGCGGTGGAATGGGGCGCTAGAGAACACGGCGACCGTCACGCATTGCCGTGGCCATGCGCCGGTCTAGCAGGCGGCAGATCGCCAGCCAGGTGTGATAGTCCTCGCGATCACCCCGATCCGCCGCACGGGCGGCATTGGCACGGGCCTGCGCGGCGGCGGCAAGGCCATGCTCGGCGAAGTGGCACAGGGCCATGCGCAGCAGCCGGTCGCGGGCGATGGTGCCACTGTCGTTGGCGGCGGGGTTCAGGCGGGGCATGGTCAGCGTGCGGGCAAGGGCGTGGCATTCCGGTTTCCGGGCGGGGGCGAAGCGGATGGCCATCGGCGTCAGACACTCTCGGTTGCGGTGGCGCGGGGCTGGCCCGGCAACTGTGGTGGCCGAAAGGATGTTCGACCGAGAGGCTGGTCTAATGGCTGAGGGCTAAGCCTTGGTTCGAAGGGGTGGTTACCAAAATGCTGCGCTGGCAGTGGGGGTGTGGGGAGCTCGCGGGTGGGGCGGCGAGGTTGGTGGAGAGAAAGGGAATAGACTTGGGGCCTTAGGCCCCAAACCCCATAACTTTCGGCGTTGTGCCCGGTTTGCGCGGGGGCGCTTGGCCTTGAAGCGGATTTATTTAATAGCCTGTGGCGCGGTAAGGTTGTGCGGGACGGTGCCGTTGGCGCGACCCCTCGCCGGGAGACGGTATGGGGTGCAGGGGGGTAACCCCCCTGCGTTTTCCTCACTCACTCACTCACTCACTCACTCACTCACGCACCTGCCTACTGCGGATCGCCCAGCCAGCGGCCACTATTCTGGTATTCCGGATTGACGTTTGGCCCGTCGGTACGCGAGCCCGGCAGGTTGCTGGCGCGATAGGCGGCATCGCCGCCGTGGCGCAGCACTTCGCTGGTGTAGGCCGGCGGGGGCAGGCCGGCCGGCGCGCGGGTGTAGAGGGCTGGCGCGGGTTCGGTGACGGCCGCCAGCTTGCCGGCGGCGAAGGCGCGCTGCAGGGCGAGGGGGTCGGCGGCGACATCGGGGTGGGCGCTGATGGCGTAGC
>CAIXXP010000240.1 GCA_903923465.1 uncultured Sphingomonadales bacterium | reverse complement strand
GATGCACGGGCCCGAGGAAGCCGCCTTCACCAACACCCTGTTCAACGGGGTGGAAGATCTGCTCGGCCTGCCGCGCCCCGCCATCAAGGTCGGCGTGATGGACGAGGAGCGCCGCACCAGCGCCAACCTATCCGCCTGCATCCATGCGGTGCGCGAGCGGATCGTGTTCATCAACACCGGCTTTCTCGATCGCACAGGCGACGAAATCCACACCTCGATGCGCGCCGGCGCCGTCATCCGCAAGAACGCGATGAAGGGCAGCGGCTGGATCGCCTCCTACGAGAAGCGCAATGTCGGCATTGGCCTGGCCGATGGCCTCTCCGGCAAGGCGCAGATCGGCAAGGGCATGTGGGCCGCGCCCGATCGCATGGGCGCGATGATGGCCGAAAAGACCGTGCACCCCAAAGCCGGCGCCAACACCGCCTGGGTGCCATCGCCCACTGCCGCCACGCTGCACGCGACGCACTATCACCAGATCGATGTGTTTGCCGTGCAAAAGGACATTGCCAAGGAGCCGGTGCCCGGGCTGGATTCGCTGCTGACCATTCCGCTGGCCGGCGGCGCCAACTTCAGCCCGGAGGAAATCGCCGAGGAGCTGGACAACAACGCGCAAGGCCTGCTCGGCTACGTCGTGCGCTGGATCGATCAGGGCGTCGGCTGCTCCAAGGTGCCCGATTTCCACGATGTCGGCCTGATGGAAGACCGCGCCACCCTGCGCATCTCCAGCCAGCATATGGCCAACTGGCTGCTGCATGGCGTCGCCACCCGCGAGCAGGTGCTGGATTCGCTTCACCGCATGGCCGCCAAGGTCGACGCGCAAAACGCTGGCGATCCGCTGTACGAGCCGATGGCCGGGCGCTGGGAGGAAAGCCTCGCGTTTCAGGCGGCGTGCGATCTGGTGTTCAAGGGGGTGGAGCAGCCGAGCGGCTATACCGAGCCATTGCTGCATGCCTGGCGCCGGAAGAAGAAGGCATTGGTTAAGTAAGCAGGGGTAGATGCGAGGGACTCGTCCCTCGCGCCCCCATTAAATGTCTGCGTCGGGCACTATCTCGGCGTCGTGCCCTGCGCGAAGCGGCTATAACAGCCTGCGGCGCGGCGCCTTCCGCTAAGGCTGAACCCGTAGCGCCACACCGCCAAGTATTGGGAGCGCGAGGGACGAGTCCCTCGCATCTTCCGCTAAACCTTCCTGCTCATCTCCCGCGCCACCGCGACAAACTCCTCCACACTCACCGTCTCGGCACGCCGCTCCGAGGCGATGCCGACGCGTTCCAGCGCCGCCAAAGCCCCCGGCAGGCCCTTTAAGCTCTGGCGCAACATCTTGCGGCGCTGGCCGAAGGCGGCCTCGGTCAGCCGGGCGAGGGTGCGGGCGGAAACGCCTTCGGGCGCTTCGCCGGGCACGACATGGATGATGGCCGACATCACCTTGGGCGGCGGGGTGAAGGCGCTGCGGTGCACTTTCATCGCGATGCGGGGCGTGGCACGCCATTGGGAGAGCACGGCGAGGCGGCCATAGGTGCCGGGGTCGGCGGGCGTACCGACGATGCGGATAGCGACTTCCTGCTGAAACATCAGGGTCAGGCTGCTCCAGCGTGGCGGCCATTGCTCGCCCGACAGCCAGCCGGTGAACAGCGCCGTGCCGACATTGTAGGGCAGGTTGGCGACGATGGCGTAGGGGCCGTCAAACAGCTCCTCTGGCACGATTTTCAGCGCATCGCCCTCGATCACGCGCAACTGGCCGGGAAAGGCTTCGGCCAATTCGGCGAGGGCCGGCAGGCAACGGCGGTCCATCTCGATGGCGGTGACGTTGGCACCGGCGCGCAGCAGGGCTCGGGTGAGGCCGCCGGGGCCGGGGCCGACCTCCAGCACGTCCTGCCCCGCCAGCTTGCCCGGCACGGCGGCGATGCGCGCCAGCAGTTGCTCGTCGAACAGGAAGTTCTGGCCCAGCGCCTTGGTGGCGATGAGGCCATGGGCGGCGATAACCTCGCGTAACGGCGGAAGGTCGGGGTTGCTCATGCAGACGCCCGGCGCGCGGCGCATTGGCCGGCCATGCGGATGGCGGCCAGCATCGCGCCGGCGTCCGCCAGCCCCTTGCCGGCGATGCCGAAAGCGGTGCCGTGATCGGGCGAGGTGCGGATGATCGGCAGGCCGAGCGTGACATTGACGCCCGAATCGAAATCCAGCGTTTTCAGCGGGATCAGGGCCTGATCGTGATACATGCACAGCGCCAGATCATAAGTGCCGCGCATCCGTGGGGCGAAGAGGGCATCGGCCGGGTGGGGGCCGGTCGCGTCCATGCCAAGCGCGCGCAACTCAGCGATGGCCGGGGCGATGATCCGCGCTTCCTCGTCGCCCATGCGGCCTTCCTCGCTGGCGTGGGGGTTCAGCGCGGCGATGGCGAGGCGCGGCCGCGCAATGCCGAAATCGCGGGTGAGGGCGGCAGCGGCGATTCGGGCCCGCGAGACGATCAGCGCCGTGGTCAGCGCTGCCGGCACCGCTGCCAGGGCGATATGCACGGTGAGGGGCACGGTGCGCAGCGAGGGCCCTGCCAGCATCATCACCGCGTCCTGCGGCGCCACGCCGCAAGCGGCGCCCACGAATTCGGTTTGCCCCGGATGGGTGAATCCCACCTCGGCAAGGCGCGATTTGGCGATGGGGCCGGTAACAATGGCGCCCGCCTTGCCCGACGTAACCAGCCGGCAGGCTTCGGTCAGCGAGGCAAGGGCCAGAAGGGCGCCTTCCCGGTCGGGTGCGCCGGGGCGATAGGGTGCGGCAGCCGCCGCCAGATCCATCACCGGCAGCGCCGTGGTGAAGGCTTCAGTGGCCGCGGCGGGGTCGGTGATGCGGGTGACCGGCAGCGAAATCCCCCGCGTGGCGGCAGCGGCGACCAGCAGATCCGCCCCGCCCACGGCGAAGAAGGGGGGCAACGCCGCGCCATCCGCGCCATCGTGCCGCCGCGCCCAGGCGGCGGCG
>CAIXXP010000239.1 GCA_903923465.1 uncultured Sphingomonadales bacterium | reverse complement strand
GGCGCGAGGCCGGAGCGGATCTCCACCTTTTCGGGGCCGCTGACCCCTGTGACCACGGCGCGGCGGTGCGCGTGGCCGTCGCCTGCGACCCAGACATGGTCGCCCGCCACGGCGCCGGCGGGCACCAGCAGCGCGCCCGCGTTCTGGCGGGTGATGACGTTGACCTCCAGCGTGAGGCCGAAGGGCAGGGGCGTGCTATGGGGCTCCCCGTTCAGCTTGATGCGGATGCGGAAGGCGCGCTGGCTGGAATCGCCGCCCGGGGTGATCTCGGAGACGGTGCCGTGGAGGATGCGGCCGGGCAGGGCATCGGTGGACATGACCACCGGCTGGCCGACGCTGACGCGGGGGATGTCGCGCTCGTCCACCGTGGCGGTGACGCGGATGCGGGCCGGGTCGCCGAGTTGCAGCAGTTCCTTGCCGGGGGCGGCGAGGTCGCCCGGATAGACGTCGCGCTTCAGCACCACGCCGTTGATGCCGGCACGCACGGTGGTTTGCGCCAGCCTGCCCTGCGCGGCGGCGACGGCGGCGCGGGCGGCGTCGGCGGTGGCGACGGCGGCATCGCGGGCGCTGCCCGTGACCCAGCCCTGGCGGAACAGCGTGGTCTGGCGGCCTTCCTCCAGACCGGCGCCCCTTGCCTGGGCCTGCGCCTGCACCAGCAGCCCGCGCGTCTCGCCCTCGTCGAGCACGACCAGCACCTGGCCCGCGCGCACGGCCTCGCCCTCTTCCACCAGCACCGATTTCACCGGCGCGGTCAACTGGGCGGCGACCGAGACGGGTTCGTCCGCCTCGACATAGCCGGTGGCATAGACGAGATCGGCGGCGGGGCCGCGCGTGGGCGTGGCGAGCACGAGCTTGCGCCCGGCCAGCGCGTGCCAGCCCCACAGGGCCAGCCCCAGCGCCATCACCACCACCAGCGCGATGCGTTTGGCGGAAGGGCGGCCAGCACGACGGGTGCCCGGGGGACTGGTGGCGGGATCCATGGGTTCAGCCTTCTGGATCGGGGGAATGGCCCAGCGCGGGTGGAAAATCGCCGGAATCATGCGGATAACCGCGCTTTGTCATGTGGGCAAGAACGGGGCTTTGGGCAAGCGCCTTTTCGCGTGTGGGGGTTTGCCGCAGGGCGGCAGCGCGCCGCCGCTTCAGAAGCCGAAAGCGCGGGGCGGTTGACCCAGCGTGCCGCCAAAGCCTGCCGGGCGCGGCCCAACAAGCGGCGCCGGTTGCCACACCGGGGCATCGCTGAAGGCCGTCCACGGCACCAGCCAGCGCAGGCCGAAGGCGTCGATCAGTTTTTCGGTGAAGGCCAGGTCGCGGCGCGAGGGGCGCTCGCGCTGGAAGGCGCGCTGAAACACGCCGGCCTCGCATGGCGGGCGCTCGGTGGCGGAGCGGCTGCGCCAGGCGAGGTCGAACCGGGCATCCTGGCTGGTGTGGTTTTGGCCGAGCCCGGCCAGCACCTGATCCACCCCGCGCGCCATTTCCGCCCTTGTGCCCGGATAGCGGATGATCGGCAGCGAGCGGGGCGACACGGCGGAGAAGAAGTAGCGGTGGCTGGCGGCCCAGTGGATCACATAGCGGCGATAGGGCGTCGTCGCGGCGGCGATCAGGTGGCCAAGGCCGGTCAGCTCGCGGCGCACCGTCCGGTCCTCCAGATAATGGGCGACATTGGTGAACCACGCCCAGTCGGCCAGCGCCAGCTTGGAGGCCGCCACTTCGGCGGGATGCCGCACAATGATCGCGGGCTGAAGCTGGGGCAGGGCGGCGAGCAGGCGGGGCGCGATGAGCAGGCCGTGGATGTCGCGGATGACGAGGCCGTGGTTGCCGCCGCGCCTTTCGCCGAAGCGGTGGGTGACGTGGTGGCCAGCGAGAATATCCTCGAACAGCGGCAGGTAGTGGCTCTCCAGCGCACCGTCGTCGGGAAAGGGCATCAGCGGCTGGTCGAGCAGGCGGGGGTTGAAATCGCGGTGGATCGGCTCGTGCTCGACGTGGAAGCGGTGCTGGAAATTGAGCAACTGGGCGAACCAGGTGCTGCCGCTGCGGCCGTCGGACAGCAGCCACACGGCGCGGTCGTGGGCCACGGGCGCCCCGGTGCTGCCCTGGTTGTGCCCTTTCGCGATGTTCATTGCGCCCAACCCTTCCCCTGCTGCCGGCCCCTGCGGACCCGCCGAGGCCCATGGATACCAGAGGTGGGCATCACCGGGAGCGCGGATTGGCGAGTGTCTCCAAATGGAATGGGTTAAAATTAATCCTTAACGCCGGTCTGGGGCGCGGCGCGGGCGGTCTGGCGGAAAATGGCGCATTTGCGGGCGGGGCGGGGGGAGCGCCGGGCCGGGGGCGGGCGGCAGGCGGAGAAAATCCTTTGCCGGGACGCCTTTGCGGGGGGGCGCCGCCGTGGGCCGGGCAGCCTGACGACTGGCGCGACTCGGGCCCCCGGCGCGGGCGCGCGCGCCGGGGGCAGGCAGGGCTGCCCCCGGTCGGCGGCCCTCAGGCGGCGGGCAGCAGCTGGCGAGCGCTGGCGATGTCCTGCATCGCTTTTTGCAGCTTCTCGAAGGCGCGCACCTCGATCTGGCGCACCCGCTCGCGGCTGACGTTGTAGGTCTGGCTTAGTTCCTCCAGCGTCTTGGGCTCGTCGGTCAGGCGGCGTTCGATGAGGATGGCGCGCTCGCGCTCGTTCAGCGTGGCGATGGCCTCGGTCAGCAGCGCGTGGCGCCAGCGGGCTTCCTCGGCATCGGCCACGGTTTCATCCTGCAGCGGGCGCTCGTCGGCCAGCAGGTCCTGCCACTGGCCCTCGCCTTCCTCGTTGAGGGAAACGTTGAGCGAGGCATCGCCGCCCATCATCATGCGGCGGTTCATGTTGATCACCTCGACCTCGGGCACGCCGAGATCCGTCGCGATCTTGGTCACGTCCTCGGGTTTGAGGTCGCCGTCCTCGTAGGCGTCGATGTTCTTCTTCATGCGGCGCAGGTTGAAGAACAGCTTCTTCTGATAGGCGGTGGTGCCCATCTTCACCAGCGACCAGCTGCGCAGGATGAATTCCTGGATGCTGGCCTTGATCCACCACATGGCATAGGTGGCGAGGCGGAAGCCGCGGTCGGGCTCGAATTTCTTCACGCCCTGCATCAGGCCGATGTTGCCTTCGGAGATCAGCTCGGACACCGGCAGGCCATAGCCGCGATAGCCCATGGCGATTTTAGCCACGAGTCGCAGGTGGCTGGTGACGAGTTGGCGCGCCGCCTCGGGGTCCTGATGCTCCTGATAGCGCTTGGCCAGCATGTACTCGTTCTCTGGCGTGAGCAGCGGGAACTTCTTGATCTCCGCGAGGTAGCGGTTCAGCCCGGCTTCGCCCGAAAGTGATGGTACGACTGGCAAATTGGTGTCCTTGGCCATTGGCGATACTTCCCTTACCCTAGTGTCGGCCCGAAGGTGAGAGACCCTTGGTGGCATCCCTCGTTGACGGCCACGTGATATTTGCCATGCTGATCCGGCATTCCAAACCGGCTCAGCCCGCCTCGCCAGCCAGCAGTGCCATCAACATCCGCATGTCCTCGGGCATGTCGCTGGCGAACCGCATAGGCTCGGCCGAAACGGGATGAATAAACCCCAGCACCGCCGCATGCAATGCCTGCCGTGCAAAGCCGAGGTCACCCAACAATGCCCGCAGGCCTTTCGGCGTGCGGCCATAGGTCTGGTCTCCCAATAGCGCATGGCCGATGGACGCCATATGAACGCGCACCTGGTGGGTTCTCCCGGTCTCCAGCCGGCACTCGACCAGCGCGGCGCTGTCGGAGGCCAGCGGGGCGCCAAAGCGTTGCAGCACGCGGTAGTGGGTGACGGCGTGCTTGCCGCGTTCGCTGCGGTGGGCGCCGCGTTCGCCTTCGGGGCGCAGTTCCGGGCCGATCAGCGCCATCTTCTTGCGATCATGCGAGGAGCGGGCGATGGTGCCGCGCAGGGTGGCCTCGGCCGGCACCGGCTGCCCGGCGACCAGCGCGAGATAGGCGCGCTCGATCGAGTGGTCGGCGAACTGGCGGGCAAGGCCCTCGTGGGCGATGGCGCTTTTGGCCACGACCAGCAGGCCCGAGGTATCCTTGTCGATGCGGTGGACGATGCCCGGGCGCAGCACTCCGCCGATGCCGGAGAGGCTGGTGCCGCCATTGTGGGCATTTTGCGCGCAGTGATAGAGCAGCGCGTTCACCAGCGTGCCATCCGGATTGCCCGCCGCCGGGTGGACCACGAGGCCCGCCGGCTTGTCCACCACCACCAGATGCTCGTCCTCGTAGACAATGGTGAGCGGGATGTCCTGCGGCTGGGCGGA
Source organism: uncultured Sphingomonadales bacterium (assembly GCA_903923465.1). Taxonomy (GTDB): domain Bacteria; phylum Pseudomonadota; class Alphaproteobacteria; order Sphingomonadales; family Sphingomonadaceae; genus Novosphingobium. The sequence goes on along the minus strand of CAIXXP010000239.1, from coordinate 3,819 downwards.
CAGGGCCACGGTTTCGGGCATCTGGATGGCGAAAGGCGTGCCGGCGGGCACCTTCAGCGAGGATTGGGTGGCAACTTTGCCGGCGAGGTTGATGCGTCCCTCGGCCAGCAGCGCCTGCACCCGCGCGCGCGACAGGCCGCTGGCCTCGGCCAGTTCCTTGTCGAGCCGGCCACCCGCGCCGATGATGCCGGTGAGGGTGCCTTCCGCCCCGCCTGCGGCATCGGCGCCGGGCACGGCGTCGTCGTCGAGGTCCTCATCGGGCAGGGACACATCGGGCACGGAAACATCGGGCAGGGGCACATCGGGCAGGGGCACATCGGGCACGGCAGGGCCACCGCCACGGCCGGACGGCGCGATCCGCGCTTGCTTTGCTGTTTCCCCCTGAGCCATTATGCCCAAGATGGGCATGGATCCGCAACTGACAAGGGGGGCGCTGGCCGCGATGGTGGCCGAGGCCGCCCGCGCCCACCCGAACGAGGCCTGCGGCCTGCTGCTGGGCCGGGTGGAGGATGGTGCCGAGCGGATCACCGCCATCCGCCCCGCCGCCAATGTCGCGGCAGACCCGACCCGCCATTTCGAGATAGACCCGGCCACGCTGATCGCCGCCCTGCGCGCCGAACGGGAGCGCGGGCCGGAGCGCGGGCCGGAGCGCGGGCCGGAGCTGGGGCCGGAGCGCGGGCCGGAGCTGGGGCCGGAGCTGGGGCCGGAGCCGGGGAAGGCAGCGGACGGGCAGGGGGATGTGCTGCTCGGCTGGTATCATTCGCATCCCGCCGGCGAGGCGACCCCCTCGGCCACCGATAGCGCTTGCGCTCCGCGCGACGGGCGGCTGTGGGCGATCATCGCGCGGGGCACGGTGCGATTATGGCGCGATGGCGCGCAGGGCTTCGAAATGCTTCCCACGCGTCTCGCGGATGGCTAAGGAATTATCGGAAACTGGTTAATTGACGAAACCCGGCTGGGCACAACCTCCGATACCGATGTTTGCCCGCGCGTGGCGGGCAGGCGGGTTTGGTAACCAGCGGGTGATAGCCATGGCCGGGCAGCCCGGCGTCTTGATTTTGCCGGGCGTTTGATTTGAAGGGTAAGGCTTGCATGTCCAGTGATTTGAATGACCCGGCGTTCGGGCAGGCCCAGGCGCTGGAACTGGCCAGCCTGCTGTGCTCGCGGCTGTGCCACGATTTGCTGAGCCCGGTGGGGGCGCTGTCGAACGGGCTGGAGCTGCTGGCCGAGGAGAAAGATCCGGCCATGCGCCAGCGCTGCTTCGAGCTGCTGGAGCAGAGTGCGCGCAGCAGTGCCGACAAGCTGAAGTTCTTCCGCCTCGCGTTCGGTGCGGCGGGCGGCTTTGGCGAGGCCGTGCCGGTGACCGAGCCCCGGGCGCTGATCGAGGCGCTGGCCGGCCCCTCCGGCCGCATCGCCCTGCGCTGGACGATGGAGAGCAACACGCTGCCCAAGGCGGCGGTGAAGATCCTGCTCAACCTCTCGCTGATCGCCATTGAGGCGCTGGTGCGCGGCGGCACGCTGGAGATCGCGCTGGAGGAGCGCGCCGGTGGCAAAGTGCAGGGCGGGGCCGAGATCGCCCTGCGCGCCAGTGGTCCGCGCATTGCCTTTGACCCCGCCGTGGGCCGGGCGCTGTCTGGCCAGCTGGCACCGGGCGAGCTTTCCAGCCGCACCGCGCCGGCCGCGATGGTGGCGGCACTGGCGGCCAGTTGTGGTGGCGGCGTGCAATATGCCCTCTCCGATGGCATGCTGGTGCTGGGCGCGATGCTGCCGGGGGCCTGAACCATGCGGCGCCGGCCACCGCCCGCATGCGGGCCCGACATGGCCCGGCGCCAGAGAGATCCGGGCGCATGAGAGACTGGGGCGCATGAGCGATCTGGTTCACCGCGACAGCCCATCGCCCAACTGGAACGAGCGGCGCCTGCCGGTCTCGATGGTGGTGCTGCACTACACGGGCATGGCCACGGCCGCCGAGGCGCTGGCGCGGCTGACCGACCCGAAAGCCGAGGTTTCCGCCCATTACATGATCGACGAGGATGGCACCGTGACCCGGCTGGTGCCCGAGGACAAGCGGGCCTGGCACGCGGGCCGCGCCTATTGGCGGGGCATCGACGATGTGAACTCGGCCAGCATCGGCATCGAGCTGGTGAACCCCGGCCATGAATTCGGTTATCGCCCGTTCCCGGAGGCGCAGATGGGATCGCTGATCCGGCTGCTGGCCGACATCGTCTGGCGCCACGACATCGAGGTGGGCAATATCGTCGGCCATTCCGACGTTGCCCCCGCCCGCAAGATGGACCCCGGCGAGCTGTTCGACTGGCCGCGCCTCGCCCGCTTCGGCCTGGCCCTGCCCACGCCCCGCCCGCGCATCCGCCTGCTGCACGAGAACCCCGGCGCCTTCTACCTGTCGCTGGAGCGCTTCGGCTATGACATCACCGACGGCCGCGCGGCGGTGCGCGCCTTCCAGCGCCGGTTTCGCCCGCGCATCATCGATGGCGAGATCGACGGCGAGGTGGGGGCGCTGCTGTTCGAGCTGCTAATGCTGCGGGATACGGGGCCGGGTGACGGGGGGCAGTTTTAGGGGGGGTAAGGGCGGCTTAAGGGGGTAACAGTGAAGGTGCGAGGGACTCGTCCCTCGCGCTCCCACGCCCTGTCATCGTCGCGCCGCGGGTTCAGCCCTGCGCAAGGCCGCCGCGCCACAGGCTTTAAAGCCGCTGTGCGGCGGGGCGCCAGCATGAGAGGTAAGTGCAACGTCTATAGTAATGGGGTTTGGGGCCTAAGGCCCCAAGGCTTCCCCCTTTCTTCCCCCTGTAACAATCTCTCGCCCGATGCCTCCAACCCTGCTAGGCGCAAAACCGCCAGGGGGCCGGGCAGCCGCGTCGGGGGAAACTCCGCCGAGGAAAGTCCGGGCTCCACGAAACGAGGGTGGCGGGTAACGCCCGCCGGGCGGGGGAACCGGTTGCGTCAGCAATTAGGCCCGAAGCCCAGGGATAGTGCCACAGAGAGCAGACCGCCGAACTGGCCAACCATGCAAATGGCGCCACAAGGTAAGGGTGAAAGGGTGCGGTAAGAGCGCACCGCGCGACTGGTAACAGAAGCGGCATGGTAAACCCCACCTGGAGCAAGACCGAATAGGGGCGGCGCGCCGAGGAGTAATCCAAGGCAGGTTGTTTCGACCCAGACCGCCCGGGTTGGTTGCTGGAGCGCCGTGGCAACATGGCGCCAAGAGGAATGGCTGCCGCTGGCCTGCGCGTCTTAACGGATACGACAGGCCTTCACAGAACCCGGCTTACAGGCCCCCTGGCAAATTCACGCGGCATGCAAGTGGGGCGCCCCCCCCGCCTCACACCCGGCCGATGCTGACATAGGTGAAGCCGTGGCTGCGCACCTCGGCGGGGTCGTAGATGTTGCGCAGATCGGCCAGCACCGGGGTGCGGGCGAGTTCCTTGATGCGCTTCAGGTCCAGCGCGCGGAAGGCATCCCATTCGGTGACGATGGCGACGGCATCGGCACCCTCGATCGCGGCATAGGCGGATTCGGCCATGGTCACGCCCGGCATCAGCGGCGCGGCCAGTTCCATGCCCTCGGGGTCGTAGGCGACGACCTCGATGCCGGCATCGATCAGCGCCTGGGCGATGGCCAGCGAGGGGGCGTCGCGCATGTCATCGGTATTGGGCTTGAAGGTGAGGCCAAGCAGCGCCACCCGGCGCCCGCGCACCGATTTCTGGCCGGTGGCGCTGACGATGGCCTCGATCACCTTGCGGCCCATGGCGCGCTTGCGGCTGTCGTTGGCCTTCACCACCGCTTCCACAATGCGGGTGG
>CAIXXP010000238.1 GCA_903923465.1 uncultured Sphingomonadales bacterium | reverse complement strand
CTGAACCAGTAGAGATTGTCTGCGGCCTGACTGGACAGAATGCCGCCAATGCGCCGGATGGCCGGAGAAACACCCGCGCCCAGCCGGCTTTCCTGGCTGACTGGTATCTCGTCTACCACGCAAACATCGGCGGACAGGTCGCCCTCTCCCATCAGCGAGGTGCGCAGATCGCCCGAGGAGGAGAGGCGGGCAAAGCCGCCGGGCATGACCTGCCAGTTGCCCTCGCCATCGCGGGCCACGAAAGCGCGCAGGGTGAAGGGGCGGGGCGCGAAGGCGCCATCAATCAGGGCTGGCGTGGTCGATAGATTGACGATTTCCTGACCGCAGAAATCCACCGGCCGCAGCGCCATGGCGGCCAACAGCGCCTCTTTTTCCGTCGCGGTAAACTCGGCGCCAGAATGGGTGCGTCCGCCTTCCAGCCCCGCGACGCGCCCGCCGAAGGCCGAGCTGATGACCAGTTCATCCAGCCGCTGCCGCACGATGCTGGCCTCGGTGTCCTGCCCGCACCACCAGGTGGCGACGTTGGGCAGCTGCAGCTTCTCGCCCAGCAGCTTTTTGGCCAGCTGGGGGATGAAGGCGGAAAAGGCACGCGATTCCACCACACCGACCCCGGGCCAGTTCGCCACCACCAGCCCGCCATGCGACCAGGCCTGAAACAGGTCGGGAATGCCGATTTGCGAGTGCGAGTCAAAGGCCAGCGGGTCGATATGTTGTGCGCCGATCCAGCGCCAGATGGCGTCTATCCGTTTTGGCCCGGCAATAGTGCGCACGAAGAGGCGATCGTCGATCACCGTCAGGTCGCGTCCCTCCACCAGCGGCAGGCCGAGATAGCGGGCCAGATGCGCCTGCTCGGGATAGCTTTGATTGTAAGGGCCGGCGGTAAGCAGGGCGATGCGTGGCTCGTCGCGGTGGCAATCCTCGGCGATGCCCCTTCGCAGGTCGCCGTAAAACCTTGCATGGCGGCGCGTGTTGATTTGCGACAGCAGCGATCCGGTGCTGCGCGACAGGGCCAGCCGGTTTTCCAGCGCGTAGCCGATGCCGGTGGCCAGCCGCGTGCGATCGGCCAGAACCCGCCACTGGCCATCGGGCCCGCGCGCGAGATCGGCAGCGTAGACATGCAGGTAATGGCCGCCACCCGGCGCGACGCCCAGCATCTTCGGCACGAAATGGGGGCTGCCGGAGACGACGGCGGCGGGCAAATGGCCGTCGGCCACCAGCGTCTGCGGGCCGTAGATGTCGGCCAGAATGCCCTCCAGCAGGTCGGCGCGCTGCTTCAGCCCCTCGGCGACTTCGTTCCATTCCTCGGTGCCGATGAGCAGCGGCATGGGGCTGAGCGGCCAGGCGCGCTCGTCCTCGTCGCCGATGAGGCGGAAGGTGAGGCCGAGTTCCTGGATCTCGCGGGCGACCTGTTCCTGGATATTGCCGTGGGCGCCCTGCGACAGGCGCAGCAGGCGCGCGGCGACGGTGGCCCATTTCGCCGCCATATCCGGCCTTGCGTCGGCGAAGAGATCGCCGCGCGGCACACTGGGGGCATATTGGCTCAGCACATCGTCGAATCCCGGCACGCGCCCATCGCCCAGAACGGCGGCTTCCGCGCTGGTTTCGTCCCTGTTATCAATTACCGGGCCGGCGGTCATCCGGCAGTTGGGGTGCCGGGTCTGGCGGGGCGCCGCAGGTCGAGGGTCATGGGGAATTCTCCAGGCAGTTCTTCGGCCGGAATGGCGACTTTGCCCGGTGTGTGGCCATGGTTCTGGAAGCGGGCCTTGCGGCGCGCCTCGGCCTCATAGCTGTTGACCGGGACATCGTCATACGACCGTCCGCCCGGATGCGCCACATGATAGACGCAGCCGCCCAGTGATCGCCCGTTCCACGCATCGAGGATGTCGAAGGTGAGCGGGGCGTGCGCCGGCATGGTGGGGTGCAGGCAATTGGCCGTGGCCCATGCCTTGTAGCGCACGCCGCCGATGCCCTCGCCCGGAACGCCGGTGGCGCTCATCGGCACGCGGCGGCCGTTGCAGGCGATGACATGGCGGCCGGGGGTGAGGCCGGTGGCGCGGACCTGCAGGCGCTCGGTGGAGCTGTCGACGTAGCGGACGGTGCCGCCGATCGCGCCGGTCTCGCCCAGCACGTTCCATGGCTCCAGCGCGTGGCTGATTTCGAGGGTGACGCCGCCGCCCTCGACCTCGCCATGGACGGGGAAGCGGAACTGGCGCTGGGCCTCGAACCAGTTGGGATCGAAATCATAACCGGCGGCGCGCAGATCATCGAGCACCGAGAGGAAATCGGCCCAGACCGGATGGGGCAGCAGGAAACGGTCGTGCAGGGTGGTGCCCCAGCGGACCAGCGTGCCCTCCTGCGGCTCGCGCCAGAACCACGCGGTGAGGGCGCGCAGCAGCAGTTGCTGGGCCAGACTCATCTTGGGTTCGGGCGGCATTTCGAAGCCGCGAAACTCGACGAGGCCGAGGCGGCCGGTGGGGCCATCGGGGCTGAACAGCTTGTCGATGCAGATTTCGGTGCGGTGGGTGTTGCCCGTCACATCCACCAGCAGGTTGCGGAACAGGCGGTCCATCAGCCAGGGGCGCGGTTCGCCCTCGTCCTTGCCGGGCACTTGCGCCAGGGCGATTTCCAGCTCGTAGATGCTGTCGTGGCGGGCTTCGTCGATGCGCGGGGCCTGACTGGTCGGGCCGATGAACATGCCCGAGAACAAATAGCTGAGCGAGGGGTGGCGCTGCCAGTAGAGCACGAAGCTTTTGAGCAGGTCGGCGCGGCGGATGAAGGGCGAATCGACGAGGCTGGGGCCGCCGAGGACGAGGTGGTTGCCGCCGCCGGTGCCGATGGAGCGGCCATCGACCATGAACTTGTCGGCGGTGAGGCCGCATTCGCGCGCGGCGGCGTAGAGCGTTTCGGTGATGAACACCGCCTCGTCCCAACTGGCGGCGGGTTGCACGTTGACCTCGATGACGCCGGGGTCCGGGGTGATCTTCATCACCTTCAGGCGCGGGTCTGGCGGCGGGGGATAGCCCTCGATGCGCACCGGCATTTTCAGGCGCTCGGCCACGCCCTCGATGCGGGCGATGAGTTCGAGGTAATCCTCCAGCGCCTCGACCGGGGGGATGAATACCGAGAGGTGGTCGCCGCGCGGCTCGATGGTGATGGCGGTGCGGACGACGCCCTCGATGATGACCTGCTCCTGCCGGTCCTGCCGGGGGGTTTCGCCGCTGCTGGCGGTCTCCATCTGGGCGCGTTGTTCGCGGGGCTCCGGCGGGGCGCTGGCGGGCGCCGATTCCTGCACGCGGTAGTCCGCAAGGGGCTCGCGGGGTTCGGCGGTGTCGCGCGGGTGGATGTAGGGGAAGTCCGACGGGGGCACATAGGGGAGCGAGCCGAGCGGCAGGCGATAGCCGAGGGCGGAATCGCCGGGCACCGCGAACAGCGCCCCGCGCCGCACTTTCCACTTCTCGCTTTTCCAGCGGGAATGCTTGCTCGGCGCGGCGTTCCAGCGCTGGATCGGCAGGACATAGCCGACCGGCTTCGACAGGCCGCGCTGGAAGGTGCGCATGATGCGGGCGCGTTCCTCGGGGTTGTCGATCTTCGGGTTGTCGGGGCTGGTGTTGTCGGGCAGCTCGCCCTCTTTGACGATCCACGCCACCGCGTCCTCATAGACCGGGTGGATGAATTCGCTGGTGAGATCGACGCTGTGGGCAAGCATTTCGATGAAGGGCAGGGCGGCGGCCTGCACGGCCTTGGCGGTGGCGGGGTCGGGCTTGGCTTGCCCCGCCTCGGACGTGATCGGCTCGCCGGCGATGAGGCTGGCGTCGCGCCACACCGGCACGCCATCGGCGCGCCAATAGAGCGAATAGCCCCAGCGCGGCAGGCTTTCGCCGGGGTACCACTTGCCCTGACCGTGGTGGAGCAGGGCGGTGGGGGCAAAGGCGCCGCGCAGCTTGCGGATGAGGCGGTCGGCATAGCCGGCCTTGGTGGGGCCGACGGCATCGGCGTTCCATTCGGGCGCGTCGAAATCACCATCGGCGATGAAGGTCGGCTCGCCGCCGGTGGTGAGGCGGACATCCTGCGCCACCAGATCGGCATCGACCTTGCGGCCGAGATCGAGCAGGGCCTCCCAGCGGGCATCGGTGAAGGGCTTGGTGATGCGCACCGCCTCGGCAATGCGCGAGACGCTCATCTCGAAGTGGAAATCGACCTCGGCCGGCTCGGCGGCGCCGCTGATGGGGGCGGCGGTGCGGAAATGCGGGGTGGCGGCCAGCGGGATGTGGCCCTCGCCGGCGAAGAGCCCGGAGGTGGGATCGAGCCCGACCCAGCCGGCGCCGGGCAGGTAGACCTCGGTCCAGGCGTGGAGGTCGGTGAAATCGGCTTCGGGGCCCTTGGGGCCGTCGAGCGCCTCGATATCGGCCTTCATCTGGATCAGGTAGCCCGAGACGAAGCGGGCGGCATAGCCAAGCTTGCGCAGCACCTGAATTTGCAGCCAGGCGCTGTCGCGGCAGGAACCGGTGCCGAGGGTCAGCGTTTCCTCGGGGTTTTGAACACCGGGCTCCATGCGGATGACATAGCCGATGCGGCTGACCAGCGCCTGATTGAGGGCGACGAGGAAGTCGATCGTGCGGCCCGTCCAGCCGGCGAATTGGGCGACCAGCGCGTCGAACTCGGCACCTTGCGCTTCCGCGCCGAAATAGGCGGAGAGGTCTTCGGCGAGGGTGGCGTCATAGGTGAAGGGGACTTCCTCCGCGTAAGGGTCGACGAAAAAGTCGAAGGGGTTGATCACCGCCAGCTCGGCCAGCAGATCGACCTCCACGGTGAAGTGGTCGACGGGATCGGGGAACACCACCCGCGCCTGCCAGTTGCCGTGCGGGTCCTGTTGCCAATTCAGGAAATGTTCGGGCGGGCTGATCTTCAGCGAGTAATTGGGCACCGCCGTGCGGCTGTGCGGTGCCGGGCGCAGGCGGATGACCTGGGGACCGAGCCGGATGGGCCGGCTGTAGCGATAACGGGTGAGGTGATGGAGGCCGGCCTTGATCATGGGCTAGTAGTCTCGCCATTTTTGGTGCAGTGCAACAAAAATCGTCTGCGCCGCCGCGCGCGGGGGCAGGCCCGGCGGTCGATGACCGGCGACACTGCAACATCATTGGCATCTTCAGGTGGACTAGGGCGCTCATGAGACTCGCGATCACCACCCGCCTCGATTATTTCTTTCCGGCGCCAACCGATGTGCTGTTGCAGGTGGAGGCGGCGGCCATCGCCGAGCAGGTGATCGAGAAGGCGCATATCGCCGTGGAGGATTGCCTGAATTTCGCCCGCGTGCCGGCGCAGGACATGATCGGCGACCGGATATGGGTGACGGTGCAGGGGCATGTCGGCGTCGATTATCACGCCATCGTGGCGGTGAACCGCGATGAGGATGATTGCCGCACCCTGGCCAGGGTGGCGCCGCACCGGCTGCCGGGCGAGGCGGTGCCCTATCTGATGGGCTCGCGCTATTGCCCGTCCGACCAGTTCCAGTCTTTCGTTTACGACGAGTTCGGCCATCTGGACGGCGGGGCGCGGGTGATGGCGATGCGCGACTGGATCCAGCAGCATTTCAGCTATGTGCCCGGGATCAGCTCGTCGGAGACCACCGCCATCGAGACCTTTGCCCGGCGGCAGGGGATTTGCCGCGACTATGCCCATGTGCTGATCACGCTGGTGCGGGCCTCGGGGATTCCGGCGCGGATTGCCAGCGTCTATGCGCTGGGGATCGATCCGCCCGATTTTCACGCGGTGGCGGAGGTGTTCCTCGGCGACGAATGGCATCTGGTGGACGCGACCGGCATGGCGCAGCCGGGGGCGATGGCCAAGATCGGCATTGGCCGCGATGCGGCGGATGTCGCCTTTCTCACCGCCTATGGTCAAGCGATCATGAATTCGCAGTCGGTTCAGGTGGAGCTGGCCGCGGGATGATGGTGGCCGGCTGGCGCGCGCGCCTGGCCGGAAATGCCCTGGCCGGTGACGCCCTGGCCGGCGATACCCTGGCCGGCGATATGGGGCGGCTCGCCGGTGAAATAGCGGCGGGGATTATCGATGAGGATGGAGTCGATCTCGGCCTCGGTCATGCCGCCGTCGCGCAGCCGGGGGGCGATATTGCGCGTGAAATGCAGCGGCCCGATATTGCCGAGCATGTCCATGACCTCTCCGGCGGCGGGCTGGCCGCGAAAGCACCATGAGGCGTCATGCGAGACGATCAGTTGCTCGCGCGCGCCGGCCCGCACCAGCCGCAGCAGCGATTCCACGCGGCTGTCGTCGGGGATCACCATTTCCAGCCCGAAGCGGTCGAAGCCGATGTAGGCGCCGGTGCGGGCGATGGTCATATGATAGTCGTGGTCGGCGCAACCGCAGCTGTGCCCGACAATGATCTGGTGGGCCGGAACCCCCAGCGCGGTGAGCAGCGCCACCTGCTCGGGGCCGAGCACGGCATCGGTGTGGGTGGTGATCGGCGCGCCGGTGGCCACCGAGGCCTTGGCCCCGGCGGCAAACACCTTGCGTTCATAGTCGGTCATCGGCGCCTGCGCGGTGGCCAGCTTGATCACCCCGGCGCGGATGCCGGTCTCGCCGATGCCCACGGTCAGTTCGCGGATCATCATTTCGGCCAGCCGGTCGCTGGCATCGGGATAGAGCTCGAGCTTCACCTTCCAGTAGGGCGCGCCGAGTTCATGGTGATAAAGCCCGGTGGCGCATACCAGGTTGAAGTTGGCGCGGGTCGCCACTTCCGCCATCAGTTCGACATCGCGCCCCAGATCGGACGGGCAGGGGTCCAGCATCGAGCGGAAGCCGGCCGATTTCATCTCCTCGATGCGGTCGACGCCGCGCGCGACAATGTCGCGCCGGGTGGGGCCGTGCTCCAGCGTGTCGCTCTCCCAGCCCGGGAAACCGATAACCAGATGCTCGTGCATCAGGGTGCGGCCCAGTTCGGCGGGGGTGATGGCTTTGGTGACCGTCTGGATCATGCCCATTCTCCCGATGGCGGCGGGCATGCGTGTTTATCGGCCCGCTCGCTTGTGTTCTCGCCGCAGTCAAACACCGTGCCGGATGATTGTCCAGCGGGTTTGCCCGTGCCGGGGTGGGTGGCGCGTGGATGTGGCGGGTGGAGGCGGGGTTGGGGGGCGGCATTGGGGGCGGGGCCCGGGACGGGCGGCGGCGATCAGGCCTTGTCTTTCCCGCCAGTATGTGACCATGGCGGGGCTGATCGGCGCCGAATGCATGCCAACCCGGCCGACACAGCGCCCGATTTCAATCTGACAGGACAAACCATGGCCAGCATCCGCTCCGTCAACCGGCGGCACCAGCGCGCGATCCTTACTTCCAACGCGCGCAGGAAGGCGGCCGAGCCTGTCGTGGCGCCTGTTGCCGAGCCTGTGGTGGCCGCAGCCTAACGCCGCGCCGCGCATGAGCCCCCTGGAACTCGCCGAAACCGCCGGCACTGCTGATGGCGCCGTTGATGGCGCCGTTGATGCCGCCGTTGATACCGATGCCATCGTGTTTGTCGATTATGCCCCGATCCCCGGCGGGGGTGGCCTGCATCTGATGCGGCGGGGCACGGATTTCTCGATCCAGTATGGCGACGAGGAATTGATGGGCAGCATGGTTCGGCACTCCGAACAGGCGCTGGCCACGCTGACCCATGCCAAGCTGGGGGCGCGGCCCGGATCCGGGCTGGGCGATGCACCGGGTGACGAGGGGGGCGCGCGGGTGCTGATCGGCGGGCTCGGCATGGGCTTCACGCTGGGTGCGGCGCTGGCGGCATGGGGGCCGACGGCGAGCATCGTTGTGGCCGAGCTGGTGCCGCAGGTGGTGGTATGGGCCAAGGGGCCGCTCGCCCATATCTTCGGCGATTCGCTGACCGACCCGCGCGTGCGGCTGGAGGTGGCCGATGTCCATGATGTGATCGAGCGGGCCCCGGCCGGTTTCGACGCGATTCTGCTGGATGTCGACAATGGGCCGGACGGGTTGATCCAGCTGGCCAACGACCGGCTCTATTGCAACTGGGGGCTGCGTTCGGCTTTTGCCGCGCTGCGCCCCTCGGGCGTGCTGGCGGTGTGGTCGTCCTATACCGACGAGGATTTCTTCAAGCGGCTGCAGGCGGCGGGCTTCGTGGTGGAGGAGATCACCATCGAGGCCGACGCCTATGATGACGAGATGCGCTACACCATCTGGCTGGCGTCTAAGCCAGGATGAGGGGCAAGCCAGGATGAGGGGCAAGCCGGAGTGACGGGCGCCATGACCGAAGCCGGGACCCCCATGCATGATGCAAGCCTGGCCGCGCTGGGCTGGCGACCGTTCTTTGCCGCGCAGGTTTCGCCCGAAGAAGCGGGGCGGCTGGTGCCGGTGCGGGTGACGGCGGTGCATCGCGGGCAGATCGCGGTGGTGGGGGCCGCCGATGGCGGGCAGGAGCGGATGCTGCCCGCGCATATTCCCGACGCGCAAACCGAGGAAGGCCATGCGACGGTGGGCGACTGGCTGCTGATCGACCGCGAGACCGCGCAGATCGCCCGCATCCTGCCCCGCGCCAGCCTGTTCAAGCGCCGGGCGCCGGGCAAGGGGCGCCGGTTGCAGTTGATCGCCGCCAATGTCGATACGCTGTTCATCGTCGCCTCGTGCAATCAGGATTTCAGCGTGGCGCGGCTGGAGCGCTATCTGGTGCTGGCGCGCGAGGCCGGGGTGCGGCCGGTGATCGTGCTGACCAAGGCGGATCTGGCGGAGGATGCCGAGGGGTTCGCCGCGGCGGCGCGGGGGTTGCAGCCTGATCTGCCGGTGGTTGTCGTGAATGCGCGGGACCCGCTGAGCGTCGCGGGGTTGACGGCGTGGTGCGGCATGGGCGAGACGGTGGCGCTGCTCGGCTCCTCCGGCGTGGGCAAATCGACAATGATCAACACGCTGCGGGGCTCTGCCAGCATTGCCACCCAGGCGGTGCGCGAGAGCGATGGCACCGGGCGGCACACCACCACGGCGCGGCAGATGCACCGGCTGGAGGCCAGCGAGAATCGCGGCGGCTGGCTGGTGGATACGCCGGGCATGCGCGAGTTGCAGCTTTCCGAGGCGGGGGCCGGGCTGGCCGAGGTGTTCGACGACATTGTGACGACGGCGCTGGCCTGTCGTTTCACCAATTGCAGCCATGCGGGCGAGCCCGATTGCGCGATTCAGGCGGCGCTGGCCGATGGCTCGCTGGATGCGGCGCGGCTGGAGCGCTGGCGCGGCCTGACCGCGCAGGATGCCGCCAATGCGCCGGGGTGGGCGGGCAAGCGCAGTGCGCGGCCAGCGGGGCGGGGCTGAGCCGCTTGCCGTGAGGCGTGCTCCCTGAGGGCAAATAGGGGGCTGAGGGCAAATAGCGGTCGCCCGGCGAAATGCGAGGAACCGGGAGCCGGGTATGCCAGCGGCGCGTTCGGCTTCAGCTTCGCTTCCCGGACACGCGGATGCCTGGCTGCGTATCGACCACGGCCCTGCCATCCGCTGGCGCGGCGCGCTGCTTGCGCTCGCAGCCGATTGGAGCGGCAGAGGCGCCCGGGGCTAGATGTGCAGCGCGTGGCCGAGGGCGGCCAGCGCGCTTTCGTGGATGGCTTCGCCGAGTGTCGGGTGGGCGTGGATGATGCCGGCGACATCTTCCAGCACTGCGCCCATTTCCAGCAGCGTGGCGAATTGGCCGGCGAATTCGGAAATATGCTGGCCGACCGCCTGAATGCCGAGGATGCGGTGATCGCGGGCATCGGCGACGACGCGGACGAAGCCGCCGTCTGCGCCCGCATCCATCGACAGGGCGCGACCATTGGCCATGAGGGGGAACTGGCCGACGAGGATGGTCTCGGCGGGGAGGTCGTCGGGCCCGGCGCCGATGCTGACGATCTCCGGCTCGGTGAAGCAGATGGCGGGGATGCCGGCGGGGGCGAAGCGGCGGTTGTGGCCGGCGATGATCTCGGCGACCATCTCGCCCTGGGCCGAGGCCTTGTGCGCGAGCATCGGTTCGCCGACCAGATCGCCGATGGCCCAGACGTTGGTGGTGGCGGTGGCGCAGCGGTCGTCGACCCGCACGAAGCGGCCGTCCATGGCGAGGGCCATCGCCTCCAGACCCCAGCCTTGCGTGGCGGGCTGGCGGCCGACGGTGACGAGAATGCGGTCGGCGGGGAGGATGATGCGCTGGCCATCGGCGGTTTCGATGGCCAGGCCGTCTGCCTCCTCGCCCAGGGCCCGGGCACCGAGGTGCAGGGTGACGCCGTGGTCGGTGAGCCAGCGGCGGACGGGTTCGGTGAGTTTGGCGTCGTAGAGCGGCAGGATGCGGGGCGCCACCTCGACGATGGTGACCCTGGCGCCGAGCTTGGCGAAGGCGGTGCCGAGTTCGAGGCCGATGTAACCGCCGCCGACCACCACCAGCCGTTCGGGCAGGGTGGTGAGGGCGAGGGCGCCGGTGCTGTCGATCACCTTGTTGCCGAGGGGCAGGAAGGGCAGCTCGACCGGCACGCAGCCGGTGGCGAGGATGACGTGTTCGGGGCGGATGGTGAGGGTTTCGTCGCCGGTTTCCACATGGCTGGTTTCGGCATGGCTGGTTTCGGCATGGCCGGTTTCGACATGGCCGGTTTCGACATGGCCGGTTTCGACATGGCAGGTCTTGGCATCGGTGAAATGGGCGTGGCCGGTGATGACCCGCACCTTGGCCTTGCGCAGCAGGCCGGCGACGCCGCCGGACAGGCGATCGACGATGCCGTCTTTCCACGCCATGGTTTCATTCAGGCGCAATTGCGGTGGCTGGGCGTGCAGGCCGAAGCGGCCTTCGGGTCGGGCGGCTTCCACCATCTCGGCATGGAGGCCGGCGGCGTGGATCAGCGCCTTTGACGGAATGCAGCCACGGATGAGGCAGGTGCCGCCGAGCCGGCCGGCATCGACCAGCACCGTATCCAGCCCCAGTTGCCCGGCGCGGATGGCCGCGACATAGCCGCCCGGGCCGCCGCCGATGACCAGTACTTTTGGGTTTAATGTCCGGGCCATCGGTTTAATCCATGAAGATGAGGGCGGGGTGTTCGAGCAGGCGCTTCAGCCGCTGCACGAACAGCGCCGCGTCGTAGCCATCGACGATGCGGTGGTCGAAGGCGGAGGACAGGTTCATCAGCTTGCGCACGGTGATGAAGCTGCCCTGCACCACCGGGCGCTCGACGATCTTGTTGGGGCCGATGATCGCCACTTCCGGGTGGTTGATCACCGGGGTGGTGGTGATGCCGCCGAGCGGGCCGAGGCTGGTGATGGTGATGGTGGAGCCGGAAAGCTCCTCGCGGCGGGCGGTGCCATCGCGGGCGGCCTGCGCGACGCGGGCGACTTCGCTGGCCAGCGCCCAGATATCGCGCGCCTCGGCATGGGTGACGACGGGGACCATCAGGCCGCCGGGCGTTTGCGTGGCGATGCCGATGTGCACGCCGGCGTGGCGGTGGAGCACGCCGGCATCGTCGTCGTAGCGGGCGTTGATCTGCGGGAATTCGGGCAGCACCCGCACCATGGCGCGCATCAGCAGCGGGAGCAGGGTGAGCTTGGGTTGATCCGGCGTGCGGTTGGCGTTGAGGTCCTGCCGCAGGGCCTCCAGCTCGGTGACGTCGATTTCCTCGACATAGGTGATGTGGGGGATGCGGCGTTTGGCCTCCTGCATCTTTTCGGCGATTTTGCGGCGCAGGCCGATGATGCGCTCCTCCTCCACGCCATCGCGCGGGGCGAGGCGGGTTTCCTGCGGGGGCGGGGTGGCGCCGCTGGCGAGGTAGGCGTCGAGGTCCTCCGAAGTGATCCTGCCGGCGGGGCCGGTGCCGGGGACGAATTGCAGCGGGATGCCGAGATCGAAGGCGCGGCGGCGGGTGGCGGGGGAGGCGAAGACCGCGCCGCCGGTGGCGCCGGAG
>CAIXXP010000237.1 GCA_903923465.1 uncultured Sphingomonadales bacterium | reverse complement strand
CGGCGATCGTCACGTTCGCCGTACCGCCCTTGCTGTCGGTGACCATCAGGTAGCGGCCGGACGCGGTCACGGTCAGCATATCGCCCTGCGCGGTCTTGAGCATGGCCTTGCCGTGGCCGACCATGACCATGCGGCGCAGTGCGGCGGCATCATACTTGCCGGGCACGACGTGATAGGTCAGCACGGCGCTCAGTTGCGCCTTGTTCTCCGGCTTCAGCAGCGTGGGCACGGTATCGGCGGGCAGCTTGGCAAAGGCGGCATTGGTCGGCGCGAACACCGTGAACGGCCCCGGGCCTTCGAGCACTTCAACCAGGCCCGCCGCCTTGACCGCGGCAACCAGCGTGGTGTGGTCCTGCGAATGGACCGCGTTTTCGATGATGTTCCTGGCAGGGTACATCGGCGCGCCGCCAACCGTGACCGGCGCGGGCGCCGCCGCGGCGGGCAGGCAAGCCAGCGCCATGAAGCCGGCGGCGGCGGCGATCGAAGCGATTTTCACGAAAGTCATGGGATCATACCCCGTTTGGTGAGCGATGGGCCGGGCCCTTCGCGGATGGATGACAGGCTGATCGTCCGGGCTTGCGAACCCTTGTGGTCCATTGCGCGGCCGATGACCCTGTTACGCAAGCGGGCAGGCCTGCGGATGCACGCCGCCCGCAAAAATATCCCGATGCCCGAAAGTGCGCGCACGCCGGCAAGCGCGCGGGGTTTAGAGCGTGATCACCTTACCTTGTAGCATCGTGATTGCTCTGGAAAGTTCCGTGGGGAGGCGCGGCGCGCAGCGCGGGGCCGGAACCCCGTGCAAGCGACGCAACGCTGCCACGGGGCTTTCCAGAGCAACCCCGAAGGGGCGGGCCGCTTTTGGCCCAGCGCAGCGTCTCTCGTCGGTCACAATGGGGCCGCATTGCTCCCTCCTCGATCCAGACAAGGAACGCTTTGCGTTCCGCAAAGCTGGGGGCGCCGGGCCAAAATCGGCTCCGTCACGACGCTACAAGGTAAGGTGATCACGCTCTAGGATCTGAGGCGGGCGAAGAAGTCCTTCAACAGCCCGGCCGCTTCGTCCTCGCCCAGCCCGGAATAGATTTCGGGCCGGTGCAGCGTGGTCGCCTGGTCGAACAGGCGCGGGCCGTGCTCCACCGCGCCGCCCTTGGGGTCGGCGGCGGCGTAATAGAGCCTGCCGATCCGCGCGTGGGCGATTGCGCCGGCGCACATCGCGCAAGGTTCCAGCGTGACCCACAGATCGCAGTCTTCCAGCCGATCCTGGCCCAGTGCGCTCGCGGCGGCGCGAATCGCCAGGATCTCGGCATGGGCGCTGGGGTCGTGATGGCCGGGTGGGGCATTGTACGATGTGGCAACAATCCGCCCCCGGTGAACCACCACGGCTCCCACCGGCACTGCCCCCGTGCGCGCGGCCTCGGCCGCGGCATCGAGCGCGCGGCGCATCGGATCGGGCAGGGGCCAACGGCTGGACGGCATCGGCTTGCGCGTTATATCAAGCATCGGCGCTGCGCCATGCATTTGCTTGGCCGGAGATGCTCTGCGAATCCTTGACTTCGCCTGCCGATTGGCTATGGGCCACGGCTTCCTTATTCAGACACTTTGAAGCATAGCGAGTTTTCAGCCATGTCGCGCATCTGCGAACTGACCGGTAAGGGCCGCCAAGTCGGTCACAACGTAAGCCACGCCAACAACAAGACCAAGCGTCTGTTCCTGCCCAACCTGCAGAACGTGACGCTGATGTCGGAAAAGCTCGACCGCAGCTTCCGCCTGCGCGTCTCGACGCATGGCCTGCGCTCAGTGGAGCACAACGGCGGCCTCGACAACTGGCTGCTGAAGGCCAGCGACGAGCTGCTCAGCGACCGCGCGTTGAAGATCAAGCGCGAGCTGAAGAAGGTCGCTGCCGCCGCCTGAGCGCGCCTGGCGATGCCGGAATGAAAAGCCCTGCCGGTTTGGCGGGGCTTTTTGTTTGTGTGCGGGCGACTCGTTGACCTTTCCCGTTCTCGTCACCCCGGGCTTTCCTCTCCGCGGGCTGAAGAACAGCGGGACCCCGGATCAAACCCATAGGCGTTAAAATATTGTCGGGATGCGTTGGTACTTTCGTATTCGAGGAGGCTCGCGCAGGTGCCGTTTGAGCGTTTTTTTGAGCGATCTGAGCTGTTTGAGTGATGGCTGCGGTGCTATCGCAT
>CAIXXP010000236.1 GCA_903923465.1 uncultured Sphingomonadales bacterium | reverse complement strand
GATTATCAATACCACGGAAGGCTGGCAGAGCCTGAAAGACTCACAGTCCATCCGCGCCTCCGCCCTGAATGGCAAGGTGCCCTACTACACTACCGCCGCCGCCAGCGTGGCCACCGCGGAGGCAATTGCCGCCTTGGGTCGCGCAAAACTTGAAGTACGGCCACTGCAAGCCTATTATAGCTGACCCAACTCTCGCTGCTTCCCCCAATCGCCCGAGGAGGTGCCCCTTTTCTTCCTGCGAAGGGGTGGGGGAGCTGATGACACTGGCAGGGGTGGCCGGTGGTATTGTGAAGAAAGGATTCTGATGGCGAGTGTCGAAAAGCTGCCGATGCTGGCGGATGGCTATGACAGGCTGATCGTCGAGCTGAAGGCGCTGCGCGAGGAGCGGCCCAAGATCGTGGAAGCGATCGAGGAAGCGCGCGCGCATGGCGATCTCTCCGAAAACGCCGAATACCACGCCGCCAAGGAACGGCAGGGCCAGGTCGAGGCGTCCATCTCCGATCTGGAAGACCGCGTCGGCCGGGCGCAAATCGTCGACCCCACCACGCTGTCGGGCGACAAGGTGGTGTTCGGCGCCACCGTCACCCTGCTCGACGATGACGACAAGCCGGTGCGCTATCAGATTGTCGGCACCTATGAGGCCGACGCCAAGATCGGGCGGATCAGCTATAACTCGCCGCTGGGCAAGGCGCTGATTGGCCGCCGGGTGGATGATGAGATCGAAGTGACCGTGCCCTCGGGCGACCGCTTCTATGTGGTGAAGAAAATCGAATTCATCTGAGCCGCGCGTTCGGCTACAGGGCGGTGAGCGCCGCATGAAAAAGGCCCCGCGATTGCGGGGCCTTTTGATTCATCCATTCGCGCTCACGCCTCCGGATTGTCCGGATCGAGCAGACGGTGAAGATGAACGATAACATAGCGCATTTCGGCATCGTCCACGGTGCGTTGGGCATTGGCGCGCCACACTTCCTCTGCCTGCGCATAATCGGGGAAAACCCCGACCAGATCCAGCGCGCTGAGGTCCGCGAACTCAAGGGACTGGGGGTTGCGCACGCGACCGCCCATGACAAGGTGAAGTTTCTGCATATTGGTTTGATGCCCCTGGGGAGAAAAAGGGAGACCAACCCTATCATGTTGCACTTGCGAAATAAAGACATGCCCTCCGGCAATCTTACTTAGACTTTCGTCGATCCCACAGCCCCGCGACCAGTTTGGCCGTGCCCGCCAATTTCGGAAACCGCCCCGCCACCGCCGCCGCCACGGATTGGTGGACGGTGGAGGCTGAAGTTTTCACGCCGGCGGCATCTGCGCTCGCTGGTTCCGCCGGTTGATCGGTATGGCCGAGAGCATTGGCCGCCAAGGCCAATCCCACTTCACTGGCCAGCCCCAGCGCGGTTCTTGCGGTGCGCGACATGCCTTTGCTCTCGCCGCGCTCGCGCGGCAGCAGCACTGCGGCTGCCACGCCCAGCGCCAGACCGCCCGCGATCCACAGGCCGGTATTGCTCCAGCCGGCCTCGGTTGCGGGCGGGGCGGGGCGCTGAACGGGGGCAGGGGCGCGCGGCTCTGTCATCATTTGGTCTCCTTGGCCTTGCGCCGCGCGATGCGGCTGACGAGCGCCGAAAGGCCACGACCCATCGGCCGCCGCGCCGCCCACATGGCCAGCGCCGCCACCGTGCCCGCCACCACGCCGCGGTTGTCGTTGGCAATTTCCATCGCCTGCCCGACCACGCCTTGGGTTTTATAGGTCAGGTCCTCGATCAGCCGCCCGGCAATGGCGTCAGGCGTCATCTCCTCGCGCAGCTTGTTCAGCCTTGTGGCAAAGCCGGCCCTCGCCCGGTCGCGCGCTTCCCGCTGGCGGGCAAGGGCCTCCTCGGCGTCGGATTTGCCGCTTTTGCTCACGGATTGCCGCCCGCCTCACCCAGCAGCCGGCGCAGGCGGCGCAGCCCGGCGCGGATGGCCAGCAGCGCCGCCAGCGTCGCCAGCAGCAGCGCCGCCACCACCGCACCCATCGCTCCCCAAACACCGAGCAACGGCACCAACGCCAGCAAAATGCCCACGACCAGCGCCATCAGCGCGAAGAACACCAGCGCCAGCGCCAGCGCGCCATAGCCGGCAATGCGCCCGACTATCCCGCCAACCAGCGCGAGACGCGCGCTCTGATAGGCGATTTCGGCCCGGGCCATGGCCCGCCCCTCATCGACCAGCGCGCGCAGTTCTTCGGCCAGCGTCTCGTGGCCGGGCTCCTCGGCATTGGGTGGCTCATCGCTCATAGCGCGCTCAGCGGGCGATCAACCGTGCCGCCTCAATCCTTGCCTCCGCGAAAGGCGCGGGCGAGCATGAAGCCGACGACCGTGGCCAAGCCCAAAGCCAGGCCGGGGCTGGTGCGGACGAACTCGCGCGCATCCTCGCCGATCTCGGTAAGGTCCTTGGATTCAATCTTGGCGGCTGTTTCGTGGATGTGGCGGGCGGCCTGCCGCGCATAATCGCCATATTTCTCGCCTAGGTGCTCGTCGATCACCCCGGCATTATCGGCCACGACCTTGCCCAGGCCGGTCAGCGCGTCGCTCGCGCGGGCCTTGCCCTCGCTCGCCAGCGTCGCGGCGCGGGCCTTGGCCTCCTCGCTCAGCGCGCGGGCCTCCTCCACCAGATCCACCCGTGTGGCGGCAACCGCCTCCGTCAGCTTTTCGGAGACGGCCTCGCCCCTCTCCCGGGCTTCCTTGCCCAGCGCCTCGGCGCCGGCGCGGGCCTCGTCCAGCGCTTTGGCAAAGCGGGCACGGGCAACGCCGGTATTATCCGATTTGCCGCCATCCTCGAGTGCGTCTTCGATAGGCAGATCCCCGGCGAGGACCGCTTCGGTTTCGACATCTTTGGGGGACTTGGCCATGATGGGGCTTCCTTTCCTCGTGGCCCCTCAGGCGCCGGGGGCCACATCGAACTAGCGAGAATCACGCGCCCCCAGCGGGGCGCCCGGCGCCTATAATGGTGCAATGGATCGCGCCTGCCAAGGTTGCGCCAGCTTTTTGCCGCCGCAATGTCGCAGGCAAAATGGGTAATCCCTTCCTCCGCGTTTCGGGCCAATCCGAGGCAGATCGTTTTTACAAAAAACCGGTTCCCACTTTTTTGCACGATGCTCTAAGGGGGCCCTGCAACATTGCCCTTATGGCCAGCAGGAGATTAACCCGCCATGACCGCCATCATTGACATCCACGCCCGCGAAATCCTTGATAGCCGGGGCAATCCCACGGTGGAGGTGGACGTTCTGCTGGAAGACGGCAGCTTTGGCCGCGCCGCTGTGCCCTCGGGTGCCTCCACCGGCGCGCATGAGGCTGTGGAGCTGCGCGATGGCGACAAGGCACGCTATCTGGGCAAGGGCGTGCTGAAGGCGGTGAACGCGGTGAACGAGGACATCCGCGAGGAACTGATCGGCGTCGATGCCGAGGACCAGCGCGATATCGACCTCGCCATGATCGAGCTGGACAGCACCGAGAACAAGAGCCGCCTGGGTGCCAATGCCATCCTCGGCGTCAGCCTGGCCGTCGCCAAGGCCGCCGCCGATGCGCGCGGCCTGCCGCTTTATTCCTATGTTGGCGGTGTTTCCGCCCATGTGCTGCCGGTGCCGATGATGAACATCATCAACGGCGGCGAACATGCTGACAACCCAATCGATTTTCAAGAATTCATGATCGTGCCGGTGGGCGCGCCCACGCTGGCGGAAGCGGTGCGCTGGGGCGCCGAGATCTTCCACACGCTGAAGAAGGGCCTGCACGACAAGGGCCTCTCCACCGCCGTGGGCGACGAGGGCGGCTTTGCCCCGAACATCGCCAGCACTCGCGCCGCCCTGGATTTCGTCGTCGCTTCCATCGAGAAGGCCGGTTTCAAACCCGGCAGCGAAGTGGCCATCGCCCTGGATTGCGCCGCCACCGAATTCTTCAAGAAGGGCAAATACGAGATCAGCGGTGAGGGCCTGTCGCTCTCGCCGGTGGAAATGGCCGATTACCTCGCCGCGCTTGCCGCCGACTATCCGATCCGCTCGATCGAGGACGGCATGAGCGAGGACGATTTTGAGGGCTGGGCCGCGCTGACCGCCAAGATTGGCGACAAGGTGCAGCTGGTGGGCGACGATCTCTTCGTCACCAACCCGAAGCGTCTGGCCATGGGCATCCAGAAGGGTCTGGCCAATTCGCTGCTGGTGAAGGTCAACCAGATCGGCACCCTGACGGAAACGCTGGAGGCGGTCTCCATCGCCCAGCGCGCCGGCTATACCGCCGTGATGAGCCACCGCTCGGGTGAAACCGAGGACGCGACCATTGCTGATTTGGCGGTTGCCACCAACTGCGGGCAGATCAAGACCGGGTCGATGGCCCGGTCGGACCGTCTCGCCAAGTATAACCAGCTGATCCGCATTGAAGAAGAGCTGGGCGCTTCGGCGCGCTATGCGGGTGCGGGTGCGTTTGGGCGTTTGGCCTGATTGAAGGTTTTAGGGGGTAGGTGCGAGGGGGTTACCCCCTCGCGCTCCCATTACCTGTCATCGCTGTGCTATGGGTTCGGCGTTGGCGCAAGGTCGCCGCGCCGCAGGCTTTGCAAGCCGCTACGCGGCAACGCGCCAGGTCGCGAGCCCAGTGCTCCCGCCTACGGCATTGGGGGTTTGGGGGCGTAACGCCCCCAAGTCTTCCCCTTCAAACTTCACCCAAACCGGTTCTTCAGCGCCAGCAGCGCGCAAGCCGCCTTGGCCGCCTCGCCGCCCTTGTCCTTCTGCTTCGGGTCGGCCCGCACCAGCGCTTGGTCCTCGTTCTCCACCGTCAGAATGCCATTGCCGATGGCCACGCCATCCATGGTCAGCGCCATGATGCCGCGGGCGCTTTCGCCGGCGACGATCTCGAAATGATAGGTCTCGCCGCGAATGACCACGCCAATGGCGACAAAGCCATCGAAATCGCCGGATTGCTCAGCCAGGGCGATGGCACCGGGGATCTCCAGCGCACCGGGAACGGTGATCACCTCCACCGCATGGCCAGCCGCCTTCAGCGCGGCCTTGGCGCCGGCCACCAGCATGTCGTTGAGGTGGTCGTAAAAGCGGGCTTCAACGATGAGAAAACGGGCCATGGGCAGTTCCTGACAAAATGGGTTTATTGAAGCCGGGCAGGCTGTTTCAGTCGATCGGCCGCTCGCCGACGATGGACAGGCCATAGCCTTCCAGCGCGATCAGCGAGTGGCGGGTGTTGGTGAGCAGCACCATGTCATGCACCCCCAGCTCCGCCAGAATTTGCGCACCCACGCCGTAATCGCGCAGTTCCTCGATTGGCGGCTCTTCGCCGGCCCGCTTGCCGAAGATGTCGAACCCTCTCCGCAGGCGCTCGCCGACTGGTGGGCGCGAGCGCGCGGCGCCGTCTGACCGCCAGCGCTCAGCGGATCG
>CAIXXP010000235.1 GCA_903923465.1 uncultured Sphingomonadales bacterium | reverse complement strand
GCCCTGCTCAACCGCGCCGCGCCGCAGGCATCAAGGCCGCTTCGCGGCAATAGGCCACGCGCCGAGGGTAGCGCTACGCAGATAGTAAGGGGGTTTGGGGGTGTAACACTCCCAAGACTTCCCTTTTTCCAAAGTCACCCCCACGGAAAAGGGCCAACCAGCATCCCGCCGGTCGGCCCCTTTCCCGGTTCGGCCTTTATCCTCAGGCGTTGGCGTAATTGGCCAGCGAACCGCCCTCTTCCGCCAGCTTGCGCAGCAGCGGGGCTGGGGTGAGGCCCAGCTTGCCGAGCGTCTCCACCACCTGCTTCAGGCCGATGAGGTCGGCATAGAACATGGGGCCGCCCTTGTGGGCGGGCCAGCCATAGCCCGCGATCCACACCATATCGATGTCCGACCCGCGCAGGGCGATGCCCTCTTCGAGGATTTTGGCGCCCTCGTTGATCATCGGCATCAGCAGGCGGGAGAGGATGGTTTGGTCGTCCAGCTTGGCGGTCTTGCCACCATTCACCTCGGCGATGATGGCGAGGGCCGCGGGCGAGGGGCTGGCCTTGCGGTTGGCGTCATAGTCGTAATAGCCGCCGCCGCCCTTCTGGCCCCGGCGCCCGGCGGCGACCAGACGGCCCGGCACCGTGTCGGCCCCGCGAATGACGACATCGAGGCCGGCCATGTCCTGCATGGCGAAGGGCCCCATCGGGAAGCCGAAGTCGGTCAGCACGCGGTCGATGTCCCAGGGCAGCACGCCGTCGAGGACCATGGTATCGGCCTCGTCCTGCCGCACGCGCAGGATGCGGTTGCCGATGAAGCCCGGGCACACGCCCGAGACCACCGGCACCTTGCCCAGCTTCTTGCCCAGCGCCATCACGCTGCCCAGCACCTCGGTGCTGGTGGCCTTGCCCCGCACCACTTCCAGCAGGCGCATGATGTTGGCCGGCGAGAAGAAGTGCATGCCCAGCACCCGCTCGGGGTGGGTGGCGGCAGAGGCGATCTCGTTCACATCGAGGAACGAGGTGTTGCTGGCCAGCACGGCATCGGCGCGCACCACCTTGGAAAGGTCGGCGAACAGCGCCTTCTTGACGTCCATGTTCTCGAAGATGGCCTCGATCACCAGATCGGCATCGGCCAGCGCGGCCAGTTCCAGCGAGGACGACAGCCCGGCCAGTTGCGCATCACCGGCGGCGGCGGCCAGCTTGCCGCGCTCCACGCGCGAGGTGATCGTCTCGCGGATGCGGGCCACGCCCCGGTCCAGCGCTTCCTGCCCGGTCTCCACCACGGTCACCGGAATGCCGGCGGCCAGGAAGGCCAGGGTGATGCCGCTGCCCATCGTGCCCGCGCCAACGACGCCCACCTTGGCAAAATTGCGCTTCGGTGCATCGGCGGCGAGGCCGGGGATCTTCTGCGCGGCGCGCTCGGCCATGAAAATATGGCGCAGCGCCGCCGATTGCGGGCCTTCCAGCAGGATCTTGAATTCGGCCCGCTCGACCACCAGGCCCGCTTCCCACGGGCCGGCCACGGCCGCCTCCACGCAGCGGATGATCGCCTGCGGCGCGTCCAGCCCCTTGATCTTGGCAGCGTTCTTCGCGCGGAAATCAGAGAAGATCTCGGGGTGCTGGCGGTCGGCGGCAACCTTGTCTTCCAGGTCGCGCACGCGCTGCGGCTTCACGCCCGATGCGGCCAGTTCCTTGGCGAAGGCAATGGCGTCCTCGCGCAGACTGCCCTCGGTGGCCAGACGGTCGATCAGGCCGATGCTCAGCGCCTCGGCGGCGGGAACCTGGCGGCCGGTGATCATCAGGTCGAGCGCGGCGGCAGCGCCGGTGATGCGCGGCAGGCGCTGCGTGCCGCCACCGCCGGGCAGCAGGCCCAGGTTAACCTCGGGCAGGCCCATGCGGGCCGAGGGCACGGCGATGCGGTAATGGAAGGTGAGGGCGGTTTCCAGCCCGCCACCCAGCGGCGTGCCATGCAGCGCGGCGACAGTGGGCTTGGCCGAATTCTCGATCTCGTCCTGCAGGGCGAAGAAGTCGATCTTGGGCGCGACCTTGCCCATCGATTTCAGATCTGCCCCGGCAATGAAGGTGCGCCCGGCGCAGATCAGCACGATGGCCTTCACCGCATCATCGGCCAGCGCCATTTGCAACCCGTCATACAGGCCGTTCATCAGTGCGGGCGACATGGCGTTCACCGGCGGGAAATCCAGCGTCAGCACGGCAACGCCGTCGATGTTGGTAAGTCGGTTCCTTCGCAGATTTCGGTCATGGGTTCAGGCTTCCAGTTTCTGGTTTTGGGTACGATGGCGCGGATATTGTCGCACGGCGTCCTTGTCGTCAAAGCACGGCGCGCGCATGCGGGCAATATCGCGTATATGCAAACCGCTTAGGGCGATGTGCCGGGCCGGGCAAGACGATTGCCATCTGGCGGCAGGGCGCCGACGACGAGCTTACCACACATTCCTGATAAGATGCGATCAGGCGGGCAGGATCGCCTGGCCAGACCTGCCCGCCCTTGCGCGGCGGCGGCGGCTTGCGCAAAGAGGGGGCATGAACATTGCTCCTCCTCAGATCCCGGCCAACGCCTCTGCCAAGCCTGCTGACCGCGGCGATCTGGCCGTATTCGCCGGTGCCGTGCCACCGACGCCTGCCTGGTTCACCAGGGCACTGTCCATAGAGCCCGAGCGCGGCTTCTTCGATTGCGACGGCGCCGCCATTGAATTGCTGACCTGGGGTCAGGTCGGCAAGCCGGGCCTGCTGTTCCTGCATGGCAATGGCGCCCATGCTGACTGGTGGAGCTTTATCGCCCCCTTCTTCGCGGAGCACTGGCGCTGCGCCGCCATTTCCTGGAGCGGCATGGGCCGGTCCGGCCATCGCGCCGGCGAGTATACCTATCCCGGCTGGGCCGGCGAGGCCATCGCCGCGATCGATGCCGCCCGGCTGGATGCGGGCGGCCCGGTGATGATCGTCGCCCACTCCATGGGGGGCTATCCCGCGCTGGAGGCCGCCGCGCGCGATTCGCGGTTTTGCGGAGTCATCTCCATCGATAGCGCCCTTTTGCCCCAGGGCGAGACGGTGAAGGGCCCGCTGCCCAATTCCCGCCCGCTGCGCCCGCACGATACGGTGGCGGCGGCGCTGGCCCGGTTCCGCACGACCCCCGCCACCGTTTCGGCCGAACCCTATGCGCTGGATTATGTCGCCCGCGCGGCCATGGTCGAAATAACCGGGGACGAGGCGACAGAAGCCGGGCCGGGCTGGTACTGGCGGTTCGATCCCCGGATCTTCGCCAATCTGGCGGAGCGCAACAACATGGATGTGCTGCCCGCCGATGTGCCCTGCCCGCTGGCGCTGGTGGTCGGCGCCGAATCGCCGCTGCTGGATGCCGGGGTACTTGCCCATATGCGCAAACTCTATCCCGCCACCACGCCCATTCCGATCATGCCCGGGGCCGGG
Organism: uncultured Sphingomonadales bacterium; assembly: GCA_903923465.1. Taxonomy (GTDB): domain Bacteria; phylum Pseudomonadota; class Alphaproteobacteria; order Sphingomonadales; family Sphingomonadaceae; genus Novosphingobium. Next base: position 2,990 of record CAIXXP010000235.1, on the reverse strand, counting down.
CACCACATCATGCTGGAGCAGCCGCTGGCGCTGGTGAGCGTGCTGCGCAGCCTGCTGGCCTGCTGGCCGAAGCCGGGGTCCAGCTGGTGACCGCCGTGGCAGACGAGACCATCTGGTTCGACGGCGCGGACGGCGTGCGACTGGCGGCGACCGACCATGCGGCGGCCGGCTCCACCGAGGGACGCGCGCCGGTGCTGCTGCTCGGAGGCCTCGGCCAGACGCGGCATAGCTGGAGCCGCGGCGCGCGGGCCATCGCGGCCGGCGGCCGCCGCGCGATCACGCTCGACGTTCGCGGCCATGGCGACAGCGACCGCGCGCCGGATGGCGACTATGGTTATCGCCGACAGGTCGCGGATCTGGCCGCCGTCATCCCGCAACTCGGCGGGCAGGCCATTCTGGTCGGCGCCTCGCTCGGCGGCAAGATTTCGCTCGCCGCCGCCGGGTTTCATCCGGAACTGGTGGCCGGGCTGGTGCTGGTGGATACGGTGCCGCGCACGCTGGTGGCCGGGGTGCAATCCTTGTCGCAGGCCTTTGCCGCGCCCGAGGGCGGCTTCGCCTCGCCCGACGCCGCCGCCGCCGTTATCGCCGGCGTGCGAGGGCGCAAGCCGGAGCCCGGCGAGGGCGCGCGCATGGCCCGCAACCTGCGGCGAGACGCGAATGGCCGCTGGCACTGGCACTGGGACGCGGCCTATTCCACCCGCGACCACGGGCTGGGCATGGTTGGCGGGCTGGATTTTCTGGAAGCGGCGGCGGCGCAGGTCCGCGCGCCCACGCTCATCACCCGGGGCGAACTCAGCAACATCGTTGACGATGCCGGCGTGGCGGCGCTGCTGGCGCTGATCCCGCAGGCGCGCACCACCACCATCGCCGGGGCCGGCCATATGCTGGCGGGCGACCAGAACGACGCTTTCGCCGCCAGCCTGCTCGAATTTCTCGCTGGGCTGGAGGAAGGATAGGCGTTCGTCGCGCCTGCCGCCCGGCGTCGCGCCCAGCGGGAAGCTTTGCGCAATATCCGCCAAGGGACAGGGGGCGCCGCCGCAACGGCTGACGGTCTTACGGCCGGGCCGACATTGCCCCTTAGCCCAAACCCGCGCCCCTTAGCCCAAACCTGCGCTTCTACCCATCGGCCGGAAAATGGCTGGCGCGAGAACGCCCCTCCCACGCTGGCAAGGCTGTTGCCCGGCCGGCGCGGGTGGGTGGGGTGGTTGCCCCGGGGGAGGCTTACTCGCCCGTGTAGTTCGGCGCCCGCTTCTCCAGCATCGCGGCCAGGGCCTCGGCGTGGTCGGCGGTCTCGTGGGCCAGCGCCTGATAGGCGGCCGACAGTTGCAGAACCTCTTCCATGCCGCCGGTCTGGGCCTCGCGCAGCAGGCGCTTGGTCAGGCGCAGCGAGCGGGCGGGGTTGGCGGCAATCTTGTTGGCCAGTTCCAGCGCCGCGTCCATCAGCTTGTCGTCGGGCACCACCTGTCCGACCAGGCCCATTTCCAGCGCCGCCGCCGCGCCGAAACGCTCGCCGGTGAAGAACAGTTCGGCCGCCTTCGAGTAGCCGAGGATCTTCTGCAGGCTCCAGGCCCCGCCATCGCCGGGCACCAGGCCGATCTTGATGAAGCTGGCCGACATCATCGCGCTTTCGGCGGCGATGCGCATGTCGCACAGGCAGGCCAGATCCAGCCCCAGGCCGATGGCATGGCCATTGATCGCGGCGATGGCGGGCAGTTCCAGATCCATGAAGGCGCGCGTCACCTTCTGCACGCCGCGGCGATAGTTGAAGCGGGTCGAGTCCGGCTGCTCCTGCGGGCCGATGCCGGTGCGCGCCTGCATCGCCTTCAGGTCGCCGCCGGCGCTGAAGGCGCGGCCGCTGCCGGTCAGGATGACCACGCTGACCGAACGGTCGAAGTTCAGGCTCTCGAGGGTGGAGATGATATTGTCGCAATCCTCCAGGCTGGAGAGGGCATTCATGGCCTCCGGCTTGCTCATGCGCAAAATCGCGATGCGGCCCTGTTTCTCAACCTGCAGGAAGTCACTCATACCCTGTCTCCATTGCTCTGATGCCGGATTTTCCGGCCCCGGCCATAGCCGATTGCGGGCCGGCGAATAGCATATTTCCGGCGCGCGGCATGCACATTCGTGATGATTGGCGGCGGCCCGAGGCCAAGTGCGGCAAGGGCCATTGTCGGGCGCGGGCAGGGGGCCTAGTAACAGATTCATGCAGATATTCACCGTTCACACCATGTCGCCCCCGGGCGATGTCGCCAAATTGCGCAGCGAAGTGCGCGCCCTTGTCGCCAGGCACGAGAGCGAGTGGGACCCCGTCCACCGCGCGAATTGCTGGGCCACCTTCGATCCCGCCTTCAGCCGCATTCTGGCGAAAGCGGGCTTCATCGGCATGACCTGGCCGAAGAAATATGGCGGGCACGAGCGGCATTCGCTCGAACGCTATGTGGTGATGGAAGAGCTGCTTGCGGCGGGCGCGCCCGTCGGCGCGCATTGGGTGGCTGATCGTCAGACCGGCAATCTGCTGCTGCGCTTCGGCACAGAGGAACAGCGCGAGAAATATCTGCCCGGCATGGCCCGGGGCGAGGAATATGCCTGCATCGGCCTGTCGGAGCCCGGCTCCGGCTCCGATCTGGCTTCCTTGCGCACCTCCGCCCGCCGCACGCCCGAGGGCTGGCGGATCAATGGGCAGAAGGTGTGGACCACCGGCGCGCATATCTGCAAATCCATCCTGGCGCTGGTGCGCACGCAGGAAGGGTCGGAACGCAATGCCGGCCTCAGCCAGTTGATCATCGATCTCGACACGCCGGGCATCACCATCCGGCCGATCATCAACATGACCGGCGCGCATGAGTTCAACGAAATCTTCTTCGACGACGCGCTGGTGCCGCTGGGCGCGCTGGTGGGCGTGGAGGGCAATGGCTGGGCACAGGTGACCGCCGAGCTGGCGCTGGAACGCTCCGGCCCGGAACGCTATCTGTCGAGCCACGCGCTGCTGG
>CAIXXP010000234.1 GCA_903923465.1 uncultured Sphingomonadales bacterium | reverse complement strand
CGCTGATGGCGGTGCTGGCGGTGGCCATTCTGATGCTGGTGCCCGTGGCCGAGCCGCTGCATGGGGCCTATGACATGGTCTGCATCTTCCTGGCCTTTCCCGCGCTGCTGCTATGCGGCATCGTCTATGAATTGCCGGCCATGCTGCGGCGACCCTTCGCCTTTTTGGGCGAGATCTCCTATGCGGTATATGCCATCCATTACCCCTTGGTCGGGCTGGCCCATCTGGTTGCCGCGCATCTGCATATGGGCGCCGCAATGGGTACGGCACTGTTCATTCCCGGCATCATTGGTCTTGCTTTCTGCGTGACACGCTGGGTAGATGTGCCAATGCGACGGTGGCTGACAGCCAAATTGAAGCCCCGGGTGCCGGTGCTGGATACCAGGCTCTCCCGCGCAACTTGACCTGCGGCCCGGCCCGTCAACCGGCCGTTGCCGCCTAATCGGGCCCGGCGAACCCCGGTAGATAGGCGGCCTCGCGGCTGCGGGCCAGCGACAGGCCCTTTTTCACCGCGCTGGAGAATTTGGCCTCCACCTGATGGCGGCGAATGCGGTCGCGAAAGAAGTCGGCCCACAGGAATTCGGTGTAGGGCACCGGGCTTTTGGCATAACCGCCCATGCGGCGCACCTCGCCCGCCAGGCTGCGATAGGGGTCGTCCACCAGCTTGCTGACGTGGCGGGGCAAGTCCGCCAGATCGCGCCGCTTGCCGGTCTCGTCATAGGCGTGCAGCCAGTTGCGGTTGTCCATCACCGTGTAGAAGCGCTTTTTGGTGAGATGGTCGAGCTTGGCAACGATGGAGACGAGCACATGCTCGACCCCCTCGTCGTGTAGGGCGAGGGCGAGGTGGTGGTGATCGATCAGCCACGGCACATCGCCCGGGCCGATGACCACCGGAATCATGTGCGCGCCGAGGAAATTGCTGCCGTCGCATTTGCGGCGTTTGCGCCATTCCTCGCGCTTGATGCGCACCTCGCGCAGGCCCACGGTCATCTGCGTGGGGCGCAGATCACGAATGGCAACCGGATGCAGCACAGGCTCGATGCGTTGGCTTATGGCCATAGGCTTCTCCCTTATTTGCGTGGCCCCACCAGCTTGCCTCCCGCAAAACGGGGAGCCTCGCCGAATTATGGGGCGTCGTCGTTACAAAATCGCATCCTGCCAGGGCCCGCCGTCTGCATGGCGGCATCGGCAACCGAGAAGGTGGCGCTAGTCGCCAGATCATGCAAGCCCGCCGCCGCCAGCACCTCGCGCACATCATCATGGGCGCGGGCGAGGATAACCCGAATGCCCCGGGCGCGCAGGCTGGTGGTGAATTCGTCCAGTGCGTCGATGGCGGTGCTGTCGAGGTCGTGGCTCTCCTCCAGGCTCAGCACCAGCATGGGGGCGCCGGCGGCGCGGGCCTTGTCGGCAATGCTGCCGAGCACCGTCTCGGCATTGGCGAAGATCAACGGGGCGTTGGGCCGCCAGATGGTGACGCCAGCTATCGGATGCGCCTCGGGATGGCGGGCGATGTCGACGAAATCATGGCTGTCACCGACCCGGCCCAGCTGGCTGAACGAGGGATGCGCCAGATCATAGAGCAAATGAGCGATGGACAGGGCGATCGCCGCAAGCATGCCATTCAGCACGCCCAGCCCCAGCACCCCCAGCGCCGCCGCCAGCGCGATCCAGTGGTCGCGGCGCATGCGGAACAGGCGGACAATCGGCGCGGGTGACAGGGCATGGGTGAGGGCGGCCACCACCACGCCGGCCAGCACCGGCTCGGGAATGCGGGCGATCAGCGGGCCGGCGAACAGCGCCAGCGCCAGCAGCGCCAGCCCCGCGCTGAAGGCCGCCATGCGCCCGCTGGCCCCGGCCGCCTCGTTCGCCGAGCCCGCCGAGAAACCCGCGCCCACCGGCATGCCCTGCGCCAGCGCCGCGGCCAGATTGGCCACGCCGAGCGCGCCCAGCTCGCGATTGGCGCTGAGCGGATCGCCATGGCGCAGGGCCAGGCTGCGCATCGTGCCCCAGCTTTCGGCAAACAGGATGAGCGCGATCGGCGCCGCCAGTTGCGCCAGCCGGGGCACCAGAGCCAGCGGGGGCAGGGCGAGGCTGGGCATGGTCAGCGCCACGGGGCCGGCCAGTGCCACGCCCCAGCGGGTGAGGCTGAAGGCCAGCCCGAGGCCAATGCCCGCCAGAATGACGATCAGCGCCCCCGGCCACTGCGGCGCTCGTCGCAGGGCCAGCAGCGCCGCCAGCGCGCCCAGCCCGATCAGCGCGCTGGGCAGGTTGATGCTGCCCGCCTCTGCCGCCATCTGCCCCAGCGCGCGCCACACCGGCCCGGAAACCGCCGGCAGGCCCAGCAAGGATGGCAACTGTCGGATGATGATGGTGAGCGCCAGGCCAAAAGCAAAGCCGCGCAGCACCGGGCGCGAGATGAAACCCGACAGGCTGCCCAGCCGGAACAGCGCCAGACCCAGGAAAATGACCCCCACCAGCGCCACCAGCGCGGTGGCCAGCGCCGCCTTCATCGCCGGATCTGTAGCGGCGCCCAGGCCACTGGTGGTGAGGCCGGCGATACTTGCCGCCAGGATCGCCGCCGACGAGGACGTGGGGGAGACCACCGCAAAGCGGCTGCGCCCGACCAGCACATAGGCCAGCGCACCGGCGATGGCCGCCGCCAGTGCCCGCCCGGCCGGCAGCCCGGCAATGCCCGCATAGGCCACGCCTTCGGGCAGCATCAGCCCGGCAATGGCAACCCCTGTGACAACATCGCGCGGATTGAAACGCTTCATCGCGCCAAGGTGGGGCTTTACCGCGCTGTTGCCAAGGGGAAAGCGATAGTGAAGCGCGCGCGGGGCTGCGGCAATTCGCGCGCCGCAAACATGATGATGTGTCATGTGGGGGTTGCGCGGGGGGCCGATCGCCTGCAGCATGGGCCTGGCGGGTCACGCATTCGCCAGCCCAGCACAGCGGCACGACGCGGGCGGGCCATTGCGGAAAACACCAAACAGGGACGGGATGCTGATGAACGAAGTGCGCTTGGATGAGCTGGAAGAGGGCATCGTGCAGATCACCCTCAATCGCCCCGAGGCGTTGAACGCCATCACCCACGAGTGGGTCGAGGCGTTTCATGCCGTGCTGGACCGGCTGGACAGCGACCAGACGATCCGGGTGGCGATTGTCACCGGGGCCGGGCGCGGCTTTTGCGCCGGGGCGGACCTGAAGAGCGATTTCGTCGCCAACCACGGCGTTGCCCATTCGATGAAGGCGCAGATGCGGCTGGCCACCATCATGGAGCGGATGATTGGCCTGCGCCAGCCGATCATCGCGGCGGTGAATGGCGCGGCGGCGGGCGGTGGTTTCGCCGTGGTGCTGGCCAGCGACATGCGCATCGCCAGCGAATCCGCCAATTTCCACATCGCCAACGCCCGCATCGGCCTCTCCGCCGGCGAATGTGGCATCAGTTGGCTGTTCCCCCGCGTGGTCGGGCTGGGCCGCAGCTTCGAGCTGATGGTGACCGGGCGGCGCTTCGATGCCGCCGAGGCCAAGGACATCGGCCTTGTCAGCCGCGTGGTGCCGGACGACCAGTTGATCGAAACCGCGCTCGAGCTGGCCCGGCAGATCCGCGCCAATTCGCCGTTTGGCGTGTGGATGAGCAAGGAGGTCATTTATCGCAACCTCGAGGTCGGCTCGTTCCGCGCGGCGATTGCGCTGGAGGCGCGCACACAGATGGTGTGTGGGCAATCGGCCGACGCCGCCGAGGCCGTGGCTGCCTTTGCCGAGAAGCGCCCGCCCAAATTCTCCGCCTCCTGAGGGTTTCCCGCCAGTCTGACCGGAGTTACCGCATGACGCACTCGATGGATTTTTCCGGCAAGCGTGTGGTCGTCACCGGGGCGGCCTCGGGCATCGGCCGGGCGACGGCGGCGTTGATCCGCGATCTGGGTGGCTCGGTGCTGGCGCTGGACCTGCTGCCGGTCGATCTCGACGGGGTGCGGGCCGTGCGCGTCGATCTGGCGGATCGCGCCTCGATCGCGGCGGCGGTGGCGACCATCGGGCCGGAGCCGGTCGCCGCCCTGTGCAATATCGCGGGCGTGCCTTCGGGCTGCGGGCTGGCAGGGTCAGAGATCGCCGCGATCAACTATCTGGGCACGCGCCAGCTCACCGAAGCCCTGCTGCCGCTGCTCGGGCGGGGGGCGGGTATTGTCTGCGTTTCCTCCGGCGCGGCGCGGTTCTGGGCGGACCGGCTGGAGCAGGTCGCGCCGCTGGTGGCGCTGGCCGATTACGACGCGGCGCGGGCCTGGCTGCGCGACAACACACCGGCGCAGGAGCCCTATGGCTTTGCCAAGCAGGCGCTGAACCAATGGGCGTTTCGCGCCGCGCCCGCCTTGTTGCGCCAGCACGGGGTGCGCATCAACCTTGTCGCGCCCGGGCTGGTCGACACGCAGATGCCGCGGCAGTCGCTCAATGGCACCTTTGAGCAACTGGTGACCGGCTTCACCCGCTATGCCGAACGTGTCGGCCAACCGGTGGATCTGGCCTGGCCGGTGGCCTTCCTTGCCTCCTCGGCGGCGGCCTTTGTCAACGGGCAGTTGCTCGATGTGGATGGCGGCATGGGGGTGATTGCCGCGCAGGACGCGGCTTTGGGATGATTGCCGCGCAGGACGCGGCTTTGGGGTGATTGCCGCGCAGGACGCGGCTTTGGGATGGTTGCCGCGCAGGACGCGGCGGGCGGCGCATGAAAATCAGGATTGGAGTGAAAATGTCACTGAAAGTAAAAGATCTGTTCGAGTTCTCCGGCAAGACCGCGCTGGTCACCGGCGGCAGCACCGGCATCGGGCTGATGATCGCTTCGGTGCTGGTCAGCAACGGGG
>CAIXXP010000233.1 GCA_903923465.1 uncultured Sphingomonadales bacterium | reverse complement strand
CCCGCTCAGCAGGGGCCTTCACCGGCGATTTTTTCAAGGAGGGTTGGGGCTTCATCTTCGTTCCTTCGTCACTACGACGAAGCCCCAACCCTCCTTAATTCACAACCTCAAATCTGTGCCATAAGTGCTGACGGGGGACACCCCGGGTTCAGCAGTTCGCGTCGGATGCGCGTCATCAATACCCGCAGGTACTCGTTGCGAATATCGACGCATTCAACCAGCCGCGTGTCGTCGATCTCGAGGTCCAGCCCGGTCAGTTCACGGAGATCGAGCGTGCACAGCAACGATGTCTGCCGATCATCAACCCAGCGACCGTAAAAGCGCCGATTGCCGGGATAATAGCGCACCGCGCCGAGCGGGCGCCAGGCGGGTTCATCCGCCAAATATCCCCCTTTCGCGCGAACGTCGGTAAGTTCGATGAAGCGCTTGGTCGTGGCGAACGATCCTTCGTGCATCCCCCCACGCCAATCGAAGGTGCGCAATTCGGCGCAGGCGCCACGAAGCCTGGCGAAGGCCTGGCACTTTCCCACCTGCGGGAACACGAAGCCACTTTCCCATTCATTAGCGGCAACGGTGCCGGTTGCGCCCTCGATCATCGCCCGTCTCGTTTGGTTATTGGCCAAATCGCCTTTGGCACGTTCTACACGCCGGAAAGCGCATCGGCCACCGGTTTTGATTTGTCGTTGGGAGACTCGCGATGACCGGCGGGGATTCGTCGTTCAACGTGACCGCATCAGGCTGGAGCGATAGCTAACCCCAAGACAAAACAAGATGGGAAAAGGTATGGCGAACTTCGAAAGCTATGCGGCGAGCTATAAGCACGTGCGGCTGGAGCGCAACGATGGCGTCCTTGAACTGACGATACACAAAAATGGCGGCCCGGCACTATGGGGCTCCGCCAAAGGTGGCATTCATGACGAGCTGGGGGATGCGTTTTATAAAGTCGGCCGCGACAGCGATAACCGGGTCGTAATCATCACCGGCACCGGAGACGAATTCCTGACCCAATTCGACCCGGACATGGGCGAGGCGCCATCCGCGGTGTATTGGGATCGCATCTTCAAGGAAGGCAAGGATCTCCTGCAGAATCTGCTCGAGATCGAGTGCCCCGTCATCGGCGCGGTTAACGGCCCCGCATTCATCCACGCCGAAATTCCCACCATGGCGGATATCGTGGTTGCCTCTGATCGCGCCTCGTTTGCCGACAAGGCCCATTCGCCCGGCGGCGTCGTGCCTGGCGACGGGGTGCATGTCTGGTGGCCAATGCTGCTGGGCCCCAATCGCGCCCGCCACTTCCTGATGACCGGGGATGAGATATCCGCGCAGGAAGCCAGGCAGCTTGGTTTCGTCGCGGAAGTTGTGCCGCATGGCGAAGTGATGGAACGCGCGCGCGCCATCGCCCGTGGCCTGCTCGAAAAGAACCAGCAGATGCTGCGCTTCACCCGCGTGGCGCTCACCCAGAACATCAAACGCAGGATGCTTGACGACCTTGGTTACGGGCTGATGCTGGAAGGCATGGGCATCATGTCGCTGATGGGGAAATAGGGCGGGGCGGGTGGCCGAGGTTTGTTGCGGGAAAGGGCAGCATAATTGCCCAGATCAGTTGTGGAGTTTCATAGCACCCGTGCTGATCGGTTTCAGTCGTGGGACTGATAAACTTGGGGATTGGATGATCGCATGAGCTTGGCACTGCACCCGCGCTTGTCGCTTAGTGCGATTGTGACGCCTTCCTGGACTTTTGCGCAGGATCTGCGGTTCTGGACGTCGACCGGGCTGCAACAGGTTGGTCTCCTCCAGGCCAAGGTCAGCGCTCATGGCGTGGACCGCGTGGCGGACGCATTGCAAACGGCGGGGCTGGCGGCGGGCATCACCTATACGGGCTAAACCTATCCGGCCCGAACGCAGGCCGATGTGCTCTCGGGCAGGCGTGCTGCACGACCGGTTCCAGAACTGCCGGGACGATAACCGCGCCGATGCCGACACTAACACCAACACCAACGCCGCCGATTTTGCGCCCGAGATTGCCGGGTATCTGTTCCACCCCTGCATGCGCCAGGTCAGGCAGACTCATGCGCGGTGACTGACGTATCGGCACGCACCCCATCGCCGGCCCGGCGGAATGCCTCGGCTGGTCCGTTCGGTTGCTGTGAATGGCGGATTTTTTGGCGGACCTGGCCCATCATGATGGGAGCATGATCGCGATTGACGGCCCGCTCAGGGGTGGGCGCATTCGCGACACCAGGCGCCAGCCGCGGTATGGGCCGCATGCGAGGCACCCGAGGAAACCAATCGCGCAACAAAGCCATCTCAATCCTCGTGGACGAAAGCCACGCTACCTTGATTGAACAGCCTGGTGATCAATTCCATGATCGGCCCCGACTGGCGCAGCAACGGATCGGCCACCACCGGATATTTCCCGCACAATTGCTCGGCGAAGGCAGCGGTGTCCCCGGCGCACTCGAAACACTGGCCATCGACGAATAGCAGCACCGTCTGCGCCTGTTGCCGGACGAACGAAAAGCGGCTGGCCGGGTTGCGCAGCAGCGGCACATTGTCGGCGAGCCCCTGGCGCAAATGCTCGACATCCAGTGGTGCCTGCGGCCGCCAATCGATGTCGGGGTATTTGCGCGCGCTGTTGTAGGTTCCGAACCATCGGGCGAACGCGTTGGTGTCACGCATTTCCGCCATGATCATCGCATGCAGGCCGGCAATCGCCTCTTGCGAGATTTCACCGGGATTGTCCGGTTCATGCAAAGCGGGATCGACATAACGATCATCCTCCTGCGCCTTGCCAAGCAGATGATCGCTCCAGTGCGCGATCAGTTCCGTGCGTGACGGCGCGCGAAAGCCGATCGAATAGGTCATGCAGTCATCGCCCTGGGCGACGCCATTGTGGGCAATACCGGGCGGCAGATAGAGCATGTCGCCCGGCTCGAGGAGCCATTCGTCGACGGCTTCAAAATTGGCCAGAAGGCACAGATCGTCGTGGGGCACCAATGCGCTGGTGGCATCGCATGCCGCCCCCACTTGCCATCGCCGTTTGCCCAGCCCCTGAATCAGGAATACGTCATACCGATCGAAATGCGGCCCCACGCCGCCGCCATCCGTGGCATAGCTGACCATGACATCGTCGATGCGCCAATTGGGGATGAAGCGAAACGGCTCGATCAGCGCGGCGACATCCGGCACGTGATGATCGACCGCCTGTACGAGCAGGGTCCACGGGTGCTTGTCTGGCCGGGCGAAACGGGATTCCTGGAAGGGGCCAAATTCGGCCTGCCAATTCGTGCCGGTATCCCTGACCAGGCGCGCCTCGATGCCTTCTTCGCAGGCGAGCCCCGCAAGCTCGTCCGGATCGAGCGGATTGATCCAGGAGGCCCACGGATTGCGGATTACCAAAGGTTTCCGCTGCCAATAATCGCGCAGGAAAACGCTGATGTCGAAATTGGTTAGTTGCATGAATACTCGCCAGAAAATCGGCGGCCTTAGGCCGGAAGAGGTGCGCCACCCGCGACTTCGCCGCATCCCGCGAACAGATGGATCGCGGAGTCGTTCCGGTCTCCCCGGTGCCGCATGGCTGGCGGTTAGCCGCTGGCAGCGCCGTGCGCCAGCCTGCGGGCATGTGCGAGCGTTGCCAGGGCGCGGACGGTGTAACACTCTTGGCGCCGACTGGATATGCCGGGAGGCGACAATCCGGCGATGGGGCGGATATCGGCTGGGGCATGCCCTGTCGCTATGCGGGAGCGTTCCATGAGGCGCAGGATGATTGTAGCCGGCCGCCCGGGGCGTCCAACGGGAGCGGGGCATGACGTATTTCCGGCAATGCCGTGGCCATGCCTGCTGCCGGCGCCACCGCTTCGGGAGTGGGCGTGCCGGTCTTGACGGGCTGGTTCGGGCTTCGGAACGACGGCTATGCTGGCGGACGCGAGGGGCCCCGCGCAAAGGGCTGTTCAACTCCCCGATCCTCTGGCACCTGTTGGCCCGCCTTGCCGAGCATCGCATCGGCATAACGGGCATCGGCATAACAGGCATCGGCATAACAGGCATCGGCATAACAGGCATCGGCATCCCCCGCGCAGGTGCCCACCAGGGGCTGGGGGGCGGGAGCGGGACTTGCGCCATGGCAGGCGGGACTGTGGGCAGCAGCGCTGACAACAAGCCCAAAAGCGCATCGGCAATTTTTTACAGGCAGAAATATGACCATTACGGAAGCAGACGACCAATCTTTGAGCAGGCCGCAAAGGCGATTGCTTCGTCGCATCTACAACGGTCGTTCTGTCCCCATCGTGGCGGATGGACGGCCCTTCCTGACCTATAAGGAGGCAAGCCAATACCTCCAGTCTCTGGCGGATGACGCCCGCGACTCGGTATACGCTGAAATGAAGGGGAAGGCGAAAAGGGCTTCCGAAAGCTGAGCGTGCCCGATGCCCGCAGCCGCGTGAAAGCGGCCTCGTTAAATCGCGGCGCGGGCAGAGATGTGGTGAAGGACGATTCCTGACGTGGTTGCCACATTGAGCGAATCGAATCCCGCGCTCATGGCGATCCGCACACTTTGCAGGCGCCGCATCAGGTCGGCTGAGAGGCTCGGCCCTTCCGCGCCCAGTATCACTGCGGTCCGCGGCCCGGGATGCCATTCGTTCAGCGGACAAGCGCCGGCCGGGCTCAGCGCCATGGGGCTGAATGCGTGACGTTCGAGCAATGCGACGAGGTCGTCTTGCCGCGCTGTTTGCGCAAACGGCACGAGCAGCGTGGCCCCCACCGAAACGCGGATCGCCTTGCGGTACAGCGGATCGCAGCAGTCGGCATCGAGCAGGATGGCCTTCACCCCGAAGGCCGCCGCGTTGCGAAAGATGCCGCCCATATTGTCGTGGTTGGCGATGCCACAGAGCACGAGGACAATTGTGCTTTCTCCGATAGCCGCCAGCATCTCGTCTGCCGTTGGGGTGGCAGCCCGGCGGCCGATCGCGAGAATGCCCCGATGCAACGGAAAGCCGGCTATCGCATCGAGCACCCCCTGAGCGGCGACATAGACCGGCACGTCATCGGGAAGCCGGGACAGGATCGGTTCCAGCGCATCAACCCGCTTGCTGGCAATCAACAGAGAAAGGGGCTGATGGAGGGCGCTGTCGGCCAGCTTTTCGACGACGACCTTGCCCTCTGCCACGAAAAGGCCGGCGCGGCCCACCAGGTCCCGCTCCCGTATGTCGCGATAGACTTCGATGCGCGCATCGTGGAGGTCGTTGATCTCAATGCGTTTTGGCACGTGGTACTCGCTTCAGACGCCTGCAGCCCGGACGTGATGCGCGCTTGCTGACGCGGCCTCGTCTTCACGCTATGGACCAGTCCTGCGCACTCCTCGCTACAGGTTCCATCAGCCCTTGACCACGTTGCTTCATCCCATTCTCTACAGCTTCCGTCGCTGCCCTTACGCGATACGGGCGAGACTGGCGCTGGCCGTCAGCGGCACGCGGTGCGAGCTGCGCGAGGTAAAGCTTTCGGCCAAACCGCAGGCGATGCTGGACGCCTCGCCCAAGGGGACGGTTCCCGTGCTGGTGCTGCCGGACGGCACAGTCATTGACGAGAGCCTCGGCATCATGCGCTGGGCGCTCGCGAACCGAGACCCGGAAGGCTGGCTCATGCGCCATGACGCGGCGCTGATCGAGGCAAACGATGGCCGCTTCAAGCACCACCTTGACCGCTACAAATATCCTGATCGGCACGGCGCCGACCCACTTCTCCACCGCGAGAGTGGCTTGGCGTTTCTGCGGGAGATTGATGGCCGACTGGCCGGTGCGGGCCAGCTTTGCGGGCCTGCGCGCGGGTTGGCGGATGCGGCGATCATGCCTTTCGTCAGGCAGTTTGCCGCCATCGACCGGGAATGGTTCGATACCCGGCCGTTACCGCAGCTCAAGGTCTGGCTGGCCGGGCATCTTGCGTCACGCCTTTTCGCCGCGACGATGACGCGCGTTGCGCCATGGTCGCCGGGCGATCCGCCGGTTGGCTTCGTGCAGGCTCAGGAGATGCCCGCGGCGTGCCCCGGCGGCGGAGGACGCTGACCCGAAAGGCGTGACAGGCGCCCCAGTTCCACGTTCGAATGGGGGGCGTCGACGCGGAAACTGCCGTTCCGGCCGGAGCGTCGGTCGCCGGCATGGCCGGCTGGCGCGCCAGAGCCCGCAGCGCTCACTGATAGCGCAACGTGTTTTCGAACCCGGCATTGGCCTTCGTCATCCTGGCCAGTTTTCTGAGGTTGGCGCGGACATGTCTTTCGAAGCGCCGATCATCGTAAATACCCGTGATCCGATACGCATCCTGACCGAGCAATTTCTTGAGGCGATCAGCGAAAGCGGCCTGATCATCCTGGCCGGCGGCGGTCTTCAGGGTTCGGCAGACCCATTCTTCGGCCGCGGCCTTGTCGTAGTCGTCCTGGGCTTCATACCCCCGCCTGTCCGCCGCTGCCTGATCTAGCCCGGCCGCCTCGATACGGCATTCCAGCCATTTGCGCACCAGTTCACTGTCCCACGCTTTTGCCGAAACACCCACCATGCTCTCCAACCCCGGCCCGCCACGGCACGCTGCGACTAGTTGCCGTCCGCATCGACCATGAACACCATGGGCTTGCCGCGAGATTCAGGCTGCCACCCAGCCAGCAGCGCCGCGCGAACGCCCCGAGACACAATGGCATCGTTGATTTGGAGACGGCCGCGTTGCAAACCTTTCAGCAGGCGCTTCGGCGGGGGGAATTCCAGCAGGGCTCCGCGCTGCGTTTCTTGCTGGAGCAACGCAACGGTCATGCCCTTCCAGCCCTCGGACTCGCCCCATTGCGGCTCGCGTCGGAGTTCCCAATCATATTGGAGCCCGTCAACGTCAACGGTGCCGGCAAGCCTGTGGGTGTTTAACATGCCGACGCGACTAGCATGTTTCTGGCGGCAAGCCACCGGCAATGCTGGTCTCCCCGCCGTTCATGCAGGGAAAACCGCTAACAGGTTCGCATCGCGCTGGCGCCAGGACATTGTCGCCGTGATTCAGGATTCCGCGCTGCCGGGCAGGTCGAACAGATGGCGGAACTGTCGCGGTTGCGAGCGCAGATACTGGCTGGGGGCATGGACCTGTGCGCCCAGATGGGCGGCGGCGTGCCACGGCCAGCGCGGATCGTAGAGAATGGTTCGCGCCAGCGCGATCAGGTCGGCATCGCCGGTGCCCACGATCGCCTCGGCCTGTTCGTATCCGGTTATCAGGCCGACGGCGACCACCGGCATCTTCACCCTGGCCTTCACCGCGCGCGCGAGCGGAACCTGATAGCTGGGGCCGGTCGGGATCTGCTGGCGCGGGTCGAGCCCCCCACTCGAAACATGAATGGCCGCGCACCCGCGTTCTTCCAGCGCCTGGGCGAAAGCGACGGTGCCAGCGCAATCCCAGCCGCCCTCGACCCAGTCCGTGCCGGAAACGCGTACTGTTACCGGGCGCCCGGCGGGAAAAGCCGCACGCACCGCCTCGAACACCGCCAGCGGAAAGCGCATCCGGTTGGCCAGGCTGCCGCCATACCGGTCCGTGCGGCGGTTGGCGAGCGGCGACAGGAACTGGTGCAACAGATAGCCATGCGCACAGTGGATCTGAACCGCGTCTATGCCGAGCCGGGCGGCGCGCCGGGCCGCGTCGGCAAACGCCTCGCGGATGCGGTCGAGCCCGGCTTCGTCGAGTGCGGCAGGGAGGTGTTCGCCTGACTCGAACGGAACAGCCGACGGCGCGAGGGCCTGCCACCCGCCGGCGACATCGGGTGGCAATTGCGCGCCGCCACGCCATGGCAGCTCGGTTGAGGCCTTGCGCCCCGCATGGGAGAGCTGGAGCGCGATCGGCATCGGTGAATGGGCTCGAACCACCGCCAGCGTCCGGGCCATCGCCGCCTCGCAAGCATCGTTCCACAGGCCAACGTCGCCATACGTGATCCGGCCCTCGGGGGTCACCGCGGTCGCCTCTATCGTCAGCAGCGCCGCGCCCGACAAGGCAAGATGGCCAAGGTGGATCATGTGCCAGTCGGTCATTTTGCCATCGACCGCCGAGTATTGACACATGGGGGCGATGACGATGCGATTGTCGAGCCTGAGGCCGCCGACGTCGAGCGGTTGGAACAGCCAGGGTAAGCTCATGACAGTACTCCTACCTAACGCCGACACCGCCCAAAGTGGCGCTTGGCCCAACGATGGGCAGCGGCTGGAAGCGGGGCGCCGGGCCGCGGGGCTGGCGCGCCAAAGGCCCGCAGTGTCGGCGCAGCGCGGCATCTGACACGGGCGAAACAATGTCAGATTCCGGCCAGCGCGTCCAGCAGCAGCGGGCCCCGCTATTCCGCTATGGCGGGCCTTGTCGCGACCGCGAGGGTGCTGCTGGATCGCAAGGCGCAGCGACCTTCGTTCTGTCCTCTGCGATCCAGGCCTGGCGCGATCTATGGAGCGCGACGAAATTCGTTCTGGAGGAACGGGGGGCGAGTTCCCGCTTGGCAATGCCATTGGCGAATGGGCGCGAGTGAGGAAATGGTGCCGGCTGAGGGATTTGAACCCCCGACCTTCGGTTTACAAAACCGCTGCACTACCACTGTGCTAAGCCGGCGATATTCGCGCCCATAGACGGTGAAGGCGGGATTGGTCCAGCCCCGTTTGGCATGGGAAACGGGGCCGGGTGGCGCAGTCTCTTACCAAGGCGGGCGGCATGCACTATCTGGGGGCGATGGCTGATCTGTTTGCCCCTGAGGATGAGGTGCCCGGCGAGGGTGGTGGTGGCGCGGCGGTGGCGCCGGGTGCGGCATTGGCCGCGCCGCTGGCCGAGCGCTTGCGGCCGGTGACTTTGGCGCAGGTGGTGGGGCAGGAACATCTGACCGGGCCCGAAGGGGCGATCGGGCGGATGGTGGCAGCGGGGAGGCTGTCGTCGATCATCCTGTGGGGGCCGCCGGGCACGGGCAAGACCACCATCGCGCGGCTGCTGGCCGAGGCCGTGGGGATGCGCTTTGCCGCGATTTCCGCCGTGTTTTCCGGCGTGGCCGATTTGAAGAAGGCCTTTGCCGAGGCAGAGGGGGCGCTGAGCCTGCAGGGGCGGCGGACGCTGTTGTTCGTCGACGAGATCCACCGGTTCAACCGGGCGCAGCAGGACGGGTTTCTGCCCTATGTCGAAAAGGGCGTGGTGACGCTGGTGGGGGCGACGACCGAGAACCCCAGCTTCGCGCTGAATGCCGCGCTGCTGAGCCGGGCGCAGGTGTTGATTTTGCATCGCCTTTCCGCCGAGGCTTTGGCGACGCTGGTGGCGCGGGCGGAGGAGGCGGAAGGGGTGCCGCTGCCGCTGACCCCGGCGGCGCGCGAGGCGCTGGTGGCCAGTGCCGATGGCGACGGGCGCTTTCTGCTGAACCAGGTGGAGACGCTGTATGGCGCGAGCCTGTTCGCGCCGCTGGACCCGGCCGGGCTGGGCGCGTTCTTGCAGCGGCGGGTGGCGGTGTATGACAAGGACCGCGACGGGCACTACAATCTGATTTCGGCGCTGCATAAATCGCTGCGCGGGAGTGATGCGCAGGCGGCGCTGTATTGGCTGGCGCGGATGCTGACCGCCGGCGAGGACCCGCTGTTCGTGCTGCGGCGGATGGTGCGGTTCGCGAGTGAGGATGTGGGGTTGGCCGACCCGCAGGCGCTGGTGCAATGCTTGGCCGCGAAGGATGCCTATCAGTTTTTGGGGTCACCCGAGGGGGAGTTGGCGATTGTGCAGGCCTGCCTGTATCTGGCCACGGCGCCGAAATCGAATGCGGCCTATATGGCGCAGAAGGCGTCGTTTGCCGCCGCGCGGGAGACCGGGTCTTTGGCGCCGCCGGCCAATATTCTGAACGCGCCGACCAAGCTGATGAAGGATATCGGCTATGGCAGGGACTATGCCTATGACCATGATGCGCCCGACGGGTTTTCTGGCGCGAATTACTGGCCCGAGGGGATGGCGGGGCGGGAGTTCTATCGCCCGGTGGAGCGCGGGTTTGAGCGCGAGGTGCTGCGGCGGATGGAATGGTGGGACCGGAAGCGGCGGGAGCGGGGGGCGGGGGAGTAGGGTTTTGCAGGGGTAAGGAGAAGATGCGAGGGACTCGTCCCTCGCGCTCCCATTACTTGCCGGCGTTGCGCTGGTTCCGCGATGGAGTGCATTGCTGCGAAGCGGCTTTAAGGCCTGCGGCGCGGCGGTTTTAAGGCCTGCGGCGCGGCGGCGCGGCGGCGCGGCGGCGTGGCGGCGCTTTGGGCGAACCCGTGGCGCGACGCTGACCGTATGGGGAGCGCGAGGGGCCAACCGATTTACGAAATCGGCACATCAAACGCCCCCTCGCATCTTGTTTCTTTCCCTATAGCCTTCAGCCTGCAGCCTTGGCCTCAGCCTTCGCCTTCAGCAACCTTACATAATTATCCATCACCGTCTGGTTGATCCGATCCCAGGCGTATTCGCGCGAGCGGCGTTCGCCGGCGGTGCCGTGGGCGGTGCGTAAGGGAGGGTTGGCGATGTAGGTGGCGAGGGCTTCGGCGTAGGCGGCGATGTCTGTGGGGGGGATGATGCGGCCGGTCTGGTGATCGAGGACGAGGGTGTTGCTGCCGGTGGCATCGGCGGCGACGACGGGGAGGCCGCTGGCCATGGCCTCCAGCGTGACGTTGCCGAAGGTTTCGGTGATGGAGGGGAAGAACAGCAGGTCCATGCTGGCGACGGCGCGGGCGAGATCGGTGCCGCCGAGGAAACCGGTGAACACGGCGGCGGGGCTGTTGCTGGCGGCGAGGCGGGTGGCGAACCACTCGCGGGCCGGGCCTTCGCCGACGATGAGGATGCGGTGGGGCGGCAGGCCCGGGATGGCGCGCAGGGCGTCGATCGCGTCGGCGAAGACATCGAGGCCCTTTTCCATGACGAGGCGGGAGAAGAAGCCGATGACGACTTCGCCATCGGCGATGCCGAGGCCGCGGCGCCAGGCCATGTCGCGGCGCTGGGGATCGAAGATGTCGCGTTCGACGCCGCGCGACCAGATGGAGATGTCGGCGTGCATCCGCTGGTCTCGCAGGACCTCGACGAAGCTTTCGGAGGGGGCGACCAGCGCGTTGCAGCGGTGGTAGAAGCGGCGGAGCAGGGCGGTGATGACCGGCTCCACCCAGCCGAGGTGGTAATAGCGCGGGTAGGTATCGAAGCGGGTGTGGACGCTGGCCAGCACCGGGATGCCGCGCGCCCGCGCCCAGCTGACCGCGCGGTGGGCGGACGGATCGGGCGAGGAGACATGCACGATGTTGGGCGCGAAGGCGGCGAGATCGGCCCGCACCTGCGGCGAGAGGCCGAGAGCGAGGCGATATTCGGCGCGGCCGGGGATGGGCAGCGAGGGCAGGGAAACGAGGTCTCCCGCCGGGGGGAAGGCGGGCTGGGCGACGGTGGGGGAATAGACCCTGACGCTGGCGCCCTGGCGCAGCAGATAGGCCACCAGCCGGTTCAGCGACTGGTTGGCGCCATCGCGCACGTAATTGTAATTGCCGCTGAACAGGGCGACCCGCAGGGCGGGCTGCCCGGGGGGCGTGGTGGCGGCCCGACCTGCCGAAGCGCCTGCCGAAGCGCTTGCCGCAGCACCGGGGGACGCGCCGGGGGAAGCGCCGGGGGAGAGGGCGGCGGCCGGATCGGCGGAGGTGGCGCGTGCGGAAAGGCTCATGGCGCCCGCCCATAGCCGCGCCGGGCTGGTTTGACGAGAGGCGTGTGGGGTGGCGAGGGGAATGCTGCAGATGCGCTGTATTAGCGCGTAGTGCGGCGTGCTATAAGCCGGTGCATCCGGATTCGTTGGTGATTTGTCCAATGAATTCAGGCCGGTTTGGGTAGTGTTAACCCAAATCCTACGGGCTTTAAACTGTTCAATCAATGGCATTTGTTTAGGAGCTTTGGTGGCATGGGCGTTTTCGCAGGGAGCGTTCTGGCGCGGAGTATGCTGGTGGGGGCCGGCATCGGAAGAAATCAGGCAGCGGTCGTTCTGGACGAAACGGCCCCGTTGCAGTCTAAGCGAAAGAAAACTCCCGTGAAGTTGGAAGTTTGGCATAATATTCTGTGGTCCAACTATAAGGCCGGTGTGTTCTCCCAGATGGCGCGACAGTGTGATGCGCGCAATATCGACCTGTCGGTGATCCAGATCGCCGAGACGGAGAGCGACCGCGTGGGGCTGGCGGCGGTGGATCTGTCGCGCCACAAATATCCGATGACCCTGCTGTTCAACGGCACCTATTCCGGGGTGCCGACCTGGAAGCTGATGTGGGAGGGCGCGCGCCGGGCCCTGACGACCAAGGCCGATCTCGTCGTGCTGGCGGGATATCACCGCCCCGAATATATCACGCAGGCCGTGGTGCTGTGGCTGCGCCGCAAGCCGCGCGCGGTGTTTTGCGATTCCACCGCCTATGACCGGCCGCAGGTGTGGTGGAAAAACGCGGTGAAGCGGGCCAGTTTCTGGCTGTGTGACTATGTGTTCTGCTATGGCCAGCGGGCGCAGGAATACGTGCAGGGGCTGGGCGTGCCCAAGGACCACACCTTCCTGCGCTGTCAGGCCGCCGCGCTGCCGGATAATTATGACCCCGATGCCGTGGCCGTGCAAAGGCTGGCGCATGCGCCGGCGGACGGGAAGGCGCTGTTCGTCTATGTCGGGCGGCTGTCGCCGGAAAAGCGGCTGGACGTGCTGATAAAGGCCTTTACCCAGGCGATCGCCAATGGAACCCCGGATCTGGTGGGGGCGCGGCTGCGGCTGGTGGGCAATGGGCCGCAGAGGCCGGCGCTGGAGGCTCTGGCGGCGCAGCTGGGTGTGGCCGAGAGCGTGGAATTTACCGGCGGGCAATCCAAGGAACAGCTTTACGCCAATTATTCCGCCGCCACCGCCATGGTGCTGCCCAGCCACAGCGAGCCCTGGGGGCTGGTGGTGAACGAGGCGCTGCACTACGGCTGCCCGGTGATCGTTTCCGAGCGCTGTGGCTGTGTGCCCGAGCTGGTGGCCAATTCCGACTGCGGCATGGCCGTGCCTTGCGACGATGTGCCGGCGATGACCGCCGCGCTGGAGGCCGCGCCCGCGCTGTGGGCCGACCGCGAGGCGATTGCCGCCTGCTGCCTGAAGCGGATCGCGCCGTTCTTTCCGGCCTCCGCTGCCGATGCCATTCTGGATGGGGTGGCGCAGATCGTGAAGATCAAGACTGGTGAGGATCAAGCTGGGCGCTAAGGCGGGGGCCCCCCGGAACGATGCTAAAAAAATAGGGCGCATGACTGCCGGGGAACGGCTGGCCATGCGCCCTTGAGGGTACTCCCCCGGACTGTGGCCGGAAGGGGAAGCCGGCGCCGGGGGAGCAGGGGTGGGTTGCGGCCCCACCTGTGTGTGGTGGGGCCAAAGGGTTAGCGGCTGGGCTTAGCGGTGGCCGTGCCAGCCGCCGTGGTAGTAGCCACCGCCGTGGTAGTAGCCACCGCCGTGGTAGCCTTCACCGTGGTAGTAACCGCCGCCGTGGTAATAGCCGCCGTAGGGCCTGCCATCACGGAAGTAGCGGTGGCCCCAGTTGTCCCAGTAATACCCGTCACGCCAGACCCAGCCGGGCTGAATTGCGTAGGCCACCGGATAGGGGTCCTCGTAATAGGTGACCGGCGGCGGGGCGTAGTAGGTGGGGGCGTAGGGCTGCTCGTAGACATAACGCGGGCGGGCATCCGACGCGATGGCGGCGCCAACCGCCAGGCCCAGAATGCCGCCGGCAATCGCCGCGCCGGCGCCGTCGCCACCGCGGTAGCCGCCGCGATACCCACCGCCGTGATGATACTCTTGCGCCTGCGCCGGCACAGTGCTGGCAACAACGCCGGTGAGCGCGGTGGCGGCCAGCGCGGTGGCCAGGGCGACCTTCTTCAGGATGCTGGACATGAACTTTCTCCGGGACGGAAACGCCGGGGGAGCGGGATTGCTCGGGCGGCGATTCGTCTGCGATGAAACTGTTCTAGGGGTCGCGGCATGAACGGAATTGGAAGCGGGCTTGCAGCGGAGGTTCAGGTTTGTGGGGGGTGTTGGCGCGTGCTGCCCGGGGGCGGGGCGAGGGGGTTGGGAGAGGGTGAGCGGGCGGGCGGGGAGGGTTAAAGCTGAAGCGGGAAGGGAGGGAGGGGGGAGGGAAGGAGGGGAGAGGGAAGGTGCGAGGGTGTTACACCCTCGCGCTCCCGGTACTGTCGGCGTGGCGCTGGGGGGTCGGCGTTGGGGGATTGGCGCGGGGTTTTTTTGGGGGGCCTGCGGCGCGGAGGGGTGGGGTGTTTGTGCGGTGGTGGGTTTGGGGGCTGCGGCGCGGATTTGGGCCTGCGGCGTTGGGGGTGTTGGATATGGGGGTGTGGGCGGCTGGGGGCGGGCAAGGGGATGGGGCCGGCGCAGGGGCGGGGCCTTCGGGCCGCGCGGGTGCCGTTTGCGAATGGCCCGGGAGTGGCGGTTCCCGGGCTCGGCCCTCATCGGCGGCAGGGACCAGCAGGCGGGCTCGCGTAATGCCGCTGGTCGTCTCGGGCTGCCGCCAGTTGACGCTTTTCTCGGGCTTTTGGCCTTTGGGCGCCGGTTGGAGCCTGCCTGATTCAAGCAGGTGGCTCGCTCGGGGTGCCCGGTGGCTGATGCGCCCGCTGCGCCGGCCTTTACTCAATGCTCTCCGGTTCCGGGGTGGCTCCTTGCGCGTGGGGAGTCGCCTCGGGGGAGGGATGGAGTTGTGAACCTATTTGGTTCGTTTGTCAAGGGGGTGCGGTGTTAGGCGCGCTTCTTGTGGTGACGATCGACTCGCTCGGAACCGGTTGCAGCGAAATAAACGCCACTGAGGGGAGCCAAGAAGGTCAGCACAGCATCGCGTGCCTGATCGCGGATGTAATCCGCGTCCACAACGAACGTATGCGAATCACTGATTTTCTGCGATTTTACGGGCTTAGCCATCATGCTCTCCATTCCTTCCATAGTCCGCGAACCAGTTTAACCGCTTCACTAACCACAAAAAGTCCAAATAGGAAAAGGTCTAAGGCAAACAAGGCCATTTCTGCGAAATCGGCACCCTTCTGTACCCACACAGGCACCATGCCATCAATTAACTTAATAAAAGCTGATATAGCGACTGCTACGACCAATACCACTAAACCCGAATGCCCCCACCACCACATGAATGGCAAAATCAACCATTGGTTTAGCAGAGTGAGGCAATTTGAAAGCCATGAAATCCCCCGTCCGTGAATGGCTATCATAGCCCCAGTGGAAATTCAAACTGCGGCATGAGCTGCCCTCTCGCCGGGAGACGGTATGGG